>DASVBE010000153.1:0-9923 GCA_036375995.1 Streptosporangiaceae bacterium | reverse complement strand
TCCGCACCGTATTGTCGTCAGCGTGACAGACGCTGATGGGCACGACGGGGTTCAGGCGCCGGGGGCGTCGGTGTGGGCGGTGGAGCCGGGCGCGGGAGAGCGGCCGGTGGTGCTCACCTACGACGACGGGCCGGAGCCGGGCGGCACTGATGTGGTGCTGAAAGTCCTCGCCGAGCACGGGGTGACCGCGACGTTCTTTGTCCTGCTGTCCCGGACCCGCCGGTATCCGGGGCTGCTGTCCGAGGTGCTCGCCGCGGGGCACGAGATCGGGCTGCACGGGGTCGATCACCAGCGGCTCACCACGCTGGACCCGGCGCACGTCGCGCCGCGGACCGCGGATGCGCGGCACGAGCTGGAGGACACGATCGGCCGGGAGGTGCGGTGGTTCCGCCCGCCGTACGGCGGCCAGTCGGTCGCGACCTGGCAGGCCATCTGCGGGACCGGGCTGACCCCGGTGGTGTGGACGGCGGATCTGCGCGACTGGATGGAGACCACGGACGACGAGCGGCTGTCCGGCGTGCGCGCCCTGACCCAGCCGGGCGCGATCATCCTGGCCCATGACGGGTTCGCCACCGCGGCCGACGGGGCCGGGGACGGCGACCCGCCGCGCATCGACCGGGCCCGGCTCAGCCAGGGGCTGATCGGCATCTGCCAGTCGAACGAATGCACCCCCGGCAGCCTCGGCCAGGCGCTGGCCGCAGGCCAGGCCGCGACCCGGGTCTGGCTGGACTGACCCACGTCGCCGCGGCATCCCCGGACCATCCCGGCTGACCGCTATGTCTGGACGTACGGCCCTATAGACGGTCACACTGGGACTCAAGGGGTTTCGCCGGTGCCTTGGGGACGGCCGGTGCGATCGGGGTCATGGGGGATCCGATGGCGTTTTCGTGCCGGAACTGCGGAAAGCCACAGAACAGGCCGGGCCTGAGGTTCTGCCCGGATTGCGGTCAGCCGATCAGCGGGGCGGTGCTCCCCGGTTCTTACCGGGGCGCCGCGGCCAGCGGCCTGCCAGCCCCGCGCCGTGTGGGGCTGTTAGCCGCGCTGATGGTCACGGCTATTGCCGTGGCCGGGGGAGCCGGGGCCGCAGTCGGGCTGCTCCGGAGCCCGCCGGGGCCGGCCCGCCTCACCACGCAGGCGGTGCCCGTGTCCGGCCTGAGCGCCCAGCCGGGGACCCGGCCGGCCAAGGCCGCGGGCGCCACCCCGCCGCGGAGCGGGGCCAGCCCCGTGCCGGCGGTCAGCCCCGCCCGGTCCGAGACCGATGAGCTGCAGCAGCTCGCCGCCGCGGTGCGGCAGAGCTCGGCCGCCCGGCGCATCACGGTGAACGCCACCAGCGGCGTGGAGAACTGCACGATCGGCACCGGCGCCGGGGTCGCGATGATGAACCAGTCGATCCGCACCAGGGAGGCTGCCCTCAGCGAGGTGAGCGCCCTGTCCGGCGGTTCCGTGCCGGGCGGCCCGGCGCTGATCAGCAACCTGGTCCGGGCCATGAACTACTCGATTTCCGCGGACCACCGCTTCATCGCCTGGATGCGGCACGCCGGGTCCGCGGGAACCTGCCCGGCCCCGCAGAACGGCGACCCGGCCTGGGACGCTGGCCTGCGGCTCTCGGAACTGGCGATGAACGAGAAGTACCAGTTCGTGGGCGCATGGAACCCGCTGGCGGCCCAGTTCGGCCTGCCGACCTACAGCGCGCTGAACGTCTAGGGAAGCACCGGCGGACATGGCGAAGTTTGCCCGGGGGGCGCCGGCCGGCCGGGCGGCCACTGGCGATACCGCCGCCGGCGGCACCAGCGGCGGCGGCCGCGCCACCTCCGTGCAGCTTCAGATGGCCGGCGACACCGCCCAGGTCCATGACCTCACCGAACTGCGGCCCCAGGAGATCCCCGTCCTCCGCACGCTGCGCGAGCCCGAGCCGGTCGGCCGGGCGGCGATCGTCGGCCAGGTCGCCGCGCAGCTGCGAGCGCAGACCAGCGTCCAGCTCTACGGGCCGGCCGGCATCGGGAAGAAGGCCATCGCCCGGGCGGTGATCCGCGAGCTCAGCCGCGACGCGGTCCGCGGCGTCGAGCTGCGACCGCGGCTCAGCCAGGAAAACACCCTGACCACGGTCTGCGAACTGCTGGCCGGCGTGTTCTTCCGCGTCAACGTGGCCGCCCCGGCGGAAGAGCAGCTCGCCGCGGCGGCCCGCGGGATCGCCGCGCTGGTCGTGATCTGCGACTGCGAGCTGCCCGCTGGCCAGGTCACCCGGCTGCTGGCCACCTTCCCTGACTGTGTCTTCCTGCTGACGTCGCAGCACCTCACGATCGGCCGGGCCGGGGCCGCCCGCGAGATCGAGCCGCTGGACCGGCGGTCGGCGCTGACCCTGGTGGCCAGGGAACTCGGCCATGACACGGCGGGCCTGCAGCAGGCACAGGCCGAGCAGGCCTGCGACCTGGCCGCGGGCCAGGTCCAGCGGCTCCTGCTGTACGCGGCGTTCCTGCGGAGCACCGAATGGTGGCCAGGCCACCGGCCGCTGCCTGAGCTGTCCGTCGCCGAGGTGGCGACGGTACTCGCGGGCGGCCTGTCCGGGCCCGCCCGCCAGGTGCTGGTTGCGCTGGCCTCCCTCGGCGCGGGCGTGCCCCCCGACCTCTTCGCGGCGGTGACCGGCATGGCGCCGCTGCGCCCGGGCGGGGACCTCGCCGTCGCCGCCGAGCTGCTGACCGCCCGGCTGGTCACCGAGCAGGGCCATGAGATCAGCATTACCGCGGACGCGAACGCCGCCGTGCGGGCCACCTGGCCGCCCGCCAGCGCACAGACCGCGGCCCGGGGCCTGCTGCCGCTGCTGGTCTCCGGCGACGCGGCGCGGCCGGTCAGCGCGGACCTGCTGGTGGCCGTGGCCCGGCAGCTGGCCGGCCGCAACGAGGACCCGCAGCTGGCCAGCCGGTTCATCCGGGCCGCGGCCCCGGCCGCGATGCGGGCCCGGCAGACCCGGGCCTGGATCCAGCTGATCGCGCTGGGCCTGCACGAGGCGAGGGCCGCCGGCAGCCAGCCGGACCTGGAGTACTTCCTGCAGGAAGAGCACACCCGGGCACTGTTCGAGGGCGACAAGGCGGCCGCCGCGGCGGCGATCGTCGAGCTGCAGAGCCTGCCGCGCACGGCACCGCCGCCGCCCGCCCAGGCCCGCCCGCCACGGGGCCGGGTGCGGCGCTGGCTCGGTGCGCACACCGCGGCCCAGACCGGCGTGCTGGCCACCGTCACCGCCGTGCTGGCGGCCGGCGCGTTCGTGACCTCGTACAAGATTGCCACCGCGCACTCCGGCGGCGCGGCAGCCCAGCTCACCGGCAGCCAGCTCGAAGCGGCCCTGCTCCCGCAATCGGACTTCTTCCGCGGCCGCCGCGGGCCCAGCGAGCGCAGCGAGACCGTGACGGACGGCAATTTCAGCACCGGCGGTTCCCTGGTTGCCCTGAACCCGGCTGCCGGGCGCATATCGTGCCCGCTCTTCAGCGCCCGGATCGGCAATTCCAGCGCCCGCCAGAAGGCCAGCAAGCTGGGCCTGACGGCGGCTGTCCGCCGGGTGGACGTGACGCGCGCGGCCGCCACCGGCTCAGGGAGTTCCGGCGCCTACGGTGCCTACCAGGAGATCTACCAGCGACCCGGGCCAGCCCAGGCCAGGGATTTCTTCCGGGACATCCAGCCATGTGCGTCGCGGCCACCCGGATCCGCGGTTCGGTCCAGCGGGATCACGCACCTTTCCGTCGGCGGCGACCCGGCCTTTGCCTTTACCCTGACCGGGGTTTCCGGCACGTCACCGCCGGTGACAACGGAAAGGGTCCTGATCGCTCTCGACGGGCCTGATGTATTCCGGCTCGCGCTTCAGGTGAGCGGCCTTCCCCGCAGCGCCCTGCCGTCGCTCACCGAGCAGGAGCAGCTGATGCTCACGCTGATCGAGAACGTCCGCACGGCCTGGCAGGGTGGTGTGCCGGGATCTTGACGGGGCGTCTCCCCAGCTGATTGGATCCAATCCAGGCTCACCCGGGCCGATAGGCCCGGTCAGGACGTGCCTGCGCAGCAAAGGTGGATCCAGATGCCCGAGGAAGCGGCTCCGGCCGATGTCCCGCTCACAGAGCTGGTACGGCAGGCTCTGCGCGACGACATCGTCAGCGGGCGGCTGCGCCCGGGCGAGCGGATCGTCCAGGACAGCGTGGCCAAGCGGTTCGGCACGAGCCGGATCCCGGTGCGCGAGGCCCTGCGCCACCTGGCCAGCGAGGGCCTGGTCACGCTCGCCCCGGACGTCGGGGCGCGGGTCGCCAGGCTCAACCCCGGCGAGCTCATCGAGGTCTACCTGATGCGCGAGGCGCTGGAGCCGATCGCCGTCGCGCAGAGCGTCCCGCTGATCGACGAGGGCATCATCGCCGAGATGCGCAGCCTCAACGAGGAAGGCGAGGCACGCGCCGCGGCCGGGGACATGACCGGCTTCCTGGACCTGGACCGGCGCTTCCACGAGCTGACGTTCTCCGGCGCCGAGCTGCCACGGCTGAGAAGAGTCATCGACAGCCTCGCCGACACCACCACGCAGTACCGCCGCGTCTACTCGCTGCTGCCGGACCGGCTGGCGATCTCGCACGCCGAGCACCGGCTGCTGATCGACGCCTTCGAGCGGCGGGCCCCGGACGACGCGGCCGCCGTGCACCGGCTGCACACCAGCCGGACCCGGCGTGGGCTGACGCACCGGCCGGAGATCTTCGCCGACCCCGACCCCGAAGCCACCAAGGGCGAGCACAGGAGCCGACGACGAGTGACGACTACGCAGGTCCCGATCGCGGAGGCCTACCTAGCCAGGACCCCGGCCTCCCAGGCCATGATGCGCCGCGCGCAGCAGGCCATGCCCGGCGGCAGCACCCGCACGGTCGGCTGGTTCCCGCCGTACCCGGTGGTGTTCGACCACGGTGACGGGCCGTTCCTGTACGACCTCGACGGCCGCGAGTACGTCGACCTGTTCGGCAACGGGCTCAGCCTGATCCACGGCCACCGCTACCCGCCGATCCGGCAGGCCGCCGAGGCCGTCCTCGCCCGCGGCACAGCCTGGTCCGGCGCATCCGTGCCGCAGATCGAGTTCGCTGAGCTGCTCCGCGACCGGATCCCGGGCGCGGACCTGGTCCGCTTCGCCAACACCGGGACCGAGGCCGCGATGCTCGCGGTCAAGCTGGCCCGGCGTGCCACCGGCCGGCCCGGCGTACTCAAGGCGTGGGCCGCATCGCCCGCACGTCCAGGTCGCCATTCATGGTTGCCACCCCGTTGCGCCCGGGCCCCGTGCCCCGGCGTTCCCACTGTCGGCGGCGCCCGTTAGCGGGGCGCTAGCCGCGGGCGCCGGTGGCGGCCATCCGGCGGAGCAGGATGCGGGAGGTCTCCGACGGGGCGGCGCCGGCCTCGGCCAGCGCGGCGGTCATCCGGGCGGCCGCGTCCCTGGCCGCCTGGTGGTCGCCGAGGTGCAGCTGGGTAGCCACGGCGAGCCGGTGCGCGCGCTCGTTGTAGGGGTCCTCGGCCAGCACGGTCTGCGCGCACCGCACCGATTCGGCGGCCAGGCCGTCGCTCAGCCGGACCTCGCCGAGCAGCAGCACCGCGTCGGTCAGCGCGGTCCTGACCCGGGTCACGGTCCCGGTCAGCTCCTCCAGGTCGGCCAGGTCCGCGAGCGGCTCGCCGTGCCACAGCGCGGCGGCCGCGGCCAGCGCCGCGGCGTGCCCGGCCTGGTCGCCCGCGTCCCGGGCCCGGGCCGCCGCGGCGAGCTGCGCGTCCAGCTGCCAGAGGTCGACCTCCAGGCCGGGCACGGCGACCAGGCGGATCGCGGAGGAGTCGACCAGCAGCATCCGCGGGCTGGCCAGGACCTGGCGCAGGTAGGTCAGGGTGACCCGCAGGTTGCGGGACGCGGCCGCCTGGTCCAGGTCCGGCCACAGCAGCGCCATCGCGCGGTCCCGGCGCAGGTCCGGCTCGGCGGCCAGCAGCGCGAGCAGCTGCCGGACCCGGGCCCGGCGGGCCAGCGGGCTGTCCACCGGGCGGCCGCCGATGTACACCCGGGTCGGGCCGAGCACATCCACCCGGACCCGGCTGACCGGCCTGTTGCCGCCGGACAGCAGCTCACCGGCCGCCCGCCGGCACAGCTCGCCGTCGCCATGCTCGTGCAGCCAGCGCAGTTCGCCGGTCACGTTGCTGCCGACCCGGCGGCGGAGCAGCTCCACCGCGCGCAGGCCGGCGGACAGGCCGTGCCCGTGCGCGCGCACCGCCAGCTCGGCCGAGAACGGCAGCGGCAGCATGGTCAGCAGCGCGTCGGTGTCGGCCAGCACCGCCGTGATCGCGTCCGCCGGCCCGGGGCCGGCGTCGCGGCCCGTGGCCTCGCGCGCGGCCAGGAACGCCTGGGCCGCCGCGTGCATGCGCCGGTGGCAGGGGCCGAGCGGGGCCGCGTCCCAGGCCGCGCGGACCGCGGGCGCGCAGATGTACACGGTGGCCAGCGCCCGGCGCAGCTGCACGTCGCAGCGCGGGTCGGTGACCGGGAACCGCTCCAGCTGGTCGGCCAGCGCCTGCCGTGCTCCCGCCTCGTCGTGCAGCGCGACCAGCCGGACCGCATCGGCGGCGGCCAGCATGGCCGTGTCGCGCGGGTCGGCCCGGTTGACGGCGATGTTCTTCATCAGGCCGGCCAGCACGTGCAGCGCCCCGGTGTCGCCCACCGAGGCCCGCACGTAGCAGGACAGCGCCGCGTAGTAGAACTTGTCGCGGGCGTTGGTCTCGGGCGCGATGCCGGGGGCCGCGCGCAGCTCGGTGAGCTCCGACGGGTCCCCGGCGGACCACCGGACGAACGGCGGGGTGGTGCGGACGTGCGCGTTGGCCGCCGTCCGCAGTACGGCGTCGGCGATCGGCACGGCCTCCTCCGCCCGGCCGGCCAGCACCAGCATGTACACCTGCAGCCGGGCGGACGGCTCCCGGATCGGGTCACTGGCCAGCGTGCCCGGCGCGGGCAGCCGGCTCAGCGCCTCCAGCGCACCGTCCAGGTCGCCGTTCAGCTCGGCCATCGTGGCCGTGACCAGCTCGCTGACCGCCCGCAGCACAGGGTCGTCCCGGGCCGTGGGCAGCTCGGCCACCCGCAGCGCGATCTGCAGGAACTCGGTGTACGCGCCGCGGGTGCTGGCCACCCGCCCGGCCAGGACCAGCGCGACGGCCTCCCCGGTCTCGTCGCCGGCCGCCCGGAACGCCGCGGTGGCCTGAGCCAGCAGCGGGTCGATGGCCGGGTCGCTGATCGACACGGCGTGCGCGATCGCGGCCCGGAGCAGCAGCAGCTCGGGGGTCTCGCGGTCGTCAGGGGCGGTGGCCGCGAGCAGTCTGCGGGCCCGGTGCACGGGCAGTGCGGCCAGCGAGTACCCGACCAGCTCGCGCGCGGCCACCCGGATCAGGTCCGGGTCGCGGAGCCGGCTCGCCAGGTCCACCAGCCGCAGCACGTCGCCCCGGGCCAGCAGCGTGTCCCTGACCGCGGGCAGCAGCGCGGTGATCTGGGCGTACGAGTACAGCCGCTCCAGCGACTCGGTCCACAGGTCGTGCGCTCGCACGGTGCCGCCGTCGGTCACAGTCAGCAGCGGGACCTTGGCGATGAGCGCGCCGGTGCCGACCGGCGTGCCGCACATCGCCGACAGCGTCCGCTCGTCGGCCCAGCCGGCCAGCGCCAAAGCCAGCAGCGCCCGCGCTTCTTCCGGTCCGAGGCTGCTGACCACCTCTTCCCACAGGAACTGGTGCGCCACGGTGCGCTGCGAGGTCAGCGCCAGGCGGACCAGCGCGGGCCAGCCGGCCAGCTCCCCGGACGGCACCGGCGCGCCGAGCAGCCGGGCCATCTCGCGCTCCTCGGCGGCGGTGAAGGCCAGGTCCAGCTCGCTGATCTCGACGCAGCCGCCGGACGCCCGGAGCCGGGCCAGCGGGACACCGGGCGGCACCCGCCCGCTGAGCACCACGTGCCCGTTGCTCGGCAGCCCGCGGACGATCTGCGCCAGCAGCCGCTCCGCCGCCGAGCCGGCGATCTGGTGCACGTCGTCGACGATCAGGCAGACGTCCAGTGGCGACAGCCAGCGCATCACCGCGAGCACGTCGGTGCCGTGCCCGGCGGACCCGGGCTGCTGCAGGCCGATCGCCCGGCAGCAGGCCGCGGCGAACTCCGCGGGCTCCTCGTCGTCCGGCTGGCAGGACACCCAGGCGTCGATGCCGACCGGGCCGGCCAGGTTCTGCCGCACCGCCTGGGCCAGCAGAGTGGTCTTGCCGAACCCCGGGCCGGCCACCAGCGCGGTCACCGGCCGGTCGAACCGCCCGGCCAGCAGCGAGGTCAGCCGGTCCCGCACCATCTCGCCGTTGAGCGCGGACGGCGGCCCGGGCGAGGAGCGGAGGCTGAGCAGCGGAACAGAGGCCCCGGTCTGGGTGCTGCTGAGGGCCATTGACCAATGCTACATAACTCTTTTGCGATCACTTGGCCGTAATTGGGGCCCGGACCAACTATTTCCGGCCCGGCGGTCACGGCGGCGGCTGACCCGCGCTGACCAGCCGGGCCCGGCCCGGGACGTTGCCGTTCCTGGCCATGGCCGCGGCCGCGCCGGGGTGCCGCAGCACGAACCGGTTGAAGAAGGCCAGAGTGACCCGCGCGACCAGCCGCTCCACCGGGTTCGAGCCCATCGACGGACCCGTGTGCGTGGCCCCGGGAAGGTACAGGTAGAAACGCGCCCGCGCGGGGTCGGCCCGGTACAGCCGCTCGCTCAGCGACGGCGGGTTGAACGCGTCGTCGCTGCCCTGGACGAGCAGCATCGGCGGGGCCCGGTGCGTGAAGTACAGCGCGGACATCGCCGGCCATTCGGCCCCGGCCATGACCGCGGCGGCCGCCAGCCTGTGGTCCGCGCAGCACGCGTTGGCCGCGAGCGAGGCCACCGTGTCGGCGCCGTCCGAGTGCCCGGCCACGGCCACCTCGCGCGGGTCGAGCAGGCCGGCCAGCAGGCCGTGGGTCCTGCCGCTCAGCGCCAGCAGCCTGGTGATCACGTAGGACATGTCGGCGGGCTGGTTTACCACGTCCGGCTCGTAGGCAGCGGTCCCGGTGCGGCAGTCCGTCCGCGGGAAGCTGACCGCGGCCACGACGTACCCGGCGCTCGCCCAGGCCCGCAGCAGGGGCGCGTAGGGAGCGGCGCACTGCATGAACCCGGGCGCGAAGACCAGCAGCGGGAACGGGCCGCGGGCCGGGTAGCCCGCGGCGGGCGGGCGGGCCAGCGGATAGCGGATCAGGGTCAGCAGCCGCCGCGGGCCGAGACGGGCGCCGGACGGGCCGGCGTGCGGGGGTTCGGTGAGCACCATCTGCCGGTGGCCCACCAGGTAGCTGCCCTGGACGCCCAGGGCGCCGGCCGCGCGGTGGGGCGTCGCCGTGGGAGCCGGCGACGGGGTGGGCCCCGGCGAGCCGGATGGTGCGGGGGCCGGCGACGGCGAGTTCGGCGCGGAGCAGGCGGCGCCCGCCAGGACGGCCGCCAGCAGCACGCTGATCCGGGCGGCCCGCGCCGCCGGGGCTGCCCGCCGGCCCAGGAACGCCACGGCAGAACTCTAGCTGTGCTGTGCTAGCCGCTCGCTGCGGGCTGTGCTGGCCGCTCGCTGCGGGCCGCTGGAGAGGCGCTGCCTTCCCTCCTCGCTCCCTCGGCGCTCCTTCGTCGCGCCTCATCGCTCGTCGGGAAAACAGCGCCGCGGCCCGCCGCGAGTCTGGGGCCGGCTTCGCCGGCTGGGGTCGCCTGGCCAGTGCCGGGTAGTCGTCGGCCGGCCGGGCCGCCGCCACGGCTGATCGCCGTTCCTGGCTGGCTGCGGCCCGGGTGGCGCTTCCTGGCCCGGCCGTCACGGCCTCGCCGTTTGGGGAGTGATTCGCCGGGCAATACCGTAATCCTAAATTCTGGCGA
>DASVBE010000126.1:0-16910 GCA_036375995.1 Streptosporangiaceae bacterium | reverse complement strand
GATGGCCGACGACGGCCTGCTGCCCGCCGGGGCAGACGTGGCCTGGCTCGTCGACACCACCGGCCTGCTCGGCTCGGCCGAGACCTACCTCCAGGCCGGCCACCTGTACAACTGGAGCTTCGACCAGTACGAGCAGTGGCTCGTGACCACCTGGACCCGGCTGGCCGCCGCGTCCGCCAGCCCGGCCACGCCGGGCTAGGGTCCCACGCGGTACGACCGACCGGTCAGGGCGTACTGGTGACGGCGGCGCGGTGTCCTGCAGGTCGAGCAGACGGTCGAGGACAACGGCCTGTCCCGGCTCATCCTTGGCGACCTCGTCGCCGAGCAGCGGGATAAGCGGGCTATCCGTCGTGGCTGGCCTCCCTGGCGCCCAAGCAGCCCGCCGTCAGCAGCGCTAAAGCCGCCGCGCCCGCCACGAGCCGCTATCCCGCCCCGGTATCCGCCCCGTCCTGCCATCGCGATCATCCCCCGTCGCGGCTGGAAATCTACGCCCCTTCGACGCCGCCCGCTGGGCCGTGGTTCCCCCGGTGGTTCCGCTTGGGTGGGGCGCCGGACATTACCTTCCGTTTACTCTGGGGCCAGGAGGCCGTGTCGACATGCTGCACGTGACCCTCTTGGGGGAGCAGGTCATCTACGACGACGGCTCCGGCGCGGCGACCCGGTCGTCCCGCACCGTAGCCCTCGTCGCGTACCTGGCTGCCCATGCGGGCCGCCCGCAGGCCCGGCAGCTCATCGCGGGCCTCTTCTGGCCCGAGTCCACCGAGGCCCAGGCCCTCACGAACCTCCGACGCGAGCTGCACCACCTGCGCCAGGTGCTGGGCCGCGAGCCGTCGCTGGTGGTCACGGCGCGGGATCTGGGCTGGCGGGACACCGGCACCTGCCGGGTCGACCTGCGGGTGTTCGCCGCCGAGCGGGCGGCGGCCCGGGCCGCCGCCGCGGCCGGCGACGACGCCGCGGTCGCCGCCCACGCCGCGCAGGCCGTGGCCCAGTACCGCGGCGACCTGCTGCCCGGCCTGTACGACGACTGGCTGCTGGACCTGCGCGCCGAACTCGAGCGCCAGTGCGCGGACCTGTGCGACCTGCTGGCCGGCGCGCGGGCCCGGGGCGGTGACCTGGCCGGGGCAGCGGAAGCAGCCCGGCGCCGGATCGGGCTGCTGCCGCTGGAGGAGACCGGCTACCGGGCGCTGATGCGGCTGCAGGCCGACCTCGGCGACCGGGCGGGCGCGCTGAGCACCTACCATCACTGCGCCTCGGTGCTGGAACGCGAGCTGGGCGTCAGCCCGGACCCGGCCACCCAGCAGGTGTTCGAGCGGCTGATGGCCCAGAGCTCCGAGACTCTCCCGGCCACTGGCCCGGCCACCACTGGCCCGGCCGCCGCTGCCCCCGCCGGGGCGGCGGCCCGTACCGGCGGGGCCGGGGAGTTCCTCGGCCGGTCCGCGGAGCTGGCCAGCCTGCAGGACATCTGGCAGGCGGCCGCGGCCGGCCAGCCCGCCCTGGTGCTGGTCCGCGGCGGCGCCGGGGTCGGCAAGACCCGCCTGGTCACCCAGCTGGCGCAGCTGGCCCGTACCCAGCGCGCGGTGGTCAGCTTCAGCCGGTGCTTCGGCGTGGCCGGGCGGCTGGCGCTGGCCCCGGTGGCCGACTGGCTGCGGACCCCGGCGGTGCAGGCCGCGGCGGAGACCCTGGACCCGGTGTGGCGCGCCGAGGTGAGCCGCCTGGTCCCGCCGAAGAACGAGCCCGCCGGGCCGGCCAGCCTGCGCTCGATGGCCGACGCCTGGCAGCGGCACCGGTTCCTGGAAGGCCTGGCGCGGGCACTGCTCGCGGCCGGGCGGCCGACTTTGCTGGTGCTCGACAACGTGCAGTGGTGCGACCAGGAGACCCTCGCCTTCCTGCCGTTCTGCCTGGGCCTGGACCCCCGCGCCCCGGTCCTGGTGGCGGGCACGCTGCGGGACGACGGCGACGGCGAGGACCTGGCGCTGGCCGGCTGGGCGGACCGGATCCGGTCCGCCGGGCTGCTCCGGGAGCTGGCCCTGCGCCCGTTCGGCTCGGCCGACACCGCCCGGCTGGCCGCCGCGGTCACCGGGCGGGAGCTGACCGGCCAGGACGCGGACCTGCTCCAGGCGGCCACCGGCGGCTTCCCGCTGTACGTCATCGAGGCGATGCGCAGCCACGAGCCGGGCAGCGCCCCGGTCCCGGCCGGCGACCTGGCCGCGGTGCTGCGCCAGCGGCTGGCCCAGACCACCCCGGCGGCCCGGGAGGTGGCCGGCCTGGCCGCAGCCACCGGCGCGGACTTCACCCTGGACCTGCTGACCGAGGCCAGCGACCTGGATGCGGGCACGGTCGTCGGCGCGGTCGACGAGCTGTGGCGCCGCCGGATCGTGCGCGAGCTCGGCGACGGCTACGAGTTCTCCCACGATCTGCTCCGCGACACCGCCTACGACTCGGTCAGCCCGCCGCGGCGGTGGCTGCTGCACCGCCGCCTGGCGGCGGCCCTGGAGCTGCTGCACGGCGACGACACCGGCCCGGTGGCCGCCCAGCTGGCCGCGCATCACGCCCACGGCGGGCAGCCCGCCCGCGCGGTGACCTACTACCAGCAGGCCGCCGAGATCGCGGCGGGCCGGTTCGCGCACGGCGAGGCGATCCGGCTGTACCGGGAGGCGCTGGCCCTGCTCCGCGGCCTGCCCGCGGGGCCCGGCCGGGACAGCGAGGAGCTCGCCATCCTGCAATCCATGGCCGCCCCGCTGAACGCCAGGGACGGCTACGCGGCACCGGAACTGCGCCGCGTGCTCGAGCGGTCGATCACGCTGGCCGAGTCGCTGGGCCGCACCGAATCGCTGATCACCGGCCTGGTGACGATGTGGACCTCGCAGTTCGTCCACGGCGAGACCACGGCCAGCTACCGTACCGCCTGCCGGGCGCTGGCCCTCGCCGAGCCCGGCACGGAGCTGAGCAGCGCGGCGCACTTCGCGGTCGGCGGCGCGGCGCTCAGCCTGGGCCGGCCCGCCGAGGCGGCCCGCCATCTGGCCGAGGCCGCCCGGTCGGCCAGTGACCTGTGGCTGTTCGTCGGCACCCGCCCGGACGTGCACGCCCCGTCGTTCGCGGCGCACGCGCACTGGCTGCTCGGCGAGGATGCGCAGGCCGACGCGGTCAGCCGGGAGTGCGTGCAGCGGGCCAGGGACCTCGGCGAGCCGTACTGCCTCGCGGTGGCGCTGTCCTACCGCGCGGTCCTCGACCAGATGCGCGGCGACCGGGACGGGCTGGCCGCCACTGCCGCGGAGGTACTCGGGCTGTGCGACGAGTACGGGTTCGGCTACTACCGCGACTGGGCGCTGATCCTGGGCGGCTGGTCCCGCCCGGACGGGTCCGGCACGGCGCTGGCCCGCCGCGGTATCGCCAGCCTGCGCGCCGCCGGGGCGTTCGCCCGGATGCCGTACTGGCTGTCGCTGCTGGCCGGCCTGCTGGTCCGCGACGGCGACCGGGACGCGGCCCGGTCCGCGCTGGACGCCGCGGTCGCCGCCGCGCACACCCACGACGACGTGTGGTGGCTGCCGGAGGTGATGCGCCAGCGCGCGGCCCTGGACACGGACGGGGCCGCGGCGGCCCGGCTGCGCGCGGCCGCGGACCTGGCCGCCCGGCACGGCAGCGTGGCCCTGCTGCAGCGCTGCGAGCAGGACCTGGCCAACGGAGGCCGCGGCGTTCGCGGCCGTTCCGGACCGGGATAAGAAAGCGGAACGCTGCGCGAACGGGGCCCTCCCTACTGTCTCCGTGCGCGCTAAAAAGCGCCACGAACTCACAGGAGAGCCCTCATGACTGCGACCACGTCCGGACTGGCCAGCGCACCGTACGACGACCTGGCCAGCGCCCTGCGCGGCGACCTGATCCGGCCCGGCGACGCCGGGTACGACCAGGCCCGCGCCGTCTACAACGGAATGATCGACAAGCACCCGGCGGCGATCGCCCGGGTCAGGGACGTCGCCGACGTCATCGCCTGCGTCCGGTTCGGCCGCGAGCACGGCGTGGAGCTGGCCGTCCGCGGCGGCGGCCACAACGCCGCGGGCCTGGGCGTGGCCGACGGCGCCCTGGTCATCGACATGTCGCTGCTGCGCAGCACCACGGTCAGCCCGGCGGACCACACCGTACGGGCCGACGCCGGCTGCACCTGGGGCGACGTCGACCACGCCACCGTGGCGCTGGGCATGGCCACCCCGTCCGGGTTCCTGGCCAGCACCGGCGTGGCCGGGCTGACCCTCGGCGGCGGGATCGGCTACCTCACCCGCCGGTTCGGGCTGACCATCGACAACCTGCTGTCCGCGGACGTGGTGCTGGCCGACGGCTCGTTCGTGACCGCGAGCGAGACCTCGCACCCGGACCTGTTCTGGGCGCTGCGCGGCGGCGGCGGCAACTTCGGCGTGGTGACCTCGTTCACCTTCCGCACCCACGACATCGGCGAGAACGGCATCATCATCGGCGGCCCGGTGCTCTACGACCTGGCCGACACGGCCGAGGTCATGCGCTGGTACCGGGACCTGGTGCCGTCCCTGCCCGAGGAGCTGAGCGGCTGGATCGCGCTGCTCACCATCCCCCCGGCGCCGCCGTTCCCGGAGGAACTGTGGGGCCGCAAGGCGTGCGGCATCGTGTGGTGCTACACCGGCCCGCACGCCCAGGCGGACAAGGTCCTCGAGCCCATCCGGTCGTTCGGCAAGCCGCTCGTGGTTGGCCTGCACGACATGCCGTTCAGCGCGCTGCAGGGCGCGTTCGACCCGCTGTACCCGGCCGGCCTGCAGTGGTACTGGCGGACGGACTTCTTCACCGGGATCACCGACAAGGCCATCGAGGTGCACGAGAAGTTCGGCGCGCAGCTGCCCACCGGCCACTCGACCATGCACATGTACCCGCTGGACGGCGCGGCCAGCCGGGTGCCGTCCGACGCGACCGCGTTCGCCTACCGGGACGGCGGCTTCGCCGGGGTCATCGTGGGCGTGGACCCGGACCCGGCCAACGCCGGCCTGATCTCCGGCTGGGCCAGGGACTACTGGGACGAGCTGCACCCGGAGTCCGCGGGCGGGGCGTACATCAACTTCATGATGGACGAGGGCCAGGAGCGGATCCAGGCCTCCTACCGCGGCAACTACGCCCGGCTCGCCCAGGTCAAGCGCCGCTACGACCCGGACAACACGTTCCACGTCAACCAGAACATCCGGCCGGCTGATGAGCCCGGACGCTGACGGGGGCAACAGGGCCGGCCTGCCAAGGCCGGCCCTGTTCGTCATCGACAACGACCCCGGCGTGGTGAGCGCCATGACCGGGGACCTGGACCGGCGGTTCGGCCAGGACTTCACCGTCGTCGGCGAGACCACGGCGGACGCCGGGCTGGCCGCCCTGGAGCGGCTGGCCGCCCACGGCGTGCCGGTGGCCCTGCTGATTGCCGACCATGACCTGGCCGGCCTGCCGGGCACGGACTTCCTGGCCCGCGCGCATGTGCTGCATCCTCAGGCCAGGCGCGTGCTGCTGGTGGAACGGGATTATTCGGTACGCAGCCCTGTGGTGCGGGCCATGACCCTCGGCGAGGCCGACTACCACCTGTCCAAACCCTGGATGCTCGAGCAGGACCTGTACCGCGGGGTGAGCGAGTTCCTGGCCGACTGGGCCCGGGACCAGGACGCGGCGTTCGAGCTGTTCCACGTCATCGGCGGCCCGGCGGACCGCCCCTCGTACGAGCTGCGGAAGCTGCTGACCCGCTTCAACGTGCCGTACCGGTATCACGTGGCGGACAGCGACACCGGGCGCCGGCTGCTGGCCGAGCACGGGCTGGACGGCTCGCGGCTGCCGGTGATGATCCGGCACGACGGGCGGACCATGCTGGCCCCGACGCCGGCCGAGATCATCGAGTCGGTCGGCGGCACCACCCGTTCCGGGGTCGACGAGGCGGATGTGGTCATCGTCGGCGCCGGGCCGGCCGGGCTGACCGCGGCGGTGTACGCCGCGTCCGAGGGGCTGCAGACGGTCGTGCTGGAGCAGGACGTGTCCGGCGGCCAGGCCGGGAACAGCCCGATGATCAGGAACTACCCGGGCTTCCCGCACGGCATCAGCGGGCAAGAGCTGACCCGCCGGGCCTGTGAGCAGGCCTGGATGTTCGGCGCGCACATAGCGTTCTTCCAGCCGGTCGCCGGCCTGGAGCGCCGTGGCAGCCAGCACCTGGTCCGGCTGACCGACGGGCACACGATCACGGCCGGGGCGGTCATCGTGGCCACCGGCATCGAATGGCGGCGGCTCGGCGTGCCCAGCCTGGACGGCCTGCTCGGCTCGGGGGTGTTCTACGGCTCGCCGGGCAGCGAGGCCATGGCCCTGGAGGGCAAGGACGTGTACGTGGTCGGCGGCGGCAACTCGGCCGGGCAGAGCGCGCTGTACCTGGCCCGGTACGCGCGCCGGGTAACGCTGCTGGTCCGCGGCCCGGACCTGGCCGCGTCCATGTCGGAGTACCTGATCCGGGAGATCGTGGCCAGCAGCCGGGTCACGGTGCGCTTGCGCACCGAGGTCACCGGCGGCCACGGCCGCGAAAAGCTCGACGGGCTGACCCTGCGCGACGGCCGCACCGGCCGGAGGCGGAAGGTCCCGGCCGACGCGCTGTTCGTGCTGATCGGCGGCGAGCCGCGGACCCGGTGGCTGCCCCCCGCGGTCCAGCTGGAGCACGGCTACCTCAGGACCGGCCGTGACGTGCGCCGGGACGGCCCGGCGGTGTCCCGCTGGGTGCTCGGCCGGGCCCCGCTCGCGCTGGAGACCTCGGTCCCCGGCATCTTCGCCGCGGGCGACGCCCGCTACCGGTCGATCAAGCGGGTCGCCTCGGCCGTCGGCGACGGCGCCACCGCCGTCCGCCTCAGCCACGAGTACCTCGCCGCCCTGACCCACGCCGAGCGGGCTGCCTCCTGAGATCTGTGGGACGGCTGGTGCTAGAGTTCACGGCCAATCGTCCTTGGGGGGTATCAATGAAGCCTGGCCGGATCGCTGCGGGTATTGCCGTTGCCCTGCTCGGCGGCGGGCTGGCCGCCTGCGGCGGCGGCTCGGGCGGGAGCACGTCGTCCGGGGGCGGCTCGTCCAGCGCGCCGCCGCCCGCCCCGGCCACCAGTTCCCCGGCCCCGGCCGCGTCCAGCGCGCCGGCTGGGGCGGGCAGCACCGCCGGGCTGACCGCGCCCGGCACTGACCTCGGCTTCGGCCAGCCGGCCACGGTCGGCTGGGTCCCGCCGTCGCAGGACCTGGGCACCGGCGCGCACAAGGGCTACAAGCTGAAGGTCACCGTGGTCTCGATCGAGAAGGGCACGATCGACGACTTCAGGAACATCGACCTGAACGCCGAGCAGAAGAAGTCGGTGCCGTACTACGTGACGGTGAAGGTGACGGCCCTGCAGGACGCCCGGCCGGCCGCCAAGGACGACCCGGCGATCGCGTTCAGCGCGATCGACGACCGGGGCCAGGAGCAGGGAAGCATCACGTTCCTGGGCACGTTCGAGCGGTGCGACGAGACCTCCGCACCGAAACCGTTCACCAGCGGCAAGTCCTACACGGCCTGCCTGACCTACCTGATGCCGGGCGGCGGCTCGATCCAGAAGGTCGAGTGGAACAACGGCCCGGCCAAGGCCAACGAGGTCACCCCGTACTTCGACAAGCCCATCGTCTGGGCCGGCTGAGCTACGGCTCCCGGCACCGGTGAGTTTGCCGGCGCCGCCCGGTCCTACCCGCATCAGCGAGCCTGGCCGCCGCATGCCCAGCGGGGCGGCGGGGGTAGGCCGGGCCGGACGGAAGGGGACGCCGATGAGCGGCGTGCGAGTGCTGGTCGGGACGCGCAAGGGCGCGTTTGTGCTCACTGCGGATGGCCAGCGGAAAGACTGGACGGTAACCGGGCCGCATTTCCCCGGCTGGGAGATCTACCACGTGAAGGGATCGCCGGCTGAGGCGAACCGGATCTGGGCCTCGCAGTCCAGCGGCTGGTTCGGCCAGGTCATCCAGCGGTCCGACGACGGCGGCGCAACCTGGGCGCCGGCCGGCAGCGACTTCAGCTACGACGGCGAGCCGGGCACGCACCAGTGGTACGACGGCACGCCGCACCCGTGGGAGTTCGCCCGGGTCTGGCACCTGGAGCCGTCGCTGGACGACCCGGACACGGTGTACGCCGGGGTCGAGGACGCCGGGCTGTTCCGGAGCAGTGACGGCGGGGGCACCTGGCAGGAGCTGCCCGCCCTGCGCAGCCACAAGTCCGGGCCGTCCTGGCAGCCCGGCGCGGGCGGTATGTGCCTGCACACGATCCTGCTCGACCCGGTCCACCCGGGCCGGATGTTCGCCGCGATCTCCGCGGCCGGCGCGTTCCGGTCCGACGACGCGGGCGAATCCTGGCGCCCGGTCAACCAGGGCCTGCACTCGGAGGGCATCCCGGACGAGGACGCCGAGGTCGGCCACTGCGTGCACCGGATCGCCCAGCACCCGGCCCGGCCGGACACGCTGTTCATGCAGAAGCACTGGGATGTGATGCGCAGCGACGACGGCGGCGGGTCCTGGCACGAGATCAGCGGCAACCTGCCCACCGACTTCGGCTTCCCGATCGACGTGCACGCGCACGAGCCGGACACCGTGTACGTGGTGCCGATCACCAGCGACTCCCACCACTTCCCGCCCGAGGGCAAGCTGCGGGTGTTCCGCAGCCGGACCGGCGGCGAGGAGTGGGAGCCGCTCACCCGCGGACTGCCGCAGGAGCACTGCTACGTGAACGTGCTGCGGGACGCGATGGCGGTGGACTCCCTGGACGACTGCGGGATCTACTTCGGCACCACCGGCGGCCAGGTCTACGGCTCGGCGGACAGCGGGGACACCTGGGCGCCGATCGTCAGGGACCTGCCGGCGGTGCTGTCCGTCGAGGTCCAGACGCTGCCGTGATCCGGGTCGTGCTGCCCGCCCATCTGCGCACGCTCGCGCGGGTGGACGGCGAGGTGCAGCTGCAGGTGGACGGCCCGGTCACCCAGCGGGCGGTGCTGGATTCGCTGGAGGCGCGGTATCCGGTGCTGTGCGGCACGATCAGGGACCGCCGCAGCGGGAAGCGCCGGGCCTTTGTCCGGTTCTTCGCCTGCGAGCAGGACCTGTCGCACGAATCCCCCGACGACGAGCTGCCTGGCCCGGTGGCCCGCGGCGACGAGCCGTATCTCATCGTGGGGGCCATGGCCGGAGGCTAGGGTCAGCCTCATGCACGTGCTGCGCAGCGTCGGGCTCTTCGCCGCGGCGGGGCTGGCCGAGATCGGCGGCGGCTACCTGGTGTGGCGCTGGCTGAGGGAGGGAGCGCCCTGGCCGGTGGGCCTGGCCGGGGCGGTCATCCTGGTGGCCTACGGGGTGATCCCGACCTTCCAGCAGGGCGCGTCCTTCGGCCGGGTGTACGCCGCCTACGGCGGCGTGTTCGTGATCATGAGCCTGCTCTGGGGCTGGCTGCTGGACGGCCACCGTCCCGACCGGTACGACTGGGCCGGCGCGGCCATCGTCGCGGCCGGCGTCGCGGTGATCTTCTTCAGCCCGCGGTCCGCCTAGCCGGCCCCGGCCGTGACCTCGGCGCGATCGGCGCAGAACGCGGCGTGCCCGGCGATCGGGCGACCGCCGGGCTGGTCAGGTGGCGGGGCCGGTGACCACGAGGACGTCCAGCGCCTCGATCTGGTCCCCGGCCACCCGGAGCGGGTTCACTTCCACGGTACGCAGCGCGCCGCCGAGCGAGAGCGCCGCGTCGGCGATCGCGGCGATCACCCCGGCCAGCGCGTCCAGGTCGGCGGGCGGGGTGCCGCGCACGCCGTGCAGCAGCGGCGCGCCCCTGAGCTCGCCGAGCATCCGCTTTACCCCGGCCCGGTCTACCGGCAGCAGCCGCAGCGCGGTGTCGGCCAGCACCTCGACCCACACGCCGCCCAGGCCGACCGCGAGCACCGGGCCGAACGCGGGGTCCACGGTGACGCCAGCCAGCAGCTCGGTCCCGCCGGACCGCATGGTGGTAACCAGCACGCCGTCCACCCCGGCGCCGGGCACCTGGTCCGCGGCGGCCAGGACCTGGCCGTAGGCGGCCCGGATCTCGTCGTCGGTGCGCAGGTTCAGCGCCACGCCGCCGATGTCGGACTTGTGGGTGATCTGGGCGGAGCAGATCTTCAGCGCCACCGGCAGGCCGGCCCGGTGCGCGGCCCGCACCGCGTCATCGGCGCAGGCCACCAGCTCACCGGGGACGACCGGCACGCCGGCGCTGGCCAGCAGGTCCCTGGCCCGAGCCTCGGACCACGGCCCGGCCACGGTCGTGGGGGCGGCCCGCGGCATAACCATGCGTACTCCGTCCGGAACGGGACGCTGACGGCGCTCGACCCAGCGGACCGCGTGGCCCAGCGCGGCCAGGCCGAACTCGATCCCGCCGAGCAGGTGCAGGCCGTTCCTGCCGAGTACCTCCCGGGCGTACGGGGACACGTCGGTGCAGGTCGCGCCGATTGGGATGACCGGCACCGGGGAGCTCCCGATCCGCTGCGCCACCCAGGCGACCCGGGCTTCCAGCGCCGCGGCCAGCCGCTCGTCCGGCGGCCGGGCGTCCGGCAGGCTGAGCCCGGCGAACAGCACCAGGTCCAGGCCCGGGTCGCCGACCGCGGCGTCCAGCGCGTGGTCGACCGGGGTCAGCGCGGAGGTGCGGCTGTTGGCCAGCACGTACCCGGTGGCGTCCAGCGGGTTGCGCACGGTCGCGAACGACGGCATGTGCGGCGCGATCGCGTCCACCGTGGCGGCCGCGAACGGCGGGATGTCCAGGCCCTGGGCCGAGGCCCTGTCGGCGATCAGGTCGCAGGCGCCGCCGGACAGGGTCAGCACGCCCATGCGGCGGCCGGCCGGCCACCGCGCGTAGCCCAGCAGCGCGCCGGTGACCAGCAGTTCCTCGAGGCTGGTCACCCGGATCACGTTGAGGTCCGCCAGGAACGCGCTGACCACCGCGTCGTCGCCGGCCACCGCGCCGGTGTGCGCCAGCGCGGACTGCTGGCCGGCCGGGCTGGAGCCGACCTTGAGCGCCACGACCGGCTTGCCGGCCTGCTCCGCGGCCCGGGCCGCCCGGGCGAACGCCACCGGGTCGCCGATCTCCTCGAGGAACAGGCAGATGACCCTGGTGTCCGGGTCCTCGGCCAGGTACTGCAGCACGTCCGCGGTGCTGATCATCGCCTCGTTGCCGACCGTGGCCAGCGTGCTGACCCCGATCGCACGGGCCCGGAGGAAGCCGAGCACGACGCTGGCCAGCGCGCCGCTCTGCAGCGCGATGCCGACCGGTCCCGGGGTCAGCGGCAGCGGGATCGTCAGGGCGAACGGCGCGGTGCGCGCGTGCGCGTTGAGGAAGCCCAGGCAGTTCGGGCCGAGCAGGGTGACGCCCTGGTCCCGGGCGCAGGCCACCAGGCGGTCTTCCAGCGCCCGGCCTTCCGGGCCGGCCTCGCGGAACCCGGACGCCAGCACGATCGCGTTGCGCACGCCGGCCGCGCCCGCGTCCTGCAGCACGCTTTCCACCGCGTGCGTCGGCGCCATGATGAACGCCAGGTCGGCGGGCTCGGCCAGGTCGCGCAGGCTGGGCACGGCGGGCCGGCCGAGCGCGGTGGCGTGCCGCGGGTGGACCGGCAGCAGCGGCCCGGTGAAGCCGATCGCGGTGCTGCTCAGCGCCACGAACCGGGCCCAGCCCGAGGTGTCGGAGGCACCGACGATCGCGATCGACTGCGGTGCGAAGAACTCCCTGAGCCGCTCCACGGCGAGCGGGGCGGGCGCTCCGTTGCCGCTGGCGCTGGCGTTGCTGGCCGCGGCCGCCGCCATCAGGCGCCCTGCTCGCCGCCGGGCGGCGGGGTGGAGAACAGCCGGGCGCGGAACCGGCGCATGCCGCGCAGCCAGCGGTCCCGGTCCTGGGCGCGGCGCTGCTCGTAGGTCGCGACTTCGGGGTGCGGCAGGATCAGGAACCGCTCGTCGGCCAGGCCCGCAAGGATCGCCTGGGCCGCCTGGTCCGCGGTGAGGACGCCGTCCACCGCGGCCTGCCAGAAGGCGCTGCCCTGGCTGACCTCAGGCGGCGGCTCGGCCTCGCCGGTCTGCTTGCGGCTGGTCGCGCCCAGGTTGGTGCGGATCGCCTGCGGGCACAGGCAGGAGACCCGCAGGCCCTGGTCGCCGTAGGTGATCGCGAGCCATTCGGCCAGCGCGACCGCGGCGTGCTTGGTCACCGCGTACGGGGCGGAGTCCAGTTCGGTCAGCAGGCCGGCCGCGGACGCGGTGATCATCAGGTAGCCGCCGCCACGGGCCAGCATGCCGGGCAGCACGGCGCGGGCGACGTGGACGTGGGCGTGCACGTTGACCGCCCAGGAGCGGTCCCAGGCCGCGTCCGGCACCTCGATCCCGCCGCGCGCGATGATGCCCGCGTTGGAGCAGAACAGGTCGATCCGGCCGAACGCGCTCTCGGCCTGCTTGACCAGCGCCTCGACGTCCGCCGCCGCGGACATGTCGGCGGTGACCGCGAGGGCCCGGTGCCCGCCGGCCTCGATTTCGGCGGCCACCTGCGCGGCGCCGGCGCCGTCGAGGTCGGCGACCACGACCCCGTCCGCGCCCTGGGCGGCCAGGGCCAGGCACAGCGCCCGGCCGATGCCGCTGGCCCCGCCGGTGACGACCGCGACCGAGCCCGCGGGCCGCATGTCAGCGCCTCCCCGGCAGCGCGGCCCGGTCGGCCCAGGCGGCCAGGTCCGGGTCGGCGGCGATCTGCTCCGCGAACTTCTTCCTGGCCTCCTCGCGCTTGGCGGGCAGGTACTCGGTCGGCCAGGGGCCCTCGTGCGGGTCGTAGCCCTTGAGCACGTTGCGGGCCACGGTGACCTTGTGCACCTCGTCGACCCCGTCGGCGATCGCCATCGTCGGCGCGGCGGCGTACATGGCCTGCAGCGGGGTCAGGTCGGTGGTGCCCAGCGAGCCCATGATGTGCAGGGCACGGTAGCTGACCTCGCGCAGCACCTTGGCGCAGGTGTACTTGCACGCGGCGATCTGGGTGCGGGCTGCCTTGGTGCTCGAGTTGTCGATCGTCCACGCGGTCCACAGCACCAGCAGCCGCAGCATGCTGATCTCGGCGTAGGAGTCGGCGATGGCCTCCTGGACCATCTGGTGGTCGCCGATGATCCTGCCGTGCGACTCGCGGCTCAGCGCCCGCTCGCACATGATGTCGAAGGCCAGCTTGACCTGCGCCACGGTGCGCATCGCGTGGTGGATCCGGCCGCCGCCGAGCCGCCGCTGGGCCAGCACGCGGGCGCCGTCCTCCGGGCCGAGCAGGTGGTCGGCGGGCACCCGCACGTCGCTGTAGCGGATGTGGTTGTGCAGCGCGGGGTACTCCATGATCTGCACCCCGGGCGTCTCCCGCGGCACCACGAACATGCCGTTGGTGCACATCACGAAGATGATGTCGGCCCGCGCGCCGGCGCTGGTGAACCACTTCTCGCCGTTGATCACCCACTCGTCGCCGTCGCGCACGGCGTGCGTGCGGAACAGCGACGGGTCAGAACCGCCCTGCGGCTCGGTCATCGAGTAGGCCGAGAACAGCTCCTGGTTCATCAGCGGGTAGAGCCAGCGCTTCTTCTGCTCCTCGGTGCCATGCGCGGCCAGCATCTCCATGTTGCCGGTGTCCGGCGCGGCCGTGCCGAACACGACGGGTGCGGACCGGTACCGGCCCAGGATCTCGTTCAGCAGGGCCAGCTTCAGCTGTCCGAAGCCGGGGCCGCCCAGGTCCTTGTCCAGGAACAGGGCCCACAGGCCACGGTCCTTCACCTGCTGCTTGAGCGGGTCGGCGAGCGCCTTGGCCTTGGGGTGCCGGGAGTAGGCGGCCCCGGGGAAGACCAGGTCAAGCGGTTCGACCTCGGTCCGGCAGAACTCCTCGACCCAGTCCAGCTGCGCCTGGAATTCCGGTTCGGTGGAGAAGTCCCACGCCACAGCGTCCTCCCATGGATCACGGCCAGATCGCGTTATTAGAATACGGTTCTAGACGCTGGTTCGGTATGGGCGCGGCACCGGAAGGGATGGCCATGGGCTTGCTGGACGGGAAGGTCGCCATCGTCACCGGGGCCAGCCGCGGCATCGGCGCGGCTATCGCCGCCCGGTTCGGCGCGGAGGGCGCCGCGGTCGCGGTCGCGGCCCGGACCACCGAAGCGGCCGGCTCGCCGCTGCCCGGCACGATCGGCGAGACCGCGGCGGCGATCACCGCGGCGGGCGGGACGGCCGTGGCCATCGCGGCCGACCTGCGGCAGCCCGGCGACCGGGAGCGGCTGGTGGCCGAGGCGAACCGGCTGCTCGGCCCGCCCGACATCCTGGTCAGCAACGCCGCGGTGACCTACTTCCAGCGGGTCGAGGACTTCACCCCGAAGCGCTTTGAGCTGATGTTCGACGTGCAGGTGGCGGCGCCGTTCGAGCTGGCCCAGCTGGTGCTGCCGGCCATGCGGGCCCGTGGGGCGGGCTGGATCCTGAACATCTCCTCGATCGCGGCCCGGCACCCGGCGATGCCGCCGACCGGCTGGGCCACCCATGGCGGCACCGTGTACGGCATGTGCAAGGCGGCGCTCGAGCGGTTCTCCACCGGCCTGGCGGCCGAGCTGTACGCCGACAACATCGCGGTCAACGCGCTGTCCCCGAACCGGGTGGTGCCCACCCCCGGCACCCTGTTCCACGGCCTGACCACGGAGGACAGCGCGGACAACGAGCCGCCCTCGGTGATGGCCGAGGCCGCGCTGATGCTCTGCCACCGCGACCCGCACAGCCTGACCGGCCGGATCACCTACTCCCGCGACCTGCTCGAAGAGCTCTCGGTCCCGGTCCCGGGGGCAGGCTGACCCGGCCGCGGCTATCAGCCGGTCAGGTCGAGGCGCCGCCCGGGAGTGGCCACGCTGACCGGGCCGGGGTAGCCGTCCGCCGCGGCCGCGACCGCGGCGCCGTGGCTGGTGCCCGGCCACAGGTGGGTGAGCAGCAGCCGGCCGGCGCCCGCGCGTGCCGCCAGCTCGCCGGCCTGCCGGGCGCTGGACAGGTAGGCCCGCGCGTCGTCCGGCACGCCGTCAACATAAGTGGCCTCGGCCACCAGCAGGTCGGCGCCCTCAGCCAGCTCGGTGAGCTGCGGGTCCTGGCCGCAGTCGCCGGTGTAGGCCAGGGTCTGGCCGTCCGCGGTCAGCCGCACCCCGGCGTTGGGCACCCAGTGCGGCAGCATCCACGAGCGGAGCCGGAACGGGCCGATAACGGTCCTGGTGCCCGCCCCCACCTCATGCGCGGACCAGGCGCCCGCGTACATCTGCGGCCGGTCCAGGGCCAGCACCTGATCCAGCGCGCCGGCCGGCGCGTACAGCGGCAGCGGCGGCAGGCCGCTCTCCCCCAGCACCCGGGCCCGCAGCAGCGGGTTCAGGTCGGCGCAGTGATCGGGGTGCCCGTGGCTGATCAGCGCCGCGTCCACCAGCCCGGGCCGGATCAGCTGCAGCAGCCGCGGCATGGTCGCGTACCCGGCGTCGATCAGCAGCCGGAACCCGTCGTGCTCGAGCAGGAACCCGCTGCACGCCTGCCCCGGCTCCGGCCACGCCCCGCACCCACCCAGCACAGTCAGCCGCATGGGCACGACCCTCACCCGGGCCGCCCGCGGCGGTCAACCCGGTTAGGCGCCGGTGGTGGCGCGGCCGTCAGGAGGAGCGCGCCGACCTGGCCGGCTTCGGGCCTGACTGGCGGAGCGAGCCGAGTTTGGTCAGCGCGTCGAACCAGAACGGCGCGCCGAGGGACAGCGCCAGCACGGTCAGCAGCAGGCCGAGCAGCTTGATCAGCCAGGACCCCACGCCGAGCGGCACGTGCTGCGGGTCGGTGCTGACCACGACGGTCTTCGCCCCGGCCGGGCTGACCGTGGTGACGTGCGGCGGCGTCCAGCCCAGCGGCAGTCTCAGCGCGGAGATGCTCCGGACCACCTGGTCGGCGCTCTGCCCGGCGCCATCACCCGAGCCGGCCTGCCGGGCCGCCGCGGTGGCCACCGCGGCCCGCTCGGTCGGCAGCCGCCACAGCACCTGGGCGATGTTGATCGAGTCCACGTTCAGCGCGGCCACCAGAACGATGCTGATCACCAGGATGATCTTCTGGACGGAGCGCTTGTACCAGCCGCTGACCCGGTCCATCGTGTCGTCGTACCAGTGCTCCAGGCTGGCCCGGAACTTGTCTCTGTCGCCCCGGGCGTCGGTCATCATCCGCAGCAGTGGATTGCGGGCCGGGTTCGATGGGCTCATTCTCTGGACGGCCGCCAGCGCCTCCTCCATCGGATCGCCGCCCGCCGCGACGGCCGGATGGGCCGGGTTGGACACCGGCGGGGCAAGCAGGTCCAGGATGACCGCGGAGAAGGTCCGGGACGGCAGGTAGGAGATGCCCTTCTGGCCCGGGCCAAGGTTGCCCAGCCGGCCGAACATGCCGCGCATGAACGTGCCCTTGGCGGCCTGCTGGATCGGCTTCACCAGGGCGTGGTTCATGACATTCTCGGCGCTGAGCACCACGGGGCTGGTTCCGGCTGGCGACCCGCCGCCCGACGGCTGACCGCCCGCCGCCTGCTGCTGCCCGGCCCCCATCGCCATCTGCCCGGCGTCGTCAGCAGGCTGGCCGCCACTCGCCGGCCGGCCGCCGGCCGCGGACGGCGGGGCCGGCTGGCCGGCCGCGTGGGGGTCGTTGAGCATGGCCCGCAGTGCGCTCTCCAGGCCCTTGTGCCGCAAGTTAAGTGCCGTGGCGATGTACTCGTTGATCCGGGAAATGACCAGCGAGAAGAGGAAAAACAGAAAGGCGAGCCCGATGGCGACATCGAGCGCCGAGGAAACCGACATTCCGCCCCCCTGTCGACTTCTAAGGGCAGGAAGCCTACACCCGCGAAAGCAGCC
>DASVBE010000117.1:0-2347 GCA_036375995.1 Streptosporangiaceae bacterium | reverse complement strand
TCGGCCTACGCCAGCCGCCAGGAGCACGTCAAGGGCTCGGTCGCCCCCGGCATGCTCGCCGACCTGGTGGTGCTGTCCGAGGACCCCACCGCGGTCAGCCCGGAGCGCATCGCCGGCCTGGAGGTGCTGGCCACGATCGTCGGCGGCGAGCTCTGCCACGGCACCGTCGCGATGTGACAACGCAACGGTTGTATCCCAATGCCAGGAACTTAAGGTGGCTGTTTCTGGTGTTCTGGCTGGTGTCTGGCCTGGTCAGTGGTGGTGCGGGGTGCCTGGTCCGGGAGCCGGATGGTGACGGTGAAGCCGGCGTGCTGTGATAGGGGGCCTTTGGCGTTGCGCCGGGACGGGAACGGCGAGGATGGCCGGGTGACGGCCCGGACGCAGACGCGGCCCTGGCGGCGGGGCACGAGCTCGGCGAGGATGCTGGCCTCGGTCTGGGCCAGGGCGGCGTCTGGGCTGGTGCGGGCGGCGGGCAGGGTGCGGCGGACGGCGTGCAGGGCGGCGGTGAAGGAGATCCGGCCCGGGTCCAGGCCGGCGCCGGCGGCGGCCAGGGCGATGACGGCGCGGATGGCCTGGCAGACGGCCAGGCAGGCCCACAGCTCCTGGCGGGCCAGGTCCGGGGTGCGGCCGCGCAGGATGTGCCCGGGGCCGTGCAGGCTGGTCTTGAGCTCAGCGAACCCGGTCTCGGCCGCCCACCGCCAGGCGTAGCCCGCGGCCAGGGCCGGGGCGGGCGCCGCGCGCCAGTCCAGCAAGGTGGTGATCAGCCGGTACCGCTCGGCGCGGACGGCGCCGTCCCCGGTAGTCACGCTCAGCCAGAACTCGGTGACCCGGACGGTGATGCCGGGCAGCGGCCCGGTATCAGGCCCGAGCCTGCTGCCCCGGCGGCGGCGCTGGCCGTTGCGGTGCACCCGGCGCCGCACCGCGGCCGGGTCAGGGATGCGGGTGAGCCAGGACCCGTCCGGCAGCGCGGTCACCACGGGCAGGCGCAGGCTCGCCTCGGCCCGCCATAGCAGGGCCGCCCCGGTCCCCGCAGCGGCGGTCCACAGCCGGAAGCTGTAAAAGCCCCGGTCAGCCAGCAGCAGCATCCCCTCGCGCAGGTGCGGCAGCAGCCCCGCGGCCAGCTGGCGCTCCCCGGTGCCGGCACCGCGCCACGGCCCGATCGCCGCGCCCAGCAGCGCCCGGGTGCCGCAGGCGATCAGCGTCACCAGCCGGACCTGCGGGTAATGGCCCTGCTTCTTGCCGCGCGGCCGGCCGAACGCGGCAATGTTCTCGCTGCTGGCCGGGGCCATGACCGTGGTGCCGTCCCAGGCCACCGCCAGCAGCCCGCAGATATGCGACCACGGCGCCGCCCCCGCCGCCAGCGGCCCGGCCAGCCGCCAGAACAGCAGCTCAAACGGCTTCTCGCCCAGCCGGCGCCGCAACCCGGTCAGCGCAGTCGCCGCCGGGACCTGCCACCCCGCCGCCTCCAGCGCCTCCTCCAGCCCCGAGGCCAGCCCCCTCAGCACCTCCCGGTACGGCATGCCGCTGAACAGGCACAAGCCCAGGACGAAATACACCCCCAGCCGCCCTGGCAGCGCCCGGAACCGCCGGCGCGGCCCCCCGTCCCCCGCCGCTTCCCCGGCCTCGGCCAGCACCTCATCCACCAGCGCAGGCGTGATCCACCGGCCCGGCACCCCGGCCCCCACCCCGGCAAGAACCCGTCCCCGCGTAGACGACCACCAGCCGCCCATGGCAGCATGAACACCCAACGAAGCTCCCTGCTAGGCGAACGATCTAGGCAATCGCCGTTCTAGCGGGAGCTTCGTCACGTTTCACGCAGGCACGCCGAACCGCCGCCATCCCTTAAGTTCCTGGCATTGGGTTATGACCGGCGCGTTGTCACATCGCGGCGGTTGCGGGCCTGGCTCCCGGGCTGGTCCCGGGTGGCCGGCGGGGCTGCCGGGGCCGGGGTTCCCGGCGGGGACGGAGCGCACCCGGCCGCGCGTGCTCCAGCAGCGCTCACTCCAAAGGAAGCGCACCCGATCCGCATTGATGTCGTTGGCAGCGGGCCCCGGGACGAGGGCCGACCGGGGATCAGGGGCACCGGGTGCACCGCTGGCACCAGGGGCACCATCTGTCCATCCGGCTGGCGCGCCGGGGCGGTCATCGCGCCCGTGGGCTGTGATACCAGGACCACATCGATACCGGGCCGGTTACCTTGCCTCTTGCTGAAGCCGTTCCTTCAGGCCGGCCGCCATCCCGGCGATGGTCAGCGCGTCGATGAACTCGCCCGCCGTCCGGGCCAGCCACGGGCGCCGCACCGGACCCAGGCGCAGCCGCAGGTGCACGCGGGTGCCAGCCTGCCCGC
>DASVBE010000070.1:0-24397 GCA_036375995.1 Streptosporangiaceae bacterium | reverse complement strand
CGGCTCCGGCACGGTGGCCGAGTGCCAGGTGACCCGCAGCCGGGACGGAGAGCTCGAGCTGGCCGTGCTGGCCCGCCGGGCCGAGCCGCCGCCGGTGCCGCGGCTGACCGTGCTCCAGGCGCTGCCCAAGGGCGACCGCGGTGAGCTGGCCACCGAGACCATGACCGAGGTCGGGGTGGACGTGATCGTCCCGTGGGCGGCCGAGCGGTGCGTGGTCCAGTGGCGCGGCGACCGGGGCGACCGGGCGCTGGCCCGCTGGCGGTCGGCCGGCCTGGCCGCGGCCAAGCAGGCCCGGCGGGCCCGGTTCCCGGAGATCACCGCCCTGGCCGGCCGCGACGGGGCGGCCCGGCTGGTGGCCGCGGCGGGCCTGGCCATCCTGCTCGACCCGGCCGCGAAGGCACCGCTGGCCGGCCTCGCGGCCGGGGCGGCGGGCCTGCGGCCCGGCGGCATCGTGCTGATCACCGGCCCGGAAGGCGGCGTCAGCCCGGCCGAGACCAGCCTGCTCACCGGGGCGGGCGCGGTGCCGGCCCGGCTGGGCCCGTCGGTGCTGCGCACCTCGACCGCGGGCGCGGTGGCGGCCGCGATCGTGCTCAGCGACACCGGCCGCTGGGCCTGAGCGGAATACGCGAGAGCCGCCCCGCTCGCGGCTCGTCAGCGAGCGGGACGGCTCTCGCGGAACCGCCAAGCTATCTCATGCCTGCCGCTATGAGCAGGACTTACTGGGCTTGGGGTTCGGTGAGGATGGGCTCGTGCCCTGACCCGACGTGGTCGGCAGCGGGGTAGCGCCTGCCGCCGCCGCGGAGGCCGGAGCACTGGCCGCGGTGGTCGCACTGGCCCCGGTGGTCGGCGACGCGGGCGAGTTCGATGGCGTCGGCGCCGGGCTGGTTGAGGTGCTCGGCGACGGCGTGGGCGACGGCGACGGCGACGGCGACCCCACCGGCGGGTTGCCGCTCGCGGTCGGGCCCGGCGTGGGCTTCGGGCTGCAGCTGTTCGTCGGCTGCGAGGACGGGGCCGGTGAGCCGGACGTGGCGGCCGAGGAGCCGCCGCTGGACGACGAGGGGGAGGGCACCGTGGTCGAAGGGCCGCCGAGCGTCTGCCCGCCGCCGTTCTGCCCGCCGCCGTTGCCCTGGGTCTGGGTCTGCGCCGTGCCGATGTGGCCTGACGAGCTGGACGGGGTGATGCTCTGGGTCAGGCCCTGGCTCAGGGCCAGCGCGCCGGTGCCGACCACCAGCACGAACGCGGCGGCCGCCGCGAGCGGGCGGAGCCAGCCGTGCGGGGCCGGGGCGCCGCCGGCCGTGACCGGGCGCAGCCAGCGCAGCACCGCGGCCGGAAAGGAGCGCAGCCGGTCCGCGAACGGGCCGGGGCCGGACGTCACCGTATCGGTCGCTAGCCATGCGGCCGTCTCGGGCCGGGGTGCGTGAATCCGCGCCCTGATCCGCTCCAGGCCGCCGCCGTCGGGCTCGACCGATTCCGCGGCTGCGCGCAGGGCCGCGCGCAAACGCTCCTCGTAGTCAAGGGTCCGATGTGTCATGACCGCTGCCTCAGGCCTTTCTGTGCCCCCCGGATCCGTGTCATATGTCCCGCTCCAGCACGCTGCGCAGCGCGGTCATCGCGCGCGCGGTGTGGCTCTTCACGGCGCCCTTGCTAATCCCCATCGCGGCGGCGATCTGAGCTTCGGACAGGTCCCCGTAGAACCGCAGGACCAGTGCCTCACGCTGGCGCGCGGGCAAGGTCCGCAGGGCGGTAACCACAGCCGAGCGCTCGAACAGGGTGATGGCCCCCTGCTCGGCACTGGGCATGTCCGGTGGCGGCTTCGGCGCGTTCTTGTCCACTACCACCCGGTGCCGTAGCACCGAGCGGGCCCGGTTCACCACGGACTGCCGCAGGTAGGACAGGGCTTTGTCGTTGTCCCTGAGCCGGCGCCAGCCGCCATGCATCGCGACGAAGGAGTCCTGCACGACCTCCTCCGCGGTAGAAACGTCCCGCAGCAGCAGCGCGGCCAGCCGGACGAGCGAGCGGTAGTGCGCGGCATACAGCACCGTCACCGCTCGGTCTGCGTCCCAATCAGCTGACACCGCGCCGAGTGCGGCGTTCGCTACCAGGGTCTCGGTCACCTTGGTTTGACGCGCTGACCCCTCTTCGGGTTGACGCGCGGTCATATCCGGTTCCCCAGGCCACGATCCCGCCTGGCGACTGACCTCAACGATGTTCGCCCCCATGAAGGTGACTGCCACGTTTTTCAGGCAGCGAAACCCGGGACGGAGTGCCCCGAAAGAGCGCGCGACAGTCTGTGCGGTCGCGCGGAGGGGGGACGCTACGCCGCGGGTTCGCAGTAGAGCAACCATATATGTCGCCAGTCGCGCAGTGGCGTCACAAGTTAAGATCGTTGCATGCCCGACTGCCTCTTCTGCGCTATCGCCGGAGGCGACGTCCCTGTGGACAAGGTGCGGGAGACCGAGCGCACCCTCGCCTTCACCGATATCAACCCGCAGGCGCCCGTCCACGTGCTGGTAATCCCCAAAACGCACTACGCTGACCTGGCCGCTCTGGCCGCGGCTGGGGACGGCCTGCTGGACGCGGTGGCGGCCGGGGCGCACCAGGTCGCGGTGGGCGCGGGTATCGACAAGACGGGCTACCGGATCGTCTTCAACAGCGGCCGCGACGCCGGGCAGACGGTCGGTCACGTGCACGCCCACGTGCTCGGCGGCCGCGGGATGACGTGGCCGCCCGGCTGAGGCCCGGCAGATAGCATGGAGCCGACACGGGCGCGGCCAGCGCCGGGGCAGGGAAAGGCAATTTGACGCAAGATTCAGGCGATCCGGCGAACCGCGAAGATCGGGCCAGCCGAAACGGAACCCGGGCAAAAATCGTCATTCCTGATGACCACTCCATGGTGGCGCTGCTCGGGTCGGGTGACGAGCTGCTGCACGTGATCGAGCGGGACTTCCCCGGCGCCGATATCCACGTCCGCGGCAACGAGATCACCGTCACCGGCCCGGCCGACGACACCGCGCTGGTGGACCGGCTGTTCGGGGAGCTGACCACGATGGTCGCCAGGGGCACCGAGCTGTCCGCGGCCCTGGTCGAGCAGACCGTCTCGATGCTGCGCAACCGCCCGGCAGCCCGGCCGGATGAGGTGCTGACGCTGAACATCCTGTCCGCCCGCGGGCGGACGATCCGGCCCAAGACGCTGAACCAGAAGCGCTACGTGGACGCCATCGACGCGCACACCGTGGTGTTCGCCATCGGCCCGGCCGGCACCGGCAAGACGTACCTGGCCATGGCCAAGGCGGTGAAGGCGCTGCAGGCCAAGGAAGTGAACCGGATCATCCTGACCCGGCCCGCGGTCGAGGCCGGCGAGCGGCTCGGCTTCCTGCCCGGCACCCTGTACGAGAAGATCGACCCGTACCTGCGGCCGCTGTACGACGCGCTGCACGACATGCTCGACCCGCAGACGATCCCGCAGCTGCTCGCGCAGGGCACGATCGAGGTCGCGCCGCTGGCGTACATGCGCGGCCGCACGCTGAACGACTCCTTCATCATCCTGGACGAGGCGCAGAACACCTATCCCGAGCAGATGAAGATGTTCCTCACCCGGCTGGGCTTCGGCTCCCGGATCGTGGTCACCGGCGACGTCACGCAGGTGGACCTGCCGTCCGGGTCGCAGTCCGGGCTGCGCCTCGTGCAGGACATCCTCGAAGGCGTCGACGACGTCTACTTCTCCCGGCTGACCAGCCATGACGTGGTCCGGCACAAGCTGGTCGCGGACATCGTGGACGCCTACGAGCGGTACGACGCCGCGCAGGAGGCCCGCGGCGCGGCACAGCGGATCACCGGCAGCCGGCCGCGCCGGGCCGGCGGCAGCCGGGACCGGTGACGGCGTGAGCATCGAGATCGCCAACGAGTCCGGCACCGAGGTCGATGAGGCGGACCTGGCCGCGCTGGCCCGCCACGTGCTGGACGATATGGGCGTGCACCCGCTGGCTGAGCTGTCCGTGCTGCTGGTCGACACTCCGACCATGACCGGGCTGCACGAGCGCTGGATGGGCGAACCGGGCCCGACCGACGTGCTGGCCTTCCCCATGGACGAGCTGCGGCCGCCGCACCAGGCCGGGGCTCGCACCGACCGCGGGCCGGCCACCGAGCCCGAGCCGCCGCCCGGGCTGCTCGGCGACGTGGTGCTCTGCCCGCCGGTGGCCGCGGACCAGGCCGAGACGGCCGGTCACGACCTGACCGCCGAACTCGAACTGCTCACTGTGCACGGCATCCTGCACCTGCTCGGCTACGACCACGCCGACCCGGACGAGCACGCCGCCATGTTCGGGCTGCAGGACAAGCTGCTCACGCAGTGGCGGTCACTGCGGCCCGCCCCGCCGGCCGGGGCGCCGGGGTCACCGGCAGAAAGCCATCCGCCCGGGGCCGCCGAAAGGCCAGAAGGGCCCGGGTGACCGGCCGATGGACTGGCTTGCGCTGCTGGCCCTGGCACTGATCGCTGGGTCCGGATGGTGCGCGGCCGCGGAGACCTCGCTGCTGCGGGTCTCCCGGGCCGGGGCCAAGGAGCTGGCCCGGAGCCCGGGCACGGCCGCCTCCCCGCTGCAGGCCGTTCTCGCCGAGGTGCCCCGCTACCTGGCCGTGCTGGCGCTGGCCAGGTACGCCGCCGAGGTCACGGCCACGGTGCTGACCACGGTCGTCGCGCTGCACGTCATCGGCCCGGGGTGGCGGGCCTACGCGGCCGCCGTGGCCGCCGTCACCGTCGCGATCTACCTGGCCACCGGGATCATCGCGCGCAGCGCGGAGCGCCGCCCGCCGGCCCGGGTGGCGCTGGCCGCGGCGGCCGTGCTGCACCCGGTGGTGCGGGTGCTCGGCCCGGTGGCCGGCTTCCTGGGCCGGGCCCGCCGCAGCGGCGGTCACGGCCGGTCCCCCGCGGAGTCCCAGGAGGACCTGCGCGGCCTGGTCGACCTGCTGGAGCATCGCCAGGTCATCGAGCCGGCCGAGCGGGAGATGATCCACTCGGTGTTCGAGCTGGGCGACACGATCGTCCGCGAGGTGATGGTGCCGCGCACCGACATGGTCTTCGTGGAGCGCGGCAAGACCGCCTCCCAGGCCCTGTCCCTGGCGCTGCGCAGCGGCTTCTCCCGGATCCCGGTGATCGGCGAGAACCTCGACGACGTGGTCGGCATCGCCTACCTGAAGGACATCGTGACGAGCAGCCACGAGCGGCACGAGGGCGAGTCCGCGGAGAAGGTCTCCGCGATCATGCGCCCGGCCACGTTCGTGCCCGACAGCAAGCCGATCGACGAGCTGCTCAAGGAGATGCAGGCCCGGCGGATCCACCTGGCCATCGTCATCGACGAGTACGGCGGCACCGCGGGCCTGGTCACGATCGAGGACATCCTGGAGGAGATCGTCGGCGAGATCACCGACGAGTACGACCAGGAGCAGCCCCCGGTGGAGTGGATCGACCGGGGCGAGCGGGCCCGGGTCACCGCCCGGCTGCCCGCCGAGGAGCTGGCCGAGCTGTTCGGCGTGCACATCGAGGCCGAGGACACCGAGACCGTCGGCGGGCTGCTGGCCCGCCAGCTCGGCCGGGTGCCGATCGCGGGCGCGGTGGCCACGACCGCCGGGCTCCGGCTGACCGCGGAAAGCCTGGCCGGGCGGCGGAACCGGATCGGCACCGTGATGGTCGAGCGGGCCGGCCACCCGCCGGGCGGCCAGGACGGTAACGGCACGGCGCCGGAGCAACCCTAGTTCCCGGCCGGCGCCATTAGAGTGTGCCGGTGACCGATAGCGAGCCGGGGAACGGGCCGGGCCCGGAAGATCTGAAGATCATCACGCTGGCCCGGTCGGCCCGGGCCCGGGTGGGCGCGGCCGAGGGGGCCGCGGTCCGCGACGAGACCGGGCGCACCTACGCCGCGTCGGCGGTATCCCTGCCCTCCCTGCGGCTGTCCGCCCTGCGCCTGGCGGTGGCCATGGCGGTGTCCAGCGGGGCGTCCCGGCTGGAGGCGGCCGCGCTGGTCAGCGAGGCCGGCCAGCCGGACCCGGCGGACCTGGCCGCGGTCCGCGACCTGGGCCCCGGCGCGGTGGTCTTCCAGGCCGGGCCGGACGGCGCGGTGCGGCTGACCCTGCACCCCTGACACACTGACGGGATGTCATCGCAGCCGCGCCTCTCTAGCGGCCCGGAGCGAGCCGGCCAGCACAGTGGCGAGTTCAGGTCCGGCTTTGCCTGCTTCGCGGGCCGCCCCAACGTGGGCAAGTCGACCCTGATGAACGCCCTGGTCGGGACCAAGATCGCGATCACCAGCAGCCGGCCGCAGACCACCCGGCGGGCGATCCGCGGGATCGTGCACCGGCCCGGCGCCCAGCTGATCATCGTGGACACGCCGGGCCTGCACCGGCCCCGCACGCTGCTCGGCGAGCGCCTGGACAGCCTGGTCCGGTCCACGCTGACCGAGGTCGACGTGATCGGGTTCTGCCTGCCCGCCAGCGAGCGGATCGGGCCCGGTGACCGCTACCTGGCCGGCGAGCTGGCCAGCCTCACGGCCACCCCGGTGGTGGCCATCGTGACCAAGACCGACCAGGCCGGCACCGCCGCGGTGGCCGCCCAGCTGGCCGCGGTCGCGGAGCTCGGCCGGTGGGCGGACATCGTGCCGGTGTCCGCGGTGACCGGCTTCCAGCTGGACGTGCTGGCCGACGTGCTGGTCTCGCACCTGCCGCCGGGCCAGCCGCTGTACCCGGACGGGGACCTGACCGACGAGCCCGAGCAGCTGCTGGTGGCCGAGCTGATCAGGGAGGCGGCGCTGGAAGGGGTCAGGGACGAGCTGCCGCACTCGATCGCGGTGGTGGTCGAGGAGATGGGCCCCAGGGAGGGCCGCGACGACCTGACCGACGTGCACGCGCTGATGTACGTGGAGCGGCCCAGCCAGAAGGCGATCGTGATCGGCACCAAGGGCGCCCGGCTGCGCGAGGTCGGCAGCCGGGCCCGGCGGCAGATCGAGGCCCTGCTGGGCACCCGGGTGTACCTGGACCTGCGCATCAAGGTGGCCAGGGACTGGCAGCGCGACCCCAAGCAGCTGCGGCGGCTGGGGTTCTACGACTGACGGGGCCGTACGGGAGAATGGATCAGTGAGGATCTACCGGGACGAAGGGATCGTCCTTCGGACCCAGAAGCTGGGCGAGGCCGACCGGATCGTCACCCTGCTGATGAGACGCAGCGGGCGGGTCCGCGCGGTGGCCAAGGGCGTGCGCCGGACCAGGTCCCGGTTCGGCGCCCGGCTCGAGCCGTTCACCCACGTGGACCTGCTGCTCTACCCGGGCCGGTCGCTGGACGTGATCACCCAGGCGGAGACCGTGCGGCCGTTTGGCGAGCTGCTGGCCGGGGACTACCCGCGGTACACCACCGGCACGGCGATGCTGGAGACCGCCGAGCGGTTCACCCCGGTCGAGAAGGAGCCCGCGCTGCGCCAGTTCCTGCTGCTGGTCGGCGGGCTGCGCGCGCTGGGCGAGCGGGAGCACGACGCGCGCCTGGTGCTGGACGCGTTCCTGCTCCGGTCGCTGGCCGTGGCCGGGTACGCGCCCGCGCTGGACGAGTGCGCGGTGTGCGGGACCCGCGCCCCGCAGGCCGGCCCGGACGATCCGGACGACCCGGACGAAGCCAGCGGCCGCCGGGCCGGGCCGGCCGGGTTCCGCGCGTTCTCGGTCAGCGCTGGCGGGCTGCTCTGCGCATCCTGCCGGGGGCCAGGCGCGGCTCACCCGGCGCCGCCGGTCATCGCGCTGATGAGCGCGCTGATGAGCGGCGACTGGCAGCACGCGGACGCGGCCGACCAGCGGCACCAGGCCGAGTGCAGCGGGCTGGTGGCGGCCTACCTGCAATGGCACCTGGAGCACAGCATCCGCTCGCTGCGGCACGTGGAGCACGCATGAGCCGGCCGCCGTACGCGCCGCCGTACCCGCACCCCGGCGGCGCCCGGCCGCCGGCTATCCCGGCCGCGCTGGTGCCCCGGCACGTCGCGCTGGTCATGGACGGCAACGGCCGGTGGGCCAAGCAGCGCGGCCTGCCCCGGACCGAGGGCCACAAGCGCGGCGAGCACTCGCTGTTCGACGTCATCATGGGTGCCATCGAGCTGGGCATCCCGTACCTGTCGGCGTACGCGTTCTCCACCGAGAACTGGCGGCGGTCGCCCGAGGAAGTCCGCTTCCTGATGGGCTTCAACCGGGACGTGATCCGGCGCCGCCGCGATCAGCTCAACGAGATGGGCGTGCGGGTCCGCTGGGCCGGCCGCCGCCCCCGGCTGTGGCGCAGCGTGATCAGCGAGCTGGAGGACGCCGAGCAGCTCACCGCCGGCAACTCCGTGCTGACCCTGCAGTTCTGCGTGAACTACGGCGGCCGGGCGGAGATCGCCGACGCGGCCGCGGCGATGGCCGCCGACGTGGCCGCGGGCAAGCTGCGCGCCGACCGGATCGACGAGAAGGTGTTCGCCCGCTACCTGGACGAGCCGGGCATCCCGGACGTGGACCTGTTCATCCGGTCCTCCGGCGAGCAGCGCACCTCCAACTTCCTGATCTGGCAGTCCGCCTACGCCGAGTTCGTGTTCCTGGACACGCTGTTCCCCGACTTCGACCGCCGGCACCTGTGGCAGGCCTGCGAGATCTACGCCCGCCGCGACCGCCGGTACGGCGGCGCCGAGCCCAGCCCGCCGCCGGCCGAGCCTGCCTAGCAGCCAGCCCGCCGCCGGCGGAGCCGGCCTAGCGAGCCAGCCAGCCGCCGGCGGAGCCGGCCAGCGAGCACAGCGCCGCGGCGCTGCGCTCGCCAGCCAGCACAGCTACCTGAGGGCCTGCCAGACGGCCAGCGCCACCCCGCCGGCCAGGATGATCACCCGCAGCAGACGGCCCGCCGGGTCCAGCCGGGGCCAGGACACGTAGGCCAGCCAGCCGAGGAAGACCAGCAGCAGGGCGATCGCGGCGGCACCGACCGGGCCCCTGATGGCCAGCCCCGCCACCAGCAGCGCGGCCGACAGCACCGGGATGGTCCACGGCGGCAGCTGGCGCAGGTAGGCCAGCGGCAGCCTGCTGCGCCGATCTGCGGCCTCGCGGCCGGCTGGATTCGTGCTCATCGGGTCGCTGCCTCTCGTTCCCCGGCGGTCCGTGGCCGTCCCGGCCGGGCTAAATACGTTGCCCGCCCCACTAAGCTAGGCGGAATCACGCGGGGACGCGCCGTCACCCCCCTGGTTCTCCCGGGGCGCGGGCCGCCGCCTTTTCCCGTACCGCACCGTACCGCCGACTGCCAGCCGGATGGAGACCCTCATGGCACGCCGCAACGACCGCATGGACACCCTGGTCAGCCTCAGCAAGCGCCGCGGGATCGTGTACCCGTCCAGCGAGATCTACGGCGGCCTGCGCGCGGCATGGGACTACGGTCCGCTCGGCGTGGAGATGAAGAACAACATCAAGCGCCAGTGGTGGCGGTCGATGGTGCAGCTCCGCGACGACGTGGTCGGCATCGACTCGTCGGTGATCCTGGCTCCCGAGGTGTGGCAGGCCAGCGGGCACGTGGCGAACTTCACCGACCCGCTGACCGAGTGCACCTCGTGCCACCACCGGTTCCGGGCGGACCACCTGATCGAGGCGTACGAGGCGAAGCACGGCCGCCCGCCGGAGGACGGGCTGACCCAGATCGCCTGCCCGAATTGCGGCACCCGCGGCCAGTTCACCGAGCCGCGCCAGTTCAACGGGCTGCTGCGGACCTACCTGGGCGCGGTGGAGGACGACTCCGGGCTGGCCTACCTGCGCCCGGAAACGGCCCAGGGCATCTTCATCAACTACCGCAACGTGCTGCAGACCTCGCGGAAGAAGATCCCGTTCGGCATCGGCCAGATCGGCAAGTCGTTCCGCAACGAGATCACCCCCGGCAACTTCATCTTCCGCACCCGCGAGTTCGAGCAGATGGAGATGGAGTTCTTCGTCAAGCCGGGCACCGACAAGGAATGGCACCAGACCTGGATCGACGCCCGGCTGGCCTGGCACCTGGACCTGGGGCTGCGCAAGGAGAACCTGCGGCTGTCCGAGCACCCGGAGGAGAAGCGGTCGTTCTACTCCAGCCGCACGGTCGACATCGAGTACCGGTTCGGCTTCGCCGGCAGCGAGTGGGGCGAGCTCGAGGGGATCGCCAACCGCACCGACTACGACCTGGCCACCCACGCCAAGGAGTCCGGCCAGGACATGTCCTACCTGGACCCGGAGTCCGGCGAGCGGTACATCCCGTACGTGATCGAGCCGGCCCTGGGCACCGACCGCACCCTGCTGGCCGTGCTGCTCGACGCCTACACCGAGGACGAGGCGCCGGACGCCAAGGGCAACCCGGAGAAGCGCACGGTGCTGCGGCTCGACCCGCGGATCGCGGCGGTCAAGGTCGCGGTGCTGCCGCTGTCCCGCAACGCGGACCTGTCCCCGAAGGCCCGGGACCTGGCCGCCGACCTGCGGCGCCAGTGGAACACCGACTTCGACGACGCCAGCGCGATCGGCCGCCGCTACCGGCGCCAGGACGAGATCGGCACGCCGTACTGCGTGACGGTCGACTTCGAGACGCTGAACGACCAGGCGGTGACGGTCCGGGAGCGGGACTCGATGAAGCAGGAGCGGATCGGCCTGTCCGCGCTGTCCGGCTACCTGGGCGAGCGCCTGGCCGGCTGCTAACAGGCCGGCGGAGCCGGCCGCAGCGAGCGGCTAGCACAGTCAGCGCACCCGCTCCCTCACCCGCCGACGGAGGCCAGTGCGGCCTGGCGGGCGCGGGCGCCGAGCCCGGGGGCGCAGACCGCGGTCTGCTCCGGCGTGGTGGCGGTGAAGTGCCGGATACCGACCCGGTAGTGCACGGCCAGCCGGCGCAGCGTCCAGCAGGTGCCGGCGGCCGGCGGCGTCAGCACCGCCACGAGGGCCAGTGCGGGCACCGGGACCGGCGACGGGACACCGGGGCCGGCCTTCCGCTGGCTGGGCGGCACCGTCACCCCGGCCAGCTTCACCTGACCGGTCGCGCAGCCGTTCGCCGCCACCTCGCTGGCCGGCATCAGGCCCTGGCAGCCGTTGCTGTGCGCCGCGTAGCTGTGAACCAGCTTCGGGGCGGCGTAGCCGTTCCCCCCGCCGACCAGCGTGAACCCGTTGATCACGGCCGCCGACTTGCCCTGGTTGCGGACCGGGACCACCAGCGCGACGTTGGCCTGCCGGGGCAGGCCGAGCGTGAGCCCGCTGTCGGAGGCGAACGTGAGCGGGCCGTTGCCGAGGCCGATCGGCCCGCGGGCGAAGAACGCGCCGACCGCGAGCAGCGCGACGACCAGGACCGCAAGGCCGCGCCGGGATCGGCCAGGCAACCGCGGTCTCATCTGCTCTCCAGCCTGCCAGGATGGGCGGCCCTCGCCGGGGAATGGCGCTGATCATAATCGCTGCCTGGCACCCGGACGAGAGGCTGGCCGGCGGGAGGCGGTCAGCCGCCGGGCGGTGGCTGACCGCCGTGCGCCGGGCGCTCGTGACGGCTGAACACCTCCGCCGCGGCCTGGTGGAAGCCGGCCGGCAGGCCTGCCGCGGTCAGGGTGGCCGCGATCTCCCGCATCTCCGCTGCCCACCGCCAGCCCTTGGCCGCCGCGGCCTGGGCCGACCGGCCGGCCTGGGCGGCCAGGCCGGGCTGGGACAGCGCCCACTCGGCGAGCAGGTCGTCCTGCACCCCGAGGGCCCGGGCGGCGTCCCGCATGGCCACCAGCAGCGCCGCGGAGCCCTTGGTCCAGCCCGCGTAGGCCATCTTCAGCGCGGACGCCGCGGTCAGCGGCCCGTCCAGCACCCGGGCCTCCAGCGGGCTGCCCTCGAACAGGGCCGCCACCTCGGCGGCCCGGGGCCCGGACAGGTACAGGCGGGTGGTGCCCGGCTGCACCGGCGGCGGGCCGATGATCGCGCCGTCGACGTAGTCGCTGTACCCGCCGTACCGCGCGCCCCCGGTCTCCTCGACGATCCGCCGGATCTCCTCGGCGGTTCCCGGGGAGACGGCGTTGGCGTCCACGTAGATGCCGTTCATGTCCCTGCACTCCAGGGCCACCTGCTGGGCGGCGTGCGGCGGGCAGACCGACAGCAGAAGCCCGGTGCCGGCCGCTGCGGGGATCGTCCGCCCGTCGGTCAGCCCGGCCGCCCCGGCCCGGGCCCTGGTCTCCGCGCTGCGGCCGTCCGACGCCCACACGACCGTGTGCCCGCGGCCGGTCAGGCATTTCCCGACGGCCGCGCCCATCTCGCCGGGGTGCAGCAGCCCGATCTCCCGCCGGCCGGTCTGGCTCATCTCCTGGTCCCTCCGCCTGGGGTACGGGACCTCATTGTCGCGCCGGAGCCGCCTGCCCGGCGGGGGAGGGCAGGCGGCCCCGGCCAGATGGCGGCTAGAAGGCGATCTGCGTGATCCCGTCCAGGCTGCCCGGCAGGGGGGTGAAGCCGTCGCGGGTCAGCACGCCGATCGGCAGCGCGCGGCTGGGGTCCTGGCTGTCCGGCAGGGCGGCCACGATCAGCTTGCTGCCGTCCGGGCTGCTCCACAGCACCGTGCGGTACAGCACGGAGTTGCCCGGGACGGTGACCGGGGCGAGCACGACGGCCCGCGCACCGGTGGCGGCCGAGTACTCGGACACCGTCAGCCGGGTCCGGGTGGGCCGGTGGCTGACCTCGGCCGTGCTGGCCACGATGTCCATAGTCATGCTCCAGAGACCCGCCAGAACCCGATCTGCTGCTTCACCGCCAGAACGGATCCGGACGGGTCCGGGATCGGCAACCCGGATTCCGTAACCCTTCCTGGGCCAGAAACCACGCCGGCGGGAGAGCCGCGGTCGGTGAGCGGCCGTTATTACCGCGCCGGGGCCGGCAATTGGGCGCCAGACGCGGCCCGCGGGGGGTGGCGGGCTCGATAGAGTCGCAGGGAGGGGCCGCGAAGGCCACAGTTGACGCAGGCCGCCCACACGCCCAGGCGCTACCGCCGGGCTGGCGGCATCACGAGGAGTGCGCGCAGTGCCGAAGCTCGTCTATGACTTCACCGAGGGCAACAAGGACATGAAGGACCTGCTGGGTGGCAAGGGTGCCAACCTGGCGGAGATGACCAACCTCGGGCTACCCGTTCCCCCCGGGTTCATCGTCAGCACCGACGCCTGCCGCCATTTCCTGGCCGGGGGCGACGTGCCGGCTGGCCTGGACGATGAGATCACCGCCCATCTGGCCGGCCTGGAAGCGGCGATGGGCCGCAAGCTCGGCGACGGGGCCGACCCGCTGCTGGTCAGCGTCCGGTCCGGGGCCAAGTTCTCGATGCCGGGGATGATGGAGACCGTGCTGAACATCGGCCTGTCCGATGAGTCCGTGCACGGCCTGGCCAAGCAGGCCGGCAGCGAGCGGTTCGCCTGGGATTCCTACCGCCGGCTGATCCAGATGTTCGGCAAGACCGTGCTCGGGCTCGAGGGCGAGCTGTTCGAGCACGCGATCGACTCGGCCAAGGCGGCCAAGGGCACCAGGAACGACCTGGACCTGGACGCGGGCGACCTGAGCCAGCTGGTGGACACATTCAAGGGCATCGTCCGCGAGCACAGCGGCCGGGACTTCCCGCAGGCCCCGCGCGAGCAGCTGGACCTGGCCATCCGCGCGGTGTTCAACTCGTGGAACGCGGACCGGGCCATCCTGTACCGGCGCCAGGAGCGCATCCCGGCCGACCTGGGCACCGCGGTCAACGTGGTCGCGATGGTGTTCGGCAACCTGGGCATGGACTCGGGCACCGGGGTGGCGTTCACCCGCGACCCGGGCAGCGGCCAGCAGGGCGTGTACGGCGACTACCTGCAGAACGCCCAGGGCGAGGACGTGGTGGCGGGCATCCGCAACACGGTCCCGCTGCAGGACCTCGAGGCGATCGACGCCAAGAGCTACGCCCAGCTGATAGACATCATGCAGACCCTGGAGAACCACTACCGGGACCTGTGCGACATCGAACTCACCATCGAGCGCGGCAAGCTGTGGATGCTGCAGACCCGGGTCGGCAAGCGCACCGCGGGGGCCGCCTTCCGGATCGCCGTCCAGCTCGTCGACCAGGGCCTGATCGACCTGGACGAGGCGATCGAGCGGGTCACCGGCGACCAGCTGGCCCAGCTGATGTTCCCCCGGTTCGACGCCCGCTCGGACGTGCAGCAGGTCGCCACGGGCATCAGCGCGTCGCCCGGCGCGGCCGTCGGCAAGGTCGTGTTCGACTCTGGCCGCGCGGTCGAGCAGGCCGCTGCGGGCGAGGACGTCATCCTGGTCCGCCGCGAGACCAACCCGGACGACCTGCACGGCATGATCGCCGCCCGCGGCATCCTGACCAGCCGCGGCGGCAAGACCAGCCACGCCGCCGTGGTCGCCCGCGGCATGGGCAAGACCTGCGTGTGCGGTGCCGAGGAGCTCGAGGTCAGCATCGCGGACCGGCAGTTCACCGCGCCCGGCGGGGTGACCGTCAAGGAGGGCGACGTCATCTCCATCGACGGCACCTCCGGCAAGGTCTACCTGGGCGAGGTTCCGGTGATGGCTTCCCCCGTGGTGGAGTATTTCGAGGGCAGCCTGGACCCGTCCGCCGACGAGCTGGTCAGCGCCGTGCACCGGATCATGACCCGGGCCGACGAGCGGCGTCGGCTGGGCGTGCGGACCAACGCCGACAACGGCGAGGACTCGGCCCGGGCCCGCCGGTTCGGCGCGCAGGGCATCGGGCTCACCCGCACCGAGCACATGTTCCTCGGCGAGCGGCGCCAGCTGGTCGAGCGGCTGATCCTGGCCGGCTCGGACGCGGCCGAGCGGCAGGCCGCGCTGGACGCGCTGGAGCCGCTGCAGCGCGGCGACTTCACCGAGATCTTCGAGGCGATGGACGGGCTGCCGGTCACGATCCGGCTGATCGACCCGCCGCTGCACGAGTTCCTGCCGGACCTGACCGACCTCAGCGTGAAGGTCGCGCTGGCCGGTGACAGCGCCTCGGAGCAGGACCGCAAGCTGCTGGACGCGGTCCGCCGGCTGCACGAGCAGAACCCGATGCTGGGCCTGCGCGGGGTGCGCCTCGGCCTGGTCATCCCCGGCCTGTTCGGCATGCAGGTCCGTGCTATCGCGCACGCCGCCGCGGACCGGGTCAAGGCCGGCGGCCACCCGAAGCCGGAGATCATGGTCCCGCTGGTCGGCGCGGTGCAGGAGCTGGAGGCCGCCCGCGAGGAGATCGAGCGGGTGCTTTCCGAGGTCGCCGCGGAGACCGGCACCAGCGTGCACACGCTGATCGGCACGATGATCGAGGTGCCGCGGGCCGCGCTGACCGCCGGGCAGATCGCGTCGGCCGCGCAGTTCTTCTCCTTCGGCACCAACGACCTGACCCAGATGGGCTGGGGCTTCTCCCGCGACGACGTGGAGGGCTCGTTCTTCAGCCGGTACATCGACCTGGGCGTGTTCGGCGTGTCGCCGTTCGAGACGCTGGACGCCGAGGGCATCGGCCGGCTGGTGAAGATCGCGGTCGAGGAAGGCCGGGCCGCCCGGCCGGACCTGAAGATCGGCGTCTGCGGCGAGCACGGCGGCGACCCGGAGTCGGTGCACTTCTTCCACCACGCCGGGCTCGACTACGTGTCCTGCTCGCCGTTCCGGGTGCCGGTCGCCCGGCTGGAAGCCGGCCGCGCCGCCGCCGAGACCACAGGGGGCAGCGACACCAGGTGACCGGAGGGTACGGCGCGCAGGACACGGCCCGGCGGATCCCGGAGCCGCCCAAGCGCGCGCGCACCAGCGGGCGCGGCCCCTTCGAGCGGGACCGCGCCCGGGTGCTGCACAGCGCCGCGCTGCGCCGGCTGGCGGCCAAGACCCAGGTGGTCGAGGTCGGCTCGGGCGACTTCCCGCGCACCCGGCTGACCCACTCGCTGGAATGCGCGCAGGTCGGCCGGGAGCTCGGCGCGTCGCTGGGCTGCGACCCCGACCTCGTCGACGCGGCGTGCCTGGCGCACGACCTGGGCCACCCGCCGTTCGGGCACAACGGCGAGGTCGCGCTGGACGAACTGGCCGCCCCGTGCGGCGGGTTCGAGGGCAACGCGCAGAGCCTGCGGCTGCTGACCCGGCTGGAGGCCAAGGTGCCCGGGGCGGGCCTGAACCTGACCCGGGCGGCGCTGGACGCCACGCTGAAGTACCCGTGGCTGGCCGGCGGCGGCCAGGCCAAGTACGGCGCCTACGCGGCCGACGCAGAGGTGTTCGGCTGGGTCAGGGAAGGCGCGCCGCCCGGCGTGGCCTGCCTGGAGGCCCAGGTCATGGACTGGGCCGACGACGTCGCGTACTCGGTGCACGACCTGGAGGACGGCCTGCATGCCGGGATGATCACGCTGGCCGCGCTGCGCGACCCGGCCGAGCGGCAGGTCGTCGCGGAGCTCACCGCGGCGGCCTACGTGGAGCCGGCCGGGTCGGTCAGCGCGGCCGAGCTGACGCCGGTGTTCGACGCGATGGCGGCGCTGCCGTGCTGGCCGGCCTCGTTCGACGGCGGGCCGGCCGGCCTGGCCGGGCTGAAGAACCTGACCAGCGAGCTGATCGGCCGGTTCTGCGAGGCGGCCACCGACGCCACGATCGCCAAGGCCGGCTACCCCGTCACCAGGTACGCCGCCGGCCTCGAGGTGCCCAGGGTGCAGCGCCTTGAATGCGCGCTGCTCAAGGGCGTCACCGCGCACTACGTGATGCGCCGTCCCGGGGTGGCGGAGGCGCAGGCCCGGCAGCGCGAGCTGATCCTGGAACTGGCCGCGGCCACCGCGGACGGCGCGCCGGGCACACTGGAGCCGGTGCTCCGCCCGGCCTGGCACGCGGCGGCCGGCGACGCCGAGCGGCTCCGGGTGGTGGTCGACCAGATCGCGTCGCTGACCGATACGTCGGCTATCGCCAGGCACCGGCGGTTGCCCCGCTGAGCTGGGCGGGCCCGGCGCGTGTAGCTTGTAAAAACAAAGTCGTTGACCAAAAGGAGCGCCTGATGCCCGCCGATTCTGGATACGTGATCGTTGGGGCCAGCCTGGCCGGGGCCAAGGCCGCCGAGACCCTGCGTGAAGAGGGCTTCGACGGCCCGGTCACGCTGATCGGCACCGAGCCGCACCGGCCCTACGAGCGCCCGCCGCTGTCCAAGGGCCTGCTGCTCGGGGACGCCGAGGAAAGCTCGGTGTTCGTGCACGACGAGGGCTGGTACGGCGAGCACCAGGTGGACCTGCGGCTGGGGATCACCGCCGAGGCCATCGACCGGGCCGCGCACCAGGTCCGGCTGTCCGACGGCAGCTCGGTGGGCTACGCCAGGCTGCTGATTTCCACCGGTGCCTCACCGCGACGGCTCAAGGCGCCCGGTGCCGATCTCGGCGGCGTGCTGTACCTGCGCACGGTCGACGACTCCCTGGCGCTGCGGGACGCGCTGAAGGGCGGCGGCCGGGTAGTGATCGCCGGGGCCGGCTGGATCGGCCTGGAGACCGCCGCCGCGGCCAGGAAATACGGCTGCGAGGTCACCGTGGTCGAGCCGGACCCGGGCGCGCTGCACCGCTCGGTCGGCCCGGAGATCGGCGCGGTGTTCGCGAAGCTGCACGAGAGCCACGGCGTGACGTTCCGGTTCGGCACCGGCGTGTCTGAGCTGGTCGGCGCGGGCGGCCAGGTCAGCGGCGTGATCACCAGCTCCGGGGCGGAGCTGCCCGCGCAGCTGGTGGTGATCGGCATCGGGGCCGTGCCGAACACGCAGCTGGCCGCGGACGCGGGCCTGGAGGTCGACAACGGCATCCTGACCGACGAGAAGATGACCACCTCGGACCCGGACGTCTTCGCCGCCGGCGACGTGGCCAACTCGTTCAATCCGCTGCTCGGCCGCCGGATCCGGGTCGAGCACTGGGGCAACGCGCTGGCCGGCGGGCCGGCCGCGGCCAGGGCCATGCTCGGCCAGGACGTGTCCTACGATCTGGTGCCGTACTACTACAGCGACCAGTACGACCTCGGGATGGAGGCGGCCGGGGTCCCGGCACCCGGGACCTACGACGAGGTCGTGTTCCGCGGCGACAAGGACAGCCTGGAGTTCATCGCGTTCTGGCTGTCCGGCGGCGCGGTGGTGGCCGGGATGAACGTCAACGTGTGGGACGTTAATGACGACATCCAGGCGCTGATCCGGTCCGGCCGCCAGGTGGACACCGGCCGCCTGGCCGACCCGTCCGTCCCGCTGGCCGGCCTGTAGCCTCCGTAAGACCCCCGCCCGCCTGGCTGGCCCCCTCCACGCCGGGCGGGCGGGCTTTTTTAGGTCTTTTGACCGATGGCGTGCAACGGAGCCCTGCCTAGGGTCGGGAAGCAGCAGAACCAGACCCAGGAGGGCCCCATGTCCATGCTGTACAGACTCGGCGGGCTGACCAACCGCCAGTGGGCGCTGTTGCTCGCTTCCTCGGCGCTGACCGGCGTGCTGGTCGGCCTGCTGGGCGCGCTGGCGGCCTAGGCCGCCCGCTGGCCATGCGCGCCCCGGCCCGCCTGACGGCCCGCGCTCCGGCCCGCTGGCCCTGGCTGCTCACGCTGGGGGCCAGCCTGCCCGCCGCGGCCGCGCTCGGCTGGCTGGCCGCCGCCCGCCGCGGCCGCCAGGACCGTCCCGGCCATCCCGCCCGTCCGTCCCGTCCCGAGGCGCTGGCGCTGCTCAGCGCCCGCCAGCCCGAGGTCCGCGTCGGGGCCATCTACGCCCTGGAACGCGCCGCCGCCCGCTCCGCCGACGACCATCCGGTCGTGATGAGCGTGCTGGCCGCCTTCGTCCGCGAGCACTCCCGCCCGGCCCAGCCCGACGTGCAGGCCGCGCTCACCGTCATCGGCCGCCGGGCCAGCGACCGCGACCGGGAGCCCATCGACCTGACCGGTGCCGACCTGGCCCGGCTCCGCCTGCCCGGCGCGGACCTGACCGGGGCCCGGCTGGCCCGGGCCCGCTTCCGGGCCGCCGACCTGCACGGCGCCGCGCTCGGCGGCGCCGACCTGACCGGTGCCGACCTGGCCTTCGCCGACCTGACCGGAACGGACCTGGCGGGCGCGAACCTGACCGCGGCGGACCTCACCGGTGCCCGGCTGGCCGGCGCCTACCTGGTCGGCGCCACCCTGACCCGGGCCACCCTGGCCGGCGCCGATCTCACCGGTGCCCTGTTCCTGCACTCCGACGCGCAGGCCGCGGGCTGGACCGGCTAGCCGAGGATCGCGGCCACCACCGCGGCGGTGCCGGTGAGGTCGGGCAGGACCGCGTGCGCGCCGGCCGCGGCCAGGTCGGCCGTGCTGAAGTGGCCGGTGGCCACGCCGACCGCGCGGGCCCCGGTGGCCAGCGCCGCGGCCACGTCCAGCGGCGTGTCGCCGATCAGCACGGTGGCGGTCCCGCCGAAGTCCTGTCCGTAAGCCGCGGCCGCCGCCGCCCGCGCCGGGGCGACCAGTTCGGCGCGGATCTCGTGCAGGTCCCCGTAGGACCCGACCTCGAGGTCGAGGTGGCGGGTCAGGCCCGCGGCGGCCAGCTTGATCTCGGCCATCGGCCGGATGTTGCCGGTCAGCAGCGACTGGACCACCGGGCCAGCGCCCGGGCGGCCCGGTCCGTCTGGTGCCAGCGCGGCCAGCCCGGCCAGCGCCGCGCCGGCCCCCGGCAGCGGGCTGACGATCTGCCGGGCCCGCGCCGCGAACGACGGGGCGGTGGCGCTCAGCGCGTCCTGGAACAGCTGCAGCTCCTGGTCCAGCTCGGGCAGGCCGGCCAGCGCCAGCACCTCCCTGGCGATGGCCCGGTCGGTCCGCCCGGCCATGCTGCCGGGCTGCGGCAGCGGGCGGCCGTACCGCGAGGTGAAGACCCTCGTGTACAGCTCGCTGCCCACGCCGCCGGCGTTGACCAGGGTGTAGTCGATGTCCCAGAGAACGAGCAGGCGGCGCACGCCGTGACCGTATCAGCCGGGCCCGCGCGCAGGACCCGCGCGTAGGGGCCCGTGCGTAGGCCCGCGCAGTGACGGCACCGGGGACTAAACTCGCGCCAATAACAGCAGGCGACCGCGGAGGGCGTAGGTGGCAGGGCGGATCCGCGACGAGGACATCCAGCTCGTTCGCGAGCGGTCCGCCATCGACGAGGTGGTGGGGGAATACCTCCAGCTGCGCAGCGCCGGCGGCGGCTCGCTGAAGGGGCTGTGCCCGTTCCACGAGGAGAAGACGCCGTCGTTCAACGTGACCCCGGCCCGCGGGCTGTGGTACTGCTTCTCCTGCTCCGAGGGCGGCGACGTCATCAAGTTCGTGCAGAAGATCGACAGCCTGAACTTCGCGGAGGCCGTCGAGCGGCTGGCCGCGCGCGCCGGTCTCGAGCTGCGTTACGAGCAGGGCGGGCGGGTTCCTGGCCAGGAGCAGACCCAGCGCCGTCGCATGCTGGAGGCGCATCGCGCCGCAGCCGAGTTTTACGGAGTACGGCTGTCTGGCGCGGATGCCGTCGCCGGGCGGGCCTTTCTCAGCGAGCGCGGGTTCACCCTGGACGACGCGGAGAAGTTCGGGGTCGGCTACGCGCCGGCCGAATGGGACGAGCTGACCCGGCACCTGCGCGGCCGCGGGTTCACCGAGGCCGAGCTGCTCACCGGCGGGCTGGCCAAGGAGGGCCGCCGCGGGCCGATCGACCGGTTCCACAATCGCCTGATCTGGCCGATCCGGGACCTGAACGGGGACGTGATCGCGTTCGGCGCGCGCAAGCTCGACGCCGCCGACAACGGCCCCAAGTACCTGAACACGCCGGAGACCCCGCTGTTCAAGAAGAGCTCCGTGCTGTACGGGGCGGACCTGGCCAAGCGGGAGATCGCCAAGCGGCGGCAGGCGGTCATCGTCGAGGGCTACACCGACGTGATGGCCTGCCACCTGTCCGGCGTGCCCACCGCGGTGGCCACCTCGGGCACCTCGTTCGGCGACGGGCACATCGGCGTGCTGCGCCGCCTGCTCATGGACGACCGGCAGCTGCGCGGCGAGGTGATCTTCACGTTCGACGGCGACGCGGCCGGGCGGCGGGCCGCGCTGCGCGCGTTCTCGATGGAGGAGCGGTTCGTCACGCAGACCTTCGTGGCCGTGCAGCCGGACGGCCTGGACCCGTGCGACCTGCGGCTCGCCCAGGGCGAGGGGGCGGTCAGGGAGCTCATCGCGCAGCGCGTCCCGCTGTTCGAGTTCGCCATCCGCAGCGCGGTGTTCGCGCACGACCTGGAGTCCGCGGAGGGCCGCCTGGCCGCGCTGGACGAGGCCGCGCCGATCATCCGCCGGATCAAGGACGAGGGCCTGCGCCAGATGTACGCGGTCAAGCTGGACCGCTGGCTGGGCATGATGGACGAGGCCTTCGTGCTGAACCGGGCCGGCGTGAGCGCCCGGCCGGTGCCCGCGCCGCGCGGCGCGCAGGCCGCCCGCCGCGGCCCGGGCGGGCCGCCGCGGTCCGGGCCGGCCCCGCGGCCCGCGGACGGTGACCGGTACGACCCCGCGGACCTGGTCACGCACGTGGAGCGGGAGGCGCTGATCTTCGCGGTGCAGCGCCCGGCACTGTGCGGCCCGGTGTTCGACGCGCTCGGCGCGGGCTCGTTCACGGTGCCGGTGCACCGGGCGGTGTTCGGCCTGATCGAGGGCTGCGGCGGCACCGGGGCGGCGGACAGCGGCCAGCACTGGGCGGAGAAGCTGCGCGCGGCCGCGCCGGACGACCGGATCAGGGACTTCCTCACCCAGCTGGCGCTGCAGCAGGTCCGCGCCCCGCGCGGGGACGGCGAGCCGGACGCCAGGTACGTGCACGCGATCCTGGCCCGGGTCGAGGACCTGGCGGTGAGCAGGGAGATCGCGGCGATCAAGGCCCGGCTGGAGCGCACCAGCCCGGTCGCCGAGCCGGAGAAGTACAACCGGACGTTCGGTGACCTGATCGCGCTGGAGGGCCGTCACCGGGCGCTGTCCGAGCAGGTCTCCGACTCCATCTGAGCCGTTCGCGCCAACCCGGCCAGGTCCGCCTCGGCGGGCCAGCCATTATCGTCATCGCCGCTGGTCACCGCACTATCGGCAAGGTGACAATATTAGCCCCCCGCTACGGAGAGTTCCTGGCGCACACTGGTCTGCATGAGCCTTACGGTCCTGCCTCAAGCTGACCGGGTATCGGATCTGGTGACGCGAGCGAGAGAGGCCGGAGCCGTCGCGATGACGGACCTCACCGCCGCGCTGGAGGGCAGTGATCTTCCCGCTGACGCGGTGGACGGCGTCGTCCAGCTGCTCGCGGACGAGGGTGTCGAGGTGCTGGACGCCGCCGACGAGGCGGACGACCGCCGGGACGGCCGGGCCGAGATAGCCCGCCGGGCCGCCACCGGCGACCTGGTCCGGATCTACCTGCGGGAGATCGGCCGGGTCCCGCTGCTGACCGCGCAGGACGAGGTCGAGCTGGCCAAGTCCATCGAGGCCGGGCTGTTCGCCGAGGAGACCCTGCGGGCCTGGCCGGACGGCGCGGCGGCCCGCGGGCCGCGCTGCGAGCGCGCCGAGCTGGCCCAGATCGCGGCCGACGGGATGCGCGCCAAGCAGCGGCTGATCGAGGCCAACCTGCGCCTGGTGGTGTCCATCGCGAAGCGCTACATCGGCCGCGGGCTGGTCTTCCTGGACCTGATCCAGGAGGGCAACCTGGGCCTGATCCGCGCGGTGGAGAAGTTCGACTACACCAAGGGCTACAAGTTCTCCACCTACGCCACCTGGTGGATCCGCCAGGCCATCACCCGCGCGATCGCCGACCAGGCCCGGACCATCAGGATCCCGGTGCACATGGTCGAGACGATCAACAAGATGGCCCGGATCCAGCGGCAGCTGCACCAGGACCTCGGCCGGGAAGCGACCCCGGAGGAGATCGCGGCGGAGATGGGCCTGCCGGTGGAGCGGGTCGCGGAGATCCAGCGGATCGCCCAGGAGCCGGTCTCGCTCCAGTCGCCGATCGGCGAGGAAGACTCCGACCTGGGGGACTTCATCGAGGATGCGGACGCCGTGGTGCCGATCGAGGCCGCGGCGTTCGTCATGCTGCAGGAGCAGCTGGACTGCGTGCTCGACAGCCTGTCCGTCCGGGAGCAGCGGATCATCCACCTGCGCTTCGGCCTGACCGACGGGCACCCGCGCACGCTGGAGGAGGTGGGCCAGGAGTTCGGCGTGACCAGGGAGCGGATCCGCCAGATCGAGTCCAAGACGCTGGCCAAGCTCCGCCACCCCAGCCGCGCCCAGATGCTGAAGGAGTACCTGGGCTAGCCCCGGCCGGACGGGGCTGGGCCAGGGCAGGCCACGGCCTGCCCTGCCCTGCTCGTTCCTGCCCTGCTCTTCCCTGTGCTGTGCGTGCGGGCCGCTCAGTCCGGGGTGCGGCCGGCGAACCGGTGGCCGTTGGCGGCCGCGTCGGGGTCCTTGTGCCGCAGGCCAGGGACCTTGTCCTTGGCGCTGCTCAGCCCGCCCTGCAGCTGGCCGGTGACCTTCTCCCTGGCCATCCGGGCCGCCTCCGTGGCCCTGGCCTGCACCGCGGCGGCAGCCTGCTGCGCCGCCGGGTTGTCCGCCGCGCTGGCGGCGAGCTTCTTGAGCTGCTCGTAGCGCTCGCGGCCGGCCCGGGCCCCGGCGACGAAGCCCACTGCGAAACCGGCGATAAACGTGAACTTGTACCGCATCTGAACCTCTTCCGGATAGCCGGCGCAGGCCTGCGGCCTGTCGGGCGCACCGTGACAGCGTCTGCGCCTTCCCGGGTAAATGCCCACCGACTGGCGGGTTATGCCGGGCGGTCAGCCGTTGCCAGAGTGTGTCCCGGCTCCGGTACGAGTAACCCGGCCCGTGCGCTACCCTTGTCCCTGCCGTTGAACACGATCTGGGGTAGCTCAATCGGCAGAGCGTCCGGCTGTTAACCGGCAGGTTGCGAGTTCGAGTCTCGCCCCCAGAGCCAGTAAAACGAGGCTGACCTACGCGAATGCGCAGCCGGCGATCGCTGTCAGGCTGGCCTGGCGGGCCTCCGGGTGTGGGGGTTTGCGGGGATCTTGATCCGCCCGCCAGATTCTGGTTCCTGCTGCGGGGGAGATGCGTGTGCTACTGCCCGGCGGGCAGCGGTGTTGGCGGTGTGAACGGCCTGGTCAGCGCGATTTAGGCGCTCTGGTATCGGGAAGCCGGGCGGCGCTGGGCTTGCACGGGTGGGTGCGGCTGGTTCCGGCGGGCTGGGTTACCTGCCGTGCCGTTACCGGTAGCTCATGCGACCCGGGTCATGGCCCACGTCTGGGCTCTCGGATGATGGCGTGCTCCGCTGCTCGGCGGCATTGACCTGCAGTCGCTGATGGCGCCAGCGGGTTCGGGCATCCGCTCGAGGGTGGGGAGCAGTATGGGAGCCTCGTCTTAACGCTGAGCAGCGATTGCGGCTAGAGGGCGCGTCGCC
>DASVBE010000066.1:0-8235 GCA_036375995.1 Streptosporangiaceae bacterium | reverse complement strand
GCCCTGCGCTCGCTGGCCGGCTCCGCCGGCGGCTTGCTGGCTCGCGGGTGCAAGGATCGGTGGATGCAGGCCGAGGTGCTGGGACCGGGGCAGGGACGTCATTACACCGCCCGGGGCAGCGAGATGATGTTCAAGGCGCTGGCCGCCACCAGCGGCGGTGACCTGTCGCTGATGGAGCGGACCCTGCCGCCGGGTGGCCGGCCGCCGCCGCCGCACCGGCACACGAACTGCTCCGAGGCCTACTTCGGGCTGGACGGGCTGGTCACGGTCACCGTCGAGGGCGCGGAGCTGACCCTCGGCCGGGAGGACTTCGTGCTGGTCCCGCGCGGCACCGGGCACACGTTCGGGAACCGCTCGGGCGAGCCGGCCCGGCTGCTGGTCATCCACGCGCCCGCGATGGACGCCTACTTCGCCGCGCTGCACGACCTGTGGAACGGGCCGCAGCCGCCGGACCCCGCGCAGGAACGCGAGCTGATGGCCCGGTTCGGCATGGAGCGGGCAGGTCCCGCCTGACCTGGCCGCCGACCCGCACCGTCCGGTGGCGGACTGGCTCAGGCGTCAGGACTGGATACGACTAGCCGGAGCGAGCCTTCGAAGAACGGCTGGTCCCGCCACCGGCCGTACCGCTGCTGCCAGGCCCCGGAGTCCAGGTCGGCCCGCAGCCAGGCGACCGCCGCCTCCTGCTCCTCCGCGGTGACGAAACCCCACGCGGACTGGGCCCCGCGGGCGGCCGGGTCGAGGAACATCTCCGGCCGGGCGTAGTACGCCTCGGTGAACCCGTCGGTGCAGTCCGCGGGCACCGGCACCACGCTGACCTCGGCGGATCCGCCCAGCGCGGCGCTGATGGCGGAGATCGCCGGGTAGCGGCGCCGTTCCGCGTCCATCAGCGCCGGGCAGTACCGAGCCAGCCAGAACCGGTCCAGGGCGTCCCCGTCGAAGGTCATGACGACCACCGGGCCGCGGGTCACCCGGCGCATCTCGCGCAGCCCGCGCCCGGCGTCCGGCCACTGGTGGATCGTGATCATCGCCATCGCCGCGTCGACGCTGCGGTCATCCAGCGGCAGCGACCCGGCCACCGCGTCGATGGCCGGGGCCAGCGACCGCGGCCGCTGCGCCCGCATCACCGCGGACGGCTCGACGGCCAGCACGTAACGGCCCTCCGGCTCGTACGAGCCCGCCCCGGCGCCGACGTTGAGCACGGTCCGCGCCGGGCCCAGGGCGCGGTGCACCTGGGCCGCGATCCGCGGGTCCGGCCGCCGGTAGGCCGTGTAGCCGTGACCGTGCCGCTCGTAGTCCCAATCCCCGGCCGGGACCCTGACCATGCGTCACCTCCGTCGCCGTGGGGGCGAGGCCGGGCGTCTCACCCGTCTTCATGATGATTTCAGCAGGTGCGGGGTCGGAATCTGGGTAGGAGATGCCTACAGTTAGTACTGGCGTCCATCTGTGCTCCAGCCCGGGAAACGTGATCAGCAGAATCGAGTCGCAGGATGCGTCATGACTGAGCGTGACCGCAGACTTCATGTTGTGATCGTGGACGGCAACCGCCGGGCCGCTGCCGCTGACGTCGTGACCCCGGCGCGGGCCGACGGGACGGTCCGGGTCTCGCTCCGGGCCGAGTCCGGCCACATCACGCCGGGCACCAGGTCAAGCCTGGTCGACCTGGTCCTCGACCTGCCCGGCGTACGGGACAGCGCCCGGCTGGAGGCGGTCGTCCCGCTCGGCGACCACGAGACGCTGCTCCGGCTGCGCGAGCGGTGCACGGACGTCCGGGTGCACGCGGCCGGGTCGAGCGCGCTGGTGGACGCCTGGCTGCGCCAGCCCACCGCCGTCACGCCGGACGCCTGATCCCGGTCAGCCGGACGGCGCCGCGGGCGGTGTGCTGGCCGTCGGCACCGGCGTCGGCGTGGCGGAGGGCAGCGGGGTGCTGCCCGGCGTCGTCGGCGTCGGCGTCGGCGTGGGCACCGGGCTGGACCGGCTCGGGCGCGGGCTGGGCGAGGACGGCGTGCCGCTCGGCGACGGCGAGGTCGTGGACGGTGACGGCGCCGGCGAGTGGCTCGGCGAGACCGGCGGGTTCGTCGCCTGCTGCCCGGTCTGCGGGCTGTCCTGGCCCGTGTTGCTGGCCGCCGTGGTGCTGGGCGGACGGACCCAGAAGTAGAGCACGAGCAGCCCCGCGAAGAGCAGGATCAGCACCGCGGTCGAGGTGCGGACCGGCAGATGCAGCTTCTGCTGGATCGTCATCCTGCGCTCCCGGTGGCCTCGGCGGCGTTCAGGCTGGCGTGCAGCGTGATGCCCTCACGCAGGAAGACCAGCGTGATCCGGGCCCGCAGGGTCCGGCCGACCTCGAACTGCTTGCCGGGCAGGGTCCTGGCCACCACCCGCAGGTTGAAGTGGTCGACCGCCAGGCTCTCCACCCCCATCACGCTGGGCGCGTCGAGCAGCAGTGGCTGCATCTCCTCCTCCTCGTACAGCTCGCGGCCGACCTGGCGGAGGATGCTGGTCACGTGCCCGACGTCCACCCGGGCCGGCACCGGCACGTCGACCACGACCCGGGCCCAGTCCCGGGACAGGTTCGTGACCTGAACGATCTGCCCGTTGGGGGTGGTGATCACCTCACCGGTCAGGGACCGGATCCTGGTCGTCCGCAGGGTCACCTCCTCGACCGTCCCGGTGGACAGCGTGTTGTTGCCGGTCACGGCCAGCGTGATGATGTCGCCGTAGCCGTACTGGCGCTCGCTGACGATGAAGAACCCGGCCAGGATGTCCTGCACGACCCGCTGCGCGCCGAAGCCGATGGCCACCCCGGCGATCGACGCGGGGGCGACGAAGCTGGAGATCGGGAGGCCGAGCAGCTGAATGATCAGCACGGCCACCACGCAGTAGATGATCACCAGCAGCGACCAGGTGACGACCTGGGTGACCGCGTGCCGGTGCTTGAGCGTCTCGGACCTGACGATCTCGTCGGAGTCGCTGGCCTGGGCGTCGATCCGGGCCAGATACCGGCCGCCGGCCCAGGAGGCGAACCGGGTCAGCAGGATCGTCCCGATCACCAGCAGCATCATCAGGATCAGGTTGCCGCGGGCCCACGCGCTGACATCAGACAGCTGCGCTGCCGCGAGCGTCATGGGGAAACTCCTCCGCATCTGGCTGTTCGGGGGCCGGGACTCCAGTGGCCCAGGGTATGAGCGTTCCGGACTGGTCGCGACGCCGCAGCGGCGCCGCCGGTCACTACTCGACGCAGAACTCGTTGCCCTCCGGGTCGGCCATGACGGTCAGGTCCTGGCCCGCGGCCAGCACGGTCGCGCCCAGGGCGGTCAGCCTGGCTACCTCGTCGGCCACCGGGCCGGGCGCCCGCAGATCGAAGTGCACCCGGTTCTTGGCGATCTTGGCCTCCGGCACCCGGACGAACCACATGTTCGGCCCGCCCCAGCCGGCCGCCTCGACGAAGGCCCGGTCCGGGGTGGATTCCTCGTCCACGTCGCTGCCCAGCGCCGCGGCCCAGAACCGGGCCACCCGCAGCGCGTCCGCGCAGTCCCAGGTCACGGTCTTGATGTACGACGCCATCTGGGCAGGCTACGCCGCGGCGGGCCCGGGCGCGCGGCGGCTTTGCCAGACTGGGGGCATGGATCCCGGGCTGCGGCGGCTGCTGACCGCGGCCGCGGAGCCGGGCCGGCCGGCCGCGGTGGTGCTGGTCGAGGGGGCCAGCGACCGGGCCGCGCTGACCGTCCTGGCCCGCCGCCAGGGCCAGGACCTGACCGCGGACGGGATCCGGGTGGCCGAGATGGGCGGCGCCACCAACCTCGGGCACTTCCTTGAGGTGCTCGGCCCGGCCGGGCTCGGTGTCCCGCTGGCCGGCCTGTGCGACGCCGCCGAGGCGCCGGTCTTCCGCCGGGCGCTGGATCGCGCCGGGCTGGCGCCCGGGCTGACGCTGGCCGGGCTGCCGCGGGCCGGGTTCTTCGTCTGCCAGGCCGATCTGGAGGACGAGCTGATCCGGGCGCTCGGCCCGGCCGGGGTGCGGGACGTGATCGCGGCGCAGGGCGAGCTGCGGTCGCTGCGCCGGTTCCAGGACCAGCCCGCCCAGCGGGACCGGGAGCTGACCGCGCAGCTGCGGCGCTTCCTGGGCACCCGGTCCGGGCGCAAGGCGCAGTACGCCCGGCTGCTCGCCGAGGCGGTGGAGCTGACCCTGATGCCCGCCCCGCTGGCCGGCGTGCTCGGGTACGCCCGCCGCGCCGCCGCTTCGGCTGAGACGGCACGGCCCGCGCGCCCGGAACCGTAATCCTGAAGAATCATCGTCCGCGCCGGGCGTGGCCACCGCCGCGGAGGTGCTCAGCGGGCGGCCGGGACCGCGGTCAGGCCGAGCTCGGCGGCCCGGATCGCGGCGGCGTGCCGGGTGGGGGTGTCCAGCTTGGCCAGGATGGCCGAGACGTGGTGCCCGGCGGTCTTGACCGAGATGAACAGCTTCGCGGCGATCTCGGCGTTGCTCAGCCCGGCGCAGATCAGGCCGAGCACTTCGCGCTCGCGCTGGGTCAGCCGCAGCGGGTCGGCGCGGGTGGCCGCCCGCGGGCCGGCCGGGATCGACCGGACGCCGAGCGACCGCAGCCGCTGCCGGGCGACCTGCGCCACGGCCTCGGCGCCGAGACCGGTCAGCAGATCAAGCGCGCTGCGCAGGGCAGCCTCGTCCGGCGCGTCGAGCAGGGCCAGCGCGGCGTCGTACGGGCAGCCGAGGTCCTGCCACTGCTGCGCGGCCGCGGCCCAGTCCCCAGCCAGCTCGGCCTGGTACGGGCCAGCCCGCTCGCCGTCGCGCGGCGGCCGGTCAGAGCCGGTCCGCCGGAGCCAGCAGGTCACCGCGCCGAGGGTCCAGCGGTCGGGATTCCCGGTCTCGTCGTCGGCCCGCTCGGCCTCGCGGCGGGCCTCGTCCAGCCGGCCCTCCAGCCAGTAGGCCTCGGTTCTGGTCAGCCGGACCGGGCCTGCCTCGCCGGTGCCGTCGGCGGTGGCCATCGCCTCGTCGAGGTGCTCCCAGGCCCCGGGCTCGCCGCGGCGGGCCCGGATCGTGCCGATCCGGTTCAGCGGGCAGAGCCGGATGATCGGCGACGGGCCGCCGCGGCGCAGCAGGTCATCCGCGATGGCCAGGGCCTCATCCCAGCGGCCGGTCTTCTCCAGCGCTACGGCCCACTCGCTGCGCAGGAAGATCGAGAAGGTGGGGATGTCGTGGTCATCGCAGTAGGCCACGCCCTCGGTGTAGTACCGCTCGCCCGCGGCGAACTGCCGTTCCGCGCAGAAGCCGCTGTACAGGTTGATGTAGGCCCGTCCGGCCTGGGCTTCCCGGCCCGCCGCCAGCGCCACCTCCAGGGCCCGCTGCAGCTGGCCGGCCCACGGCCGGCCCGCCCGCCGGGCCATGCAGGCCTGCGTGTTCAGCGCGTCGCTGAGCACGTCGGGAAGATCAAACTGGCCGGCCAGCTGCTCCGCCTGCCGGGCCAGCCCGGTGGCCCGGTCTTCGCCGTGCTCGTACGCCAGCATCCGCTGGCCGGCCAGATGGACACAGGCCCGGGCCAGCTCGGGGCCGGGACCCAGCGGCTCGAGGATGGTGATCGCCGCTTCGGCGGTGGCCATCGCGTCCGCGCCGCGGCCCAGGTGCCAGGCGGCGATGGACAGCAGGCGGGTGGCGTCGCCCGCACGGAGCCGGTCGCCGGCCGCCCGCCAGAGCCCGAGAGAGCGCGCGACCGCGCACTCGGCCTCGGCCCACCGGTCAGCCAGCGCCAGCTCCCAGGCCAGCTCACCATGCAGCCCGGCGGCCAGCGCCGGGTCGGTGCCGCCGGCGTCGGTGCCGTCGGCGTCGGCCACCCGCAGCGCCCGGGCGAACTGCTCGGCCGCCTCGCGGTGCGCGGCCAGCCGGGCCGCCCGGCGGCCGGCCCGCGGCGCGTACTCCAGCACCGCCGCGGTGTCGCCGGCCGCCTCGGCGTGGAAGGCCAGCCGGGCGTCGTCGGTGCTGCCGCCGGCCCGCAGCGCGGCCAGGATCCGCCCGTGGGTCTCCGCGCGGCGGTGCGCCGGCACCGCCTGCGCGACCGCCAGCCGGGCGATCTCGTGCCGGAACCGCAGCCCGCCCTCGTCCGCGGTGAGCAGGCCCGAGGTCAGCAGCTCGTCGAGCGCCTCCGGCGGGCATCCGGTGACCGCGGTCAGCAGCGGCGGCTCGACCCGGGTGCCGGTGAGCGCGGCCACGTCCAGCACCTCGCGGGCGCCGGCGGGCAGCCGGGCGGCCCGGGCCAGCACCGCGTCCCGCGCCGAGGTGGGTATCTCGCTCATCCCGGCGGCCAGCACCTCGGTCACGTAGAACGGGTTGCCGCCGGTCAGCTCGTACAGCCCGGCGGGCTCCAGCCCGCTGCCCGCGGCCAGCACCCCGACCGCGTCCCGGGACAGCGGGCCCAGCGCGATCCGCCGGGTGGGCCGCTGGGTGGCCAGGTCGCCCAGGGCGATACGGAGCGGGTCGGTGGCGGCCAGGCCATCGTCCCGGAAGGTGACGACCAGCAGCACCGCGGCGGCGCGCAGCCGCCGGCCGAGGTAACGCAGCAGGTCCACGGTGGACTCGTCGGCCCAGTGCACGTCCTCGATGATCACCACCTGCAGCGGGCCCGGCCCGGAAAGCTGCTGCAGCAGGGCACGGAACAGCTCGTCCCGCCCGGCCCCGGCCTGGCACAGCCGGGCGAGCTCGCCGCCGAGCTGACTGGCCAGGTCGAACAGCGGCCCGAGCGGGCGGGGGGTGAACAGGCCGTCGCACGCTCCCCACGACCACCGGGCGCCGGGCAGGTCCCGGTGCAGCTCGTCGACAAGCGCCGACTTGCCGATGCCGGCCTCCCCGGAGACCAGCACCAGCCGGCCGGAACCATTGCTGGCCTCGCCCGCGTAATCGGCCAGAGCTGCCTGCGCCGCCTCCCGTTCCAGCAGCATGCCCTCCATTGTCACGCACATTCCGGTCACCGCCGCGCAACGCCCGTGGCCGGGTGCCCCAGATAGCAATCGCGGACCAGGCCGCGGCCCACGGCGGCGTAGAACCGGCTCATGTGCTGCTGCGACGCCCGGTCATCATGGGCCGCCAGGGCGTCGTCGCGGGCGGCGCGCTCCGCAGCCGCGGCCCGGCTGAGGGCCAGGGCGGCGTGGTAATGGCCGCCTGCCGCGCCGGTGATGGCTGCGCAGGAGCCCGCCGGGCCGGCCGGGGCCTGGGCTTGTGCCAGGGCCGGCGGCAGACCGAGCATCGCGACGGCCGCGGCCGCGGTGACGGGCCTGCGGAGGTGGTTCATGGCCGCTCGTTTCTGTCTCCGTGCCCGGCCTGGCTGGCGCCGATCAGCACGACGGCCATCGAGCAGGGGGCGCCGCTTCGGTTCCGCCAGGCATGCCGGGTGCCGTTCTGCACGACGCAGTCGCCCTGACGGAGGTGGATCTCGCCGTCGTCCAGCTCGAGCCAGACCTCCCCGGACAGGACGCAGATCAGGTCGAGGGTCGGGGTCCGGTGCATCCCGTCCTGGCCGGTTTCCATGTACCGGGACCGGCCAGGCAGCGCTCGCTCCAGTTCGCGCTCGGCCTCGGCGGTGCGTGCCGCGCCCAGGCCGGCTCCCTGGGGCGGCACCGTGTAGATGTTGAACCGCAGACCGCCCGGTGGCGGGAAGTGCGCCTGGCCGTGGCCGGGCGGCGGGCCATCCGGGCCGTCCAGGCCGTCCAGACCGGCCGGCGGCTGGTCCTGGCTCCAGATCCGGTGCCAGGAGTAGCCGGGCAGGGCGGAGACCACGACCGGCTCGACGAGCTGGTCCCCAGCGACCGCGGACCGGCGGCCGTTGCGGCCGGTGACCACCCGCCGGACCCCGTTTTCCGTCATGACCTTAGTCCTCCTGGCTGCCCGGCCTCGTCAGGCGAGGCTGTCCACTTCGTGCACGTCGCCGCAGGGAACCCCGAGCGCGGCGTGATGCTGGCGGATCGCGTCTTCGTCCGGCCCGTCGAGCAGGCAGTACACGTTGCCGTCAGCGTTGTGGTAGAGCTCGACCTGGCGCACGCCGAACTGGTCGGCCTTCGCGTTGCGGGTGTCCTCGGCGATCTGCTCGATCGCCTCCGCGGGCAGCTTCAGGTCCTGGTGAAAGTCCATGTACCTGGGCATGGCAAACCCTCCTGTCGGGAGTCACGGATGCACCGCCAGACGGCGGGGGACGCCGGGCGGCGCCCCAGGGCCGGGGATGCCACCGCGCTGGCGGCACC
>DASVBE010000036.1:0-7378 GCA_036375995.1 Streptosporangiaceae bacterium | reverse complement strand
CTGGAGATATCGCTGTTTGGACGCACCGGGGCTTGTCTGAGGTTCCGCTTAGCGTCCCGGATCCTGCCACGAAGATGACGGCCGCAGCCCGGGCGGTGCCCGGGAGCATGGCGAAGGCGGCCTCGGTGCGGATGCGCCCGGTGGGGGACCACGACAGCAGGATCTGCGCGATGGTGAGCGCGCCGAGGCCGTACCCGGCGGCGGTCAGGCCGGGTGCCATGACCCCGGCGATGGCGGCGATCTGGGCTTCCAGGTCGTCAGCGACCCCGGTCAGGGCGGCGGCTCGCTGGACCAGCCGGATGAGGGCCTGGCAGGTGATGCGGGTGAGCCGGTCAGCAGCGGCCGGGCAGGTCACTGCGGCGCAGATCCGGGCGCGGCGCCCGGGCGGAATGGAGCGGAGCTGGTCGCGCAGCGCGACGGTCCAGAACGGCCCGAAGGCTGTCGGGGTCGGCCAGTGCCACCGGATGGAGAGGATGTTACGTTTGCCTAGACTTAGGCACGATCGCCTCGGAGGACCTATGCAGCGAGGGCGGGCACTCTTCTGGACGATTATCGGAAGCGCCGTAACTGCAGTGGCGGTAGTAATAACATTGATCCTGGTCAACTCTGGTGCGCCGCCAAAGGCAGCCTCTTCGCCCGCGCCTTCCATTTCGGCCAGGGCAAGCTCCCCGGCTGCCAAGCCTGCCCCAGTGGTGATTCCGAAGGCTTCCAGCACGTCCTCGTTCTCCTATCTCGCAGATCTGCACCCTTCCGGGAAACTCGGCGAGCTGGTAAACCCGGGTCCGGCCAAGATAGCCGGATCAATTTACCCCAAGAGCATCTTGTTCAATTGTAACGTTGGTGACCCAACTGCTTTTCCTGCATATAAGCTGAAGCATAACGCTCGCCGGTTCCAAGCCACTGTTGGGCTTGGGGCCAAGTTTCCGCCACAGTTCGAAGCGGGCGTAATACTGGTTGGCGATGGGCGCACTGTCCGGACCTTTAGTGTCAGCGGCCTTAGGCCAAAAACTATCGATGTCAATGTAACAGGGGTCCATACGCTCCAGCTCGAATGCTTCGGCGACGGTCAATCTGAGTCAGCCGGTTGGGCCATTTCTGTAGCGTGGGGCAACGCACGTGTCACAGAAGGACATTGACCGCGGAATGGCGGGTCGTGCTCGCCGGTCTTCGACCGGGCAATCGGCCCGATCGACGTGCTCTACCGTTATCAGGTCTCCGTCGATGATGTAGATAACCGGGTAACGGCCTGCGCGTAAGCGGTGATATTCACCTCGGTGGAAAGCGTCATGGTCAACACCGTACCGGCAGCAGGCGACATTCACGGCTGACAAGCGTGCCTGGTTTGTGAGCGCAACGTTCAGATACTCCCCGCTGGCCTATGCGGGTCCTATGCGCGATCCGCGCTGCCGGGTTCTTCTGTCATATCGCCATCGTCTGCGGAAATCTCTATCTCCCCGCCTCCGTATCCAGGCAACCGTTCCATCGGTTGCCCAAGGAACTGTGCGAAGTCTTCTGCGGTCATTGAAAATGCCGTCCTGGCAAACTAACCCACCACCTTCCCGGGCTGCGGGGGCCTGGTGGCCGCGTCAGAGGTCGAAGAGAACCTCGCCGCCGACGTCGATGCGACCGCTCGCAATAGCCGATCGGTAAGACGGCAGGTTGTCTGTATGAATTGTGCCCAGCAGGAACGCGTCGCCCGCAGCATCGAGGTGGCGTGCGATCAGGCCGCCCAGATGCTTGCCATATCCGTGACCGCGGACGCCCGGGTCCAGAAGCAACTCGATCACGATGTAGCCACGCAGGCCGTGCTGTACCCCTGGTTCTACTGCCATAACGCCAGCCCATACGTCGTCCCGGAACACCTCGAATAGGGTGCCGGCCTCACGGAGTTCGTCCAAGTCTTCACGGCTCTCGATCCGGGTGTGGAGAGCGTGATCCGGGTCAACCGCAACCTGACGGGCGTGGATCTCCTCGTACCGTTGGTAAAAGCCGAGTGTTTGCGCCGGGCGTGCCTCCAGCTCCGGCGGCACCGTATTGGAGCGAAGGACCTCCAGCCGGCCGGCGACGTTCCGCAGATCGGATCTGCTACCCGGCCACGCGCCCGCTGCGCCGGAGTCCCAGATCGTGACATAGCCCGGCTCGAACGCCGCGAATTCGGCCGCGACCACCGCCCGCAGGCGCGGCATGTCCGCACAGTGGAGCGGCCGGCTGGCGGCGTCGATGGCGACGAACGGACGGTTCGAGTCCCGGCCGCGATAGCGTGGCCCGGCTAGAACGGTCAGATCCCCGGCGACGTCGATCCACCGGTTCAGATACGCGCGTGCGGGCTGTCCGCTGCGCGGTTGGGCAGCGGCGAATCCGCGGGCGAAGTCCATGTCGGTGACCGCAGTGGTCACCGGCCATTCCAGCTCCTCGCGGAGAGCCGCGAGCCGCTGATCGTGCGAAACCCAGCTCCGGACCTGCGGAAGCAGCGTCAGATCGGCGACACGCGCAGCATCATCAAGGGTCAGCATGGAGGTGAACGATACCTTTGACGGCATCGGATGCCCGTGACCGGTCACAGGGTATGACCTGGGATGAAGACGCCCCAGGCTCGGACCGGCAACAGACCGCAGGTCGTGGCCTTGCTCCGCAATCTCGCGATCACCTGACCCGGCCAGCCGGTTATGCCAATAAATATGCCCGTCAAACTCGGGCTATTCGAGGACGGCAGCCCGCCGTGGTCCTGTTAAGGCGCAACGCACTAGTCGGCGGCAGCCGATCAGGGAAATCTGGCGTGCTGAATATGATACTCGCTTTCCGGCAGCCTGGATCGACGTCATCATCTGGGGCCGTGGTCCGGAAAGGAGGCATGGAGCTATAGCCCTGAGAGAATTCCTGGGCCAGCTGGCAACCACGCCGAGGCAGTGGAGCTGTCTCGGGACGCAACACGCCAACTCGATAATAAGCGGGCCGCTGACCTGACACGCCAGGGCTCGCAATTGCTGACACCAGCACACAACACGCCCGCGCTTATCACTGTGGTTGACGAATGTGCGGAAATGCCGCCCCGGGCACAGGCGTACGCGGATTCCCTGGCCCGGCGCGGCCGGGCCGTGGCGGACCAGCCTGCTGGCCGCAACCCAGCGGCCAGCGCAGCAAGCCATGGGCGGCATCGCCGTCCGCTCTCAGCCAGACGTGCGCATTTGCCTGCGGGTCCGTGAGTGCCACGACGTGGACCTGATCCTCGGCCAGGCCGGGTACTGCCTCATGACGGACCTGACCGGGACGTGAAATCGGGCTCATTTCCGCAGGTGGCGCGCCTGGAGGGACTCGAACCCCCGACCGGCTGCTTAGAAGGCAGCTGCTCTATCCAGCTGAGCTACAGGCGCCCGGGTCAATTGTGCCTGAACCGGCTGGGCGACTCGACCTTCTCGGACGCAGCGGGCGGTGCACCGGCGCCGCGGCGGGCTGGCCTATCGTCGGTTGGCATGACGGGACGGGCCCAGGACTGGGCGCTGGCGGGCGGGCTGGTGGGCGGGGTGATCGCAGACGCGCTGCTGGGGGACCCGCGCCGGGGGCATCCGGTGGCGCTGTTCGGCCGGGCCGCGCAGGCGGTCCAGGACCGGCTGTACGCCGACCGCCGTCTGGCCGGAGTGGGCTACACCGCAAGCTGCGTAATCCTTGCGCTGGGACCAGCGCTGCTGGCTGATTACCTCACCCAGCAGGAGCCGTGGGCACGGCTTGCGGTGACCGCCGCCACCGCGTGGGCGGTGACCGGGGCGGCGTCGCTCGCCGCGGAGGCGGAACGGATCGCGGCCGCGCTGGAGCGGGGGGACCTGGCGGCTGCCCGGGCCGCGCTGCCCGCGCTGTGCGGGCGGGACCCGGCCGGGCTTGGCGCGGCCGAGCTGGCAAGGGCAGTCATCGAGTCGGTGGCCGAGAACACCAGCGACGCGGCGGTGGGCCCGCTGGTCTGGGGAGCGCTTTCCGGGCCGGCCGGGCTGGCCGGCTACCGGGCCGTCAACACGCTCGACTCGATGGTCGGCTACCGGTCGGCGCGGTACGCCCGGTTCGGCTGGGCGGCAGCGCGGCTCGACGACGTCGTGAACTGGGCGCCGTCCCGGCTGACCGGTCTGCTCGCAGTCGCCTTCGCGCCCGCCGCGGGGGGCCGGCCGGGCGTGGCGTGGCGGGCGCTGCGCCGGGACGGCTCACGGCACCCCAGCCCGAACGCAGGCCGCTGCGAAGCGGCGTTCGCCGGTGCGCTCGGCGTCAGGCTGGGCGGCCGCAACGTCTACCGCGGCGTGACCGAGGACAGGCCGGAACTCGGCGCCGGCGGCCGGGAGCCGGAACCCGCCGACATAAGGCGCGCCATCCGCCTCTCCCGCCTCGTGACGGCGACGGCCACCGCACTGGCCGCCGCGGCCTCCATGATCGCGGAGGATTTCCGGGCCGATAAGCCCCGGAATCCTCCGCGATCATGGACACGGGCCGGCGAGGAGGCGGCGTGAAGGGCGCGCTGCTGGTGGCCGGGACCACCTCGGACGCGGGCAAGAGCGTGGTCGCGGCCGGGATCTGCCGCTGGCTGGCCCGCCAGGGCGTTCGCGTCGCCCCGTTCAAGGCGCAGAACATGTCGCTGAACTCGTTCGTCACCCCGGGCGGCGCGGAGATCGGCCGGGCCCAGGCGATGCAGGCGGCCGCGGCCGGGATCGATCCGGAAGCCCGGATGAACCCGGTCCTGCTCAAGCCGGGCAGCGACCGCCGCAGCCAGGTCGTGCTGCTCGGCCACCCCGCCGGCGAGGTCGACGCGGTCGAGTACCGCAGCCACGCCGGCCGGCTGCGCGCCGTCGCCGCGGAAAGCCTTTCCCAGCTGCGCCGCGAGTACGACGTCGTCATCTGCGAGGGCGCGGGCAGCCCGGCCGAGATCAACCTGCGCCCCACCGACGTGGCCAACATGGGCCTCGCCCGTGCCGCCGGGCTGCCGGTGATCGTGGTCGGCGACATAGACCGGGGCGGGGTGTTCGCCGCGCTGCACGGCACGGTGGCGCTGCTCGACCCGGCGGACCAGGCGCTGATCGCCGGCTTCGTGATCAACAAGTTCCGCGGCGCGCCGGAGCTGCTGGCCAGCGGCACGGCCATGGTCGAGCGCATGACCGGCCGCCCGGTGCTCGGCGTGCTGCCCTGGCGGGACGGGCTGGGCCTGGACAGCGAGGACTCCCTGGCCCTGTCCGCCGGGAACGCGCGACCCGGCTCTGGCGCTGACCGTGAATTCAGGGGTACGCAGCCGTTGCGGGTAACCGCCGTTCAGCTCCCGCGGATCAGCAACTTCACTGATCTGGACGCCCTGGCCTGCGAGCCGGGTGTCCTGGTCCGGTTCGCCCGCACGCCGGCCGAGGTGGCCGACGCCGACCTGGTCGTGCTGCCCGGCAGCCGCGCCACCGTGGCCGACCTGGCCTGGCTGCGGTCCCGCGGCCTCGCCGAGCCGATTGCGGAGCGGGCCCGGCGGCGGCAGCCGGTTCTCGGCATCTGCGGCGGCTACCAGATGCTCGGTGAGCTCATCGACGACGAGGTCGAGTCCGGTGCCGGCCAGGTGCCGGGCCTGGGCCTGCTCCCGGTGCGGGCCACGTTCGGGCCGGAGAAGCAGCTCGGCCGGCCCGCCGGGAGCGCGTACGGCGAGCCGGTCCGCGGTTACCTGATCCACCACGGCGTGATGACGATGACGCCGGGGAAAGGGGTTGCCGGGCTGGCCGCCGAGCCGTTCCTCGACGGCTGCCGGGTGGGCACGGTATGGGGGACCAGCTGGCACGGCACGCTGGAGAACGACGGTTTCCGCCGGGCCTTCCTGGCCGAGGTGGCGGCCGTGGCCGGGCGGGACTTCCAGCCCGCGCCGGACACCGACTTCGCCGCGCTGCGGCAGGCGGGCCTGGACGCGATGGGCGACCTGGTGGCGGAGCACCTGGACACCGCGGCACTAACCCGGTTGATCGAGAACGGGCCGCCCGCCGGGCTGCCCGTGGTGCCGCCCGGCGGACCGGGGCCGGTGCCGGGGTAGCGCCCGGCGCGGGCCAGGGCCGATGCCGGGTGGCACCCGCTGGCCAGGGCCAGGGGCCCGGGACCGGTGCCTGGGCAGCGCCAGGCGGGCCAGGCCGGTGCCGGTGTGGCGGTCCGGCGCTGGCGTCACGGCCCATGGCAGCGCCAGGGGACCAGGCCGGTGCCGGTGCGGCGGCCCGGCGCTGGCGTCACGGCCCAGCCCGCCGGGCTGGCGTCACGGCCCAGCCGCCGGGCTGGCGGGACGCGCCGGGCCGCTACCCTGCCGTGGTCAGGCCGGGGGACCAGGCCGGGTCGCGTCCGGACAGGCCGAGCAGCCGGTCGAAAGCCGGGGCGTCGGCCGGGACCGGCACCGGATCCGCGAACGCCTTGCCGTCGCCCTGGTAGTCCGGGGTGAGCATGTTCGGCGCGAAGGCCAGTGATTCCTCCGCCGCGGCCTGCGGCGGCGACCAGGGCTGGCCGGTGGCCCGGGCCAGGTCCCAGCCGTGCATCTGGTACTCCCAGAGGATCATGCCGAGCGCCAGCTCGCCGGGCATCGCGCTGCCGCCGAGCCTGAGCGGCCGGGCAGCGGCGCCGTCCCGCAGGGCCTTCTCCATCGTCGCGGCGGCCCGGCGCACCTCGGCGGCCGGGTCGGGTGGGGGGACGTAGCCGTCCAGGCTGGCCCGCGGCGCCTGCCCGGCCGGGTCCGCGAACCCGTCGGCGAACGTGCTCAGCCAGCCGGTCACGTGATCCGTCAGCTGGGCCACGTCATAGCCGGAGCACGGTGTCGGGTCGTTCTTCTGCTGCTCGGTGACGCCGGCCACGACCGGTGCGAGATCGGTGAGCACGGCGACCAGCAGGTCGGTGGTTTTCTCGGTGGAGGTGGTCATGTCCGCGAGGGTAGGCCGGCCGGGCCGGACCGGGATTGAAGATAAGCGTCAGATCCCGCGGGTAGCGTGACCGCGTGCCTGATGCTGTGCCCCAGCCAGATGCTGTGCCTCAGCCAGATGCTGTGCCTCAGCCAGTCGAGCCAGTCGACCGGGACAGCCGCGGGATCCTCGGCCCGTCGCTGCTCCGCGAGCGGGTCCGGCTGACCCGCTATCCGCCGACGCCCGCGCTGGACGGGCTGGTGGACCGGTTCTGGGCGGTCCGCTGGGACCTGCCGCCCGGCCTGGTGCACCGCCAGCAGGTGCTCACTCATCCCGGGGCCAATCTCAGCATCGGCACCGCGGACGGCCGTCCTGGCGACCAGACGGCCCGGCCGCCCGAGACCCGGCTGAACGGCGTGGCCCGGCGGCTGTCCACCCGGACGCTGATCGGCGAGGGCTGGGCGGTCGCCGCGATGACCAGGCCCGGCGGGCTCGGCGCGCTGGCG
>DASVBE010000034.1:0-4792 GCA_036375995.1 Streptosporangiaceae bacterium | reverse complement strand
ATCATCGCGAACCCGGAGAAGGTGCTGCACGAGACGAATATGGCCAACGACGTGTCGCTGCGGAAGATCATCCTGGGCGGGACGCCGGACCACCGGACCCTGCGGGTTCCGCCGTTTACCGCCGTTCCGCGCGGCGCCTAGGTCTCATCTTGGGCGGCAGTTTCCGCTGCGCCGCAACGGCTGACGGCAGGGCCGCGTCTATTTGGAGGGGCGCGCCGGAGCAGCCGCGCGCTGGCCTTGTTAAGGAGATGCCATGCGAGGACCTCGAGGGACCCTGGGTGTCGCGGCTGTGGCGGTCGCGGTCAGCCTGGGGGTGGCCGCGCCAGCGCTGGGCGCAGCCGGGGCTGCGGGGGCGGCCGGGGCCGCCGGGGCCGCCGGGGGCCGGCCTGCGGCCGGCCTGCCGCCGGTGACCCTCACCGCCGCGCAGTCGGACCTCACGGTGAACCGGACACCCCCGATGACCTTTGTTGATCCCGGCATCTTCGCGGTCGCGCACGGCTCCCCGCTGCAGTTCGATGTACGGCGGTCGAGCCTGACCGCGCCGATCCGGATCACCCGGGTGATCCGCGGTCCTGGCGGGTTGGTCAAGGAGGTCCCGCTGCCGTCCAGCCTGGCCGCCGGGTTCCGGGGGCTGCGCAACTTCGCGGTGCTGACCGTGCGGGACTCGGCCGGGAAGATCGTGGCCACCCGGCACGTGCTGTTCTGCCCGAACGTGTTCGACCCGCAGCGAAGCGGTCCGGACAGCCCGGAGCGGTCGCCGTTCCCGCTGCAAGGATGCGCGTTCATGCCGTTCCCCAAGTCCTCGGTGTGGGGAATCCAGCGGGGCTGGGGCGCAGACGTGTCCGAGTCGGCCAACACCAGTTTCCGCCTGGCGATCGGCACCTACACGATGACCGAGACGATCACCGCGCCGTTCCGCAAGGTGCTGGACCTGCCCGACGCCACCTCCTCGGCCACGGTCACCGTCAAGGTCGTCAAGGCCCCGCCGGGCCAGGGACCGGGACCGGTCGGCGAGGGCCGCCGCCACGGCATCAGCCGGACGCTGCCCCGGCTGCCGGCCGTCCGCACCATGACCAATCCGCCGCGGGCTGCGCTGCCGGACATGGTGCCGCTGCCCAGCTGGGGGATCCAGCTGGAGGTCAAGCACAAGAAGAAGGGGCGGCCGGCGGTCGACCACCTCAACTTCAACTCGACGGTGGCCATTGACGGCAACTCCCCGCTGGACGTCCAGGGCTTCCGCTCCGGCACCGGGCCCGAGCTGCACGCGTTCCAGTACTTCTTCCTGCACGGCAAGATCATCGGGCGGGCGCCGGCCGGCACGATGCTCTTCGACAACGCCACCAACGAGCAGGAATGGCACTTCCAGCAGTTCGCCCGGTATCAGCTGCTGGACGCGAGCAAGAACACGGCGGTGCTCAGCCACAAGGAGGCGTTCTGCATCGCCCCGACCGACGCGTATGACCTGCTGCACCCCGGCGCACTCTGGCAGCCGGACCAGTTCGGCCTGGGCGGCAACTGCGGGCAGGCCACCGCGCTGTGGGTGCAGGAGCAGCTGCCGCTGGGCTGGGCGGACACCTACTCCCAGAGCCTCGACGGGCAGAACTTCAACGTGACTGATCTGCCTAATGGGACGTACTACATCGAGGTCATCGCGAACCCGGAGAAGGTGCTGCACGAGACGAACCTGAACAACGACGTCTCGCTGCGGAAGATCATCCTGGGCGGGACGCCGAACCACCGGACTCTGCGGGTGCCGCCCTTCACCGGCTGAGTCCCAGCCCGGCGGGCTGGCCGTAGGCTGGCCCGCACCGCCCAGCCGCGGCGGGGCAGAGCCGCGGCTGGGCGGTTGATGGGCCGCTGCCCGTGGCCGCGCACCGGCCACGGGCAGCGGCGCCCGCCGGGCCGGGGCAGCTGCCGGCGGGCTATCTCAGCTGAGGCTGGAGCGGGGTAGCTCAGCTGAGGCCTGTGGGTTAGCGGCTCAGCTCAGGCTGGAGCCGGTGACGATCGGGTGGGTGCCCTGTCCGAGGTAGAAGATCCCTGGGTAGCCCGCGGTGTGGAAGCCCTGGCTGGGGTTGTGCCGCAGGGTCGAGTGCGTGATGTGCAGCGTGCCGGTGTGGTCGTTGCTGACGTAGAAGATGGCCCCGCCGCCCTCGTGCGCCAGATTGCCGCTGATGACGGAGCCGATCAGTCTCACGGTGTAGCGGTCGCCGTCGGTGTAGATGGCGCCGCCGCTGCCGCCGCCGTCGGTGCCCGGCCGGGCCGGGTTCGCGCCGTGGCCGATGGCCTGGTTGCCGGTGAACCGGGAGTCCCTGATCACCCAGGACACCCCGATACTGCTCAGCGCGCCGCCGTTGGAGCACCGGCCGCCGCGGAACACGCTCTGGGTTACCTGGACGGCCCGGCCCTGGTACTGGCTGAGCGCGCGGATCGCGGCGCCGCCGAGGTCCGGGCCGTGGCTGTCGCACCGGTTGCCGGTGAACGTGCTGTTGATCACCTTGAGCTGGCCGCCGCGGTCGAAGATCGCGCCGCCCCCGCCGCCGTCGATCAGGTGGCCGGTTGAGTTGCCGTCGGCGAAGGTCAGGTTCTCGACGGTCAGCTTGGGCCGGGCCTGGTTCTGGCAGTGCGAGGTGGTCCAGTGCTGGTGCGGGTCGCAGGTGTCCATGTACAGGATCCGGTGGGACCCGCCGCCGCTCAGCGTGACCTTGCCGCCGCCGTCCAGGGTGACGAACGCGCTGCGGTTGTCCACCCGGGCGGTGGCCTGCATGGTGATGGTCACCGGCGCCGCGCCGCAGTTGAAGGTGATGAGCCCGCCTCGCGCGACCGCCCGGACGACGGCCCGGGAGGTGCAGCTCGCGGCGGTGCCGGTGCCCACGACCCGGGCGGCGGCGGTGTGGGCGGTTGTGGTGCCGGCGGTTGTGCCGCCGCCCACCACCCGGGCCGGCTGGGCGGCCCGGGGTGGGGCGGCTAGCCGTGCCGTAGCCGGGCCGGCCGCGGCCGGCCGGGCCACGCTCGCAGCCAGCGAGATGACGGCCGGGGCGCCGGTGCTGGCGGCGCAGGCGGGTGCGGCCAGTATCGGTGCTGCGGCTGCCACCAGGATGGCGGCGGAGCGGAGGCGCGGCATGGGCCCACATGCTAGTGACGTGATCACCGCATGCCATGGTGATTAGGCCCGTTTTGGGACCCCCCTAAGGGAGAACCGTCATGCCTCATCACATGCTGGAACCTGGCCCGGGCACGGCCACCGACGTGTTTTCCCGCGACCTGCCGCCGGTGCTCACTGTCGACCCCGGCGACACGGTCCGGGTGCGGTCGCTGAACGCGTCCGGGCATCTGACCCGCCAGGATTACCCGGGGGACAGGCCGCCCGAGCTGCTGGCCGACCGCCGCGGGCACTGCCTGACCGGCCCGATCGCGGTGCGCGGCGCCGAGCCGGGCGACGTGCTGGCGGTCAGCCTGCTCGCGCTGACCCCGGACGACTGGGGCTTCACCGTGGCGGGCGGCCGGGATACCCCGCTGAACCGGCGCCTGGGCCTGGACCCGGGCGCAGGCGGCGGCCCGGCGTGGCTTCTGTGGGAGATCGACGCGAGCCGCGAGGTGGCCACCAGCCAGCTCGGCCATACGGTGGCTACTGGGCCGTTCCTCGGGGTCATCGGCCTAGCGTGGGACGAGCCGGGCGAGCATTCCACGGTCCCGCCGCGCACGGTGGGCGGCGGCAACATCGACTGCCGCGAACTGGTCCGCGGATCCACCCTCTTCCTGCCGGTGGCGGTGCCCGGGGCGCTGCTGTCGGTCGGTGACGGGCACGCCGCCCAGGGCGACGGCGAGGTGGCGGGCACGGCGATCGAGTGCGGGATGACTACCGAACTCCGGCTGGACCTGGCCACCGAGGTCCCGGTGCCCGGAGTGCACGCAATCACCCCGGCGGCGAGGATCACGTTCGGCTTCAGTCCCGACCTGAACGCGGCGATGGGCGACGCGCTGGACGCCATGCTCACCTGGCTGCAGCAGCTCCTCGGCGTGGACCGGCCCACTGCGCTAGCCGCCGCCAGCCCTGCCGTAGACCTGCGGGTCACCCAGGTGGCCAACCAGACCTGGGGCGTCCACGCCGTCCTCCCGCACAATGTGATGACAGGCCTGCCCCCAGCCTGGCCGTAAAAGCCGCACCAACGGCCAGTCGGCCAAACGGCCAGACTTCCAAACGGCCAGACTTCCAAACGGCCAGGCACGACGTCACCGCCTGCCGCCTAGCGGTGACGGCCGGACGGCGCTCCGAGCGCAACGGCCCCATGGCGATCCTGGCGGTAAGGCCTGCTGTCTGCCCTGGCGGCGGCGGTCCGGGCGCGGCGGCCCGGCGGCGATCCTGGCGGTGGCGGTGTGCTGTCTGGTCTGTCGGCGGCCGGCGGATGTCCGGGTAACCGCACCGGGGGAGCGCACTGCCGTGCGCCTGCCGGGCCGACCCGAGGTCGGGGACCCGCGCCCCTGATTCCGTATCCCTAAAATTCGTGCACCGAATGAGCCGGGGCGAGCCTGGACGTGCGGCGGCTGGCATGAAGATCGCGCTTGAGCCGTACAGGCTGCGCCGGGTCACGCTGACCGGCCTGCCGGCGTTGGCTGCGGGCGTGACCGTGTGCCTTGACGGCGCCCGGGCCGGGGTCCGAGGCCCGAAGCGCCGGGTCGGCCGCGGGCCCGTGCGGCCTGCGGGAGTTGGCCGGGGCGTGACCGTGTGCCTTGACCGCGCCCGGGGCGGGTCCCAAGCGCTAGGTCACCGGCGGACCCGTGCGGCTGGGGCTAG
>DASVBE010000380.1:0-3905 GCA_036375995.1 Streptosporangiaceae bacterium | reverse complement strand
GGCGGCCTGGAGAACGGCGCCAGCGGCATCCCCCGGGCCGACCTGGACCGGATCATGCGGCGGCTGGAGCAGGAAGCGTCCCGGATGGGCGTGCTGGTCGAGGACCTGCTGCTGCTGGCCCGGCTGGACCAGCAGCGCCCGCTGGACAGCCGGCCGGTGGACCTGCTCACGCTGGCCGCCGACGCGGTGCACGACGCCCGGGTGATGGCCCCGCGGCGCAGCATCAACCTGACCGTCGAGCCCGGTGCCGCTCCCATCGTGCTCGGCGACGACGTACGGCTGCGCCAGGTGATCGGCAACCTGATGAGCAACGCGCTGGTCCACACCCCGGACGGCACACCCGTCGAGGTGCGCATACGGCCGGGCACCCCGGACGGGGAGCGTGCCGGACCGCCCGCGCCGCAAGGCCAGGCGAGCGCCCCCCGCCGGTGGCCGACGGTCCAGGTGGAGGTGGCCGACCACGGCCCGGGGCTGGCCCCGGAGCAGGCCGAGCGGGTTTTCGAGCGGTTCTACCGCGCGGACCAGGCCAGGACCCGGCAGGCCGGCGGCACCGGCCTCGGGCTGGCCATCGTGTCCGCGCTAGTCACCGCGCACGGCGGCACGGTCACCGTAGAGCCGACCCCGGGCGGCGGCGCGACCTTCCGCATCGTCCTGCCGCTGGCCCCCGAGGTCGTCGGCCATGACGTCCCGCCCGCGGACGGCCCCGGCGAGGACGGCCCGGGCGCGGACGCGGTCGCCGAACCCGGCCCGGCGAATCCCGCGACGGCCAGCTAGCCGCCCGCGGCCAGCGCGGCCCGCGCCGCGTCCCGGACCGGCCCGGCGTAGCCCGCGCCGAACAGGCAGGCGTGCACGAGCAGCGGGTGCAGCTGATGCAGCGGCACGCGCTGGCGCCACCCTTCGGCCAGCGGCGCCGCCTCGTGGTAGGCGGCCAGGATCCGGTCCAGGTACGGCGCGCCGAACAGGGCCAGCATGGCCAGGTCGGACTCGCGGTGGCCGCCGTGCGCCGCGGGGTCGATCAGCACGCCGCGGCCGCCGGACCACAGCACGTTGCCGGACCAGCAGTCGCCGTGCAGCCGGGCCGGCGGCTCGGCGGGCCCGGCCAGCGCCGTCAGGCGGCCGGCCACCTCCTCGACCAGCCGGGCATCGTCCGGGCCGAGCGCGCCGGTGTCCACCGCCCGGCGGGCGAACGGCAGCAGCCGAAACGCCGCATACCACTGCGGCCAGGACCCGCCCGGCTCGTTCGGCAGCGGCAGGCTGGCGATGAACCCGGCCCACGGCGCGCCGAAGCCGTCCGCCCCGGCGGCGTGCAGCCGGGCCAGGTCCCGGCCGAACCGCTCGGCGGCGTCCCGGCTGGCCGGCTCGCCGTCCACCCAGGACACCACCAGCGCGCCCGGGCCGGCGCCGAGCACCCGCGGGACCGGGACCGCGCCGGCGTCCGCCAGCCAGCGCAGCCCGGCGGCCTCGGCCTCGAACACCCCGTCCAGGCCGGCGGCGGCCACCTTGGCGAACGCCTGCTCGCCGGTCGCCAGCGTAACCCGGCAGTGCTGCCAGCGGTGCTGGGCCCCGGCCGGCTGGACCCGCCGCGGCGGCGCGCCGGGGACCGCGGCCACCCGCGCCGCCAGGTCGCCGGCCGGGCCGGGGTCCCCGCTGGGCCGCACCGCGGGCTAGCCCATCGGGCTGCGCGGGCGCTCGCCGAGCAGCCGGGTCAGCTGCGCGGCCAGGCCGATGCACGCCGCCCGGATCAGGTCGAAGGACAGCGCGTAGTCCTCCAGCGTGCCGTGGTACGGGTCGGGCACTTCGCCGTCGTGCGGGTCGGCGCTGCCGCCTGCCGCCACGGCGGCCGAGTCCGGGTCGAACGTGCGCAGCAGCCGGATCCGGTAGCCCGCCGTTTCCTCGTCGGTGGCCATCGCGCGCAGGTCGGCCAGGTTGTACCGGTCCATCGCGAGGATCAGGTCGAACCGGCCCAGCCAGGATCCGTTCAGCTGCCGGGCCCGGTGCCGGGACCCGTCGTAGCCGCGCTCGGCCAGCTCGGCGCGCGCGCCCTGGTCCATCGGCAGGCCCAGGTGCCAGTCCCCGGTGCCCGCGCTCTCGATCTCGACCGCGCTGGTCAGCCCGGCTACCGTAAGCTCCGCGCGCAGCACGACCTCGGCCGTCGGCGACCGGCAGATGTTGCCGAGGCAGACGGCCAGGATCCGGTAGTTGCCGTTCGGGTTCCGGGGCTGGGGCGGCACACCCGGGACGGCCACGTGATCGGGCATCCCCCAAGGATGCCTGATCCGGCGGCGTGTGCGGGCCAGCCCGGCAAGGCCGGCTGGCCAGCCCGGGCCGCGGGCTGCCACCATTGACGTCATGCCTGGTGAGCTGGCCTACCGGAAGCTGTCGTTCTGGCACGATACGGTGCCCGGCTCGCTGGAGCCGCGGGACCCGCTGCAGGGTGATCTTGACGCGGACGTGGCGATCGCCGGGGCCGGGTTCACCGGCCTGTGGACTGCGTATTACCTAATAAAGGCGCGCCCGGAACTGCGAGTCGTGGTGTGCGAGCGGGAGATCGCCGGTTTCGGCGCCTCGGGGCGCAACGGCGGCTGGTGCTCGGCCCTGTTCCCGGCATCGCTGGGCAAACTGGCCCGGATGGGCGGGCGGGACGCCGCGATCGCCATGTACCGGGCCATGCAGCAGACCGTCGACGAGGTCGGCACGGCCGTGGCGGCCGAGGGCATCGACTGTCACTGGGCCAAGGGCGGCACGGTCCAGCTGGCCCGGTCCGAGGTCCAGCTGGAGCGAGCCCGCGCCGAGATCGCCGAAGCGCGGGAGTTCGGGTTCGGCCCGGAGGATCTTGACCTGCTCGGCCGGGATGCGGCCACGGCGATCGCCGCCGCGGACGGCGTGCTGGGCGGCGTGTACACCCCGCACTGCGCGGCGATCCACCCGTCCCGGCTGGCCCGCGGGCTGGCCGAGGCGGTCCGCCGGCACGGGGTGGCGCTGCACGAGCGCACCCCGGTCACCCGCATCGAGCCCGGTGCACTGGTCACCGCGGCGGGCACGGTCCGGGCGCGGCACGTCATCCGGGCCACCGAGGGGTACACCCCGCAGCTGCCGGGCCAGCACCGCACGGTGATCCCGGTGTACTCGCTGATGATCGCCACTGAGCCGCTGCCGGACGCGGTGTGGGAGAAGATCGGCCTGGCGACCCGGCCCACGTTCGGCGATCTGCGGCACATGATCATCTACGGTCAGCGCACCGCGGACGGGCGGTTCGCGTTCGGCGGCCGCGGCGCGCCCTACCACCTCGGCTCGTCGATCCGGCCGGGGTACGACCGGGTGCCCGCGGTGCACGCGGCGCTGCGCCGGACGCTGGCCGAGCTGTTCCCGGTGCTGGCCGACTTCAAGGTCACGCACGCCTGGGGCGGGCCGCTCGGCATAGCGCGCGACTGGTGCGCATCGGTCGGGCTGGACCCGGCGACCGGCCTGGGCTGGGCCGGCGGCTACGTCGGCGACGGGGTGTCCACCACGAACCTGGCCGGCCGCACGCTGGCCGACCTGATCCTGGGCCAGGACACCGCGCTGACCCGCCTGCCGTGGGTCGGCCACCGGTCGCCGCGCTGGGAGACCGAGCCGCTGCGCTGGCTGGGGGCCAACGCCGGGCTCCAGCTGATGAGTTTCGCCGACCGCCAGGAGGCCCGCACGGGGCGCCCGTCCCGGGCCGCGGACCTGTTCGGGCGGTTCCTCGGCCACTGACGGCACTCCCGCAGCACCCGCCCGCCTGAGCGATCATGAGCGTTTCGCACGGTCTGCCTGATGCTGCTAAGCTTCCCAGCGTTCCTAGCGCCGCTAGCTCAATTGGCAGAGCAGCGGACTCTTAATCCGCGGGTTCGGGGTTCGAGTCCCTGGCGGCGCACCCGTACTGA
>DASVBE010000378.1:0-9114 GCA_036375995.1 Streptosporangiaceae bacterium | reverse complement strand
GATGCATTCGGCCACTTCAGGCCCGGAATCGGTGGGCACGAGCACGCGGTCGCCGACGGCCGGTGTGTACGGCCCCGGGTCGAGGTAGTACAGCCGGCCGTGCCGCTGGAAGGCCACGGCCATCATCATGCCCATGGCCCCACATTACGGCCCGGTTACGAACAGCGGTCACCAGGCCTCGAAGCCGGGGTCGTTCAGCCCGGAACAGCAACGTCACCGCGTGGCGGCTGGCCGCAGCCGGGGCGGCGCCCGCGGCCGGTAGCGGGTAGCTCATGCCTTTCCTACGCACGAGCCCGCCGATTGCTGCTCGCCGGATACCGCTATACGCCAGCGAGCGCGATGGCCATTTCCTCGACGGCCAGCAGCGGGGCGACATTGCCCTCCAGCCGGACCCGGCAGGCCATGATGGCCTCCAGCTTGCGCACGGTGGCCTCCGGCGGGCCGGCCGCGGCCTGCTGCTCCAGCTCGGCTTGGAGCGCAGCGTTGGCCAGGTCCACCCCGGCGCCGAACTGGAGGGTGAGCACGTCCCGGTAGAAGCTGGCCAGGTCGAGCAGGGCCCGGTCGAGCGAGTCGCGCTTGTGCCGGGTCGCCCGGGACTTCTGCCGGTCCTCCAGCTCCTTCAGCGCCCCGGCCCCGCCGCGCAGCGCGGTGGCCACGCCCTTGCCGGTCGAGCCTTCGCCGAACGCCTTGCGGAGCGCCTCGCGCTCGGGCACGTCGAGTTCCTCGCTGACCGCGGCGGCCTCCGCCTCGGCCGCCTTGACCAGGGACGCGGCCGCGGCCAGCGCCGGGCCCAGGGACGTGGCCCGGGACGGCAGGCGGAGCACCTCGGCGCGCCGGGCCGCGGCGTCGGGGTCGGTGGCCAGCCGCCGGGCCCGGCCGATGTGGCCCTGCGCGGCCCGGGCGGCCAGCAGCGCCTGGTCCTCCGGCACGCCCTCGGCGGCCAGCACCTCGGCGACCGCCTGGGCGGGCGGGATCCGCAGCGTGACCAGCCGGCACCGGGATCTGATCGTCACCGGCAGGTCCGCCGCGGACGGCGCGCAGAGCAGCCAGATCGTCCGCGGCGCGGGTTCCTCGATGGCCTTGAGCAGCGCGTTCGCGGCCTGCTCGGTGGCCCGGTCGGCGTCTTCGAACAGCACGACCCGGAACCGGCCGTAGACCGGCGCGGTGGCCGCGCGGAGCACCAGGTCCCTGGTCTGCTTCACGCCGTAGGACAGCCCGTCCGGCTGGACCAGCAGCAGGTCCGCGTGCGTGCCCCCGGCGACCTGGCGGCAGGACGGGCAGCGGCCGCAGCCGCCGGTTTTGCACAGCACGGCGGCGGCGAACGCCCGGGCCGCGGTGGACCGGCCGGACCCCGGCGGCCCGGTGAACAGCCAGGCGTGCCCGGTCCCGCCAGGACCGGCGGCGGCCGCGGCCCGGAGCTGGGCGACGACCTGCTCCTGGCCGGCCAGCCCGCCAAAAACATCAGGCACAGGAACCTCAGGCACAGGACCCTCAGGCACAGGACCCTCAGGCACGGGCACATCAGGCACGGGCACGTCCGGCCCGCCCGCCGTTCCCGGATTGCCGGTCATCCTGGATTACCGGTCATTCGCGGATCGCCGGCATGCTGCCGGTGATTTCCTCGGTGGTCAGCGGCACCGGGTCGGGCAGCAGCTCCCTGACCCGCTCCTGGATGGCCCGGCTGAGCTCGCTGGCCGGCCGGGTGGCGTCGAGCACCAGGTAGCGGTCGGGACCGCCCTCGGCGGCCAGCTTCAGGAACCCGGCCCTGACCCGCTCGTGGAACTCGGCCGGCTCGGCTTCCAGCCGGTCCGCGGACCGTTCCCGGCGGCGCAGCCCGGCCTCGGGCGGCAGGTCCAGGATGACGGTCAGGTCCGGGCGGATCCCGCCGGTGGCCCAGTCGTTCAGCTGGGCGATGTCCTCGACCGGGAGGCGCCGGCCCGCGCCCTGGTAGGCCAGGGACGAGTCCACGTACCGGTCGGTGACCACGATGCCGCCGCGTTCCAGCGCGGGGGCGATGACCGAGGCGATGTGCTCCGCGCGATCGGCGGCGTACAGCAAAGTCTCGGCCCGCCGGGAAAGCCCGGTGTGCGCGGTGTCGAGGAGCAGCGCCCGCAGCCGCATGCCGATCTTCGTGGCGCCGGGCTCGTGCGTGGCGACCACGTCGAAGCCCTGGTCGCGGAGCCAGATCGCGAGCAGCCTGGCCTGGGTGGACTTGCCCGCGCCCTCGCCGCCCTCCAGGGCCAGCAGCAGGCCGCGGCGGACGGGCTCGGGAGCCTGCGCGCCGGCGGCGGGCTGGCCGGGCACCGGCCGGAAATCCTCGCTGCGCAGCACCGAGGTCAGGTCGGCCAGCAGGGGCACGCCGCGGCGGTCGTCCATCTGCCGGTAGGAGATGACGCCGAGCAGCACCGCCACCACCGCGGCCAGCAGCAGCACGAAGTTGAACCCGACACCGAGGTAGCGGATGTTGCCGACGCGGACCGTGGTCGAGCCGGTCAGGCTGTGCACCGCCTCGGTGAACGCGGCGGCCAGGAACGGCGCGATCGCGATCACGGAGAACATGATCACCCGGATGGCGGACTGGAGGAACGCGAACGTCCGGCCGCGGGTGTCGTCGTCGACCTCCAGGCCGACGATCGTGTAGCCGGTGACGTAGGCGATACCTGCGCAGCCGCCGAGGAGGACGACCAGCACGGTGACCACGGCCAGGTTCGGGATCAGCCCGATCAGCGCGAGCGGCAGCCCGGCCCCGGCGATGGCCAGCCCGAACAGCCGGCGGCGGCTGAAGCCGCCCAGGATCCGCAGGCCGAGGAACATGCCCGCGGCCAGCCCGATGAAGATCGTGGCGAACACGACACCCCAGCCGGCCGAGCCGCCGTGCAGGGTGTTCTGCACGTAGGGCTGGCCGAGGCCGACCACGACGCCGCCGGCCGCGAACGCGCCGACCATCCCGATCACCAGGCCGCGGACCACCTGGGTGCGGCCGATGAACCGCCAGCCTTCCCAGATGGACTTCAGCACGGACGGGGCGGAGATCTGCCCGCGGGCCGCGGCGCTGCCGATCTCGCGCAGCGAGTAGACGGTCAGCGCGGACACCGCGAAGGTGGCGGCGTTGAAGTACAGCGCGAGGTTGACCTGGCCGTTGGCCGCGTTGGTGAAGTAGTGCGCGGCGGCGCCGAGGGCATTGCTGACCCAGGCCAGCACGACGAACAGGGCCGCGGCGACCGGCGCGGTGCCGAACGTGGTGAGCAGGCTGAGCTGGTTAGCCTCTTCCAGCTGGTCGGGCGCGACCAGGTTGGGCACCGAGGCGTCCTTGGCCGGGGTCCAGAACAGCGACGCGCACGAGGCCAGGAACTGGGCCAGGTACATCCAGGTCAGGTTGTTGACCAGGCCGAGGGTCAGGTTCAGCGGGATGGACAGGTACAGCGCGGCGCGGATCACGTCGCCGGCGACCATGTTCAGGCGGCGGTCGAACTTGTCCGCGACCGCGCCCGCCAGCGGGCCGAGGATCAGGGCGGGCAGCAGCGAGGTCAGCCAGACCCCGCCGACCGCGGCGCCCTGCGCGGCCGGGCCCTGGCTGCCGGTCAGCGCGGAGGCCAGCGTGGTCAGCGCCAGCAGGCTGAGCCAGTCCCCCAGGCTGGACAGCGACGTAGCAATCCACAGCCGCCGGAACGGGCGGATGGACAGCACATTCCCCCGGCTGCTGCGCCCGGCCGGGGCTCTAATGTTCACGGCGTCAGCGTATCGGCTGAAAGGTGAACGGGCCGGGCAGGCGGCGCAGCCACTGGGCAGCCGCCCGGTTAGCCCTGGCCGGCCGGGCTGGCCTTGCTGCTCTTGCGGGTTGTAGCGGCCTTCGCCTTGCCCGCCGGCTTGGCGGTTTTGGTGGTTTTAGTGGCGGTCTTGGCCCGGGTGGCGGCGGTGCCGGCGGCCCGGCGGCGCGGGGCGGCCGGCCCGGCGGCGCGGCGCTCGGCCAGCAGCTCGGCGGCGCGCTGCAGGGTGATCGTCGCGATGTCGTCGCCCTTGCGCAGCGAGGCGTTGGTCTCGCCGTCCGTGGCGTACGGGCCCCAGCGGCCTTCCTTCAGCACGATGGGCTTCTTGGTGTTCGGGTCCTCGCCCAGCTCGCGCAGCGGCGGCGCGGCGGCCGCCCGGGCCGCCCGGCCACGGGCCTTGGGCTGTGCGAACAGGTCCTTGGCCTCGGCCAGCGTGAGCGTGAACAGCTGGTCCTCGTTCTCCAGCGACCGGCTGTCGGTGCCCTTCTTCACGTACGGGCCGTAGCGGCCGTTCTGCACGGTGACCGGCTCGCCGTCCAGCTCGCCGAGCGTGCGCGGCAGCGTGAGCAGCTTCAGCGCGTCGTCCAGCGTGATGCTGTCCAGCGCCATCGACGTGAGCAGCGAGGCGGACCGGGGCTTGGCCGAGGCCGGGGCATCGTCGCCGAGCACCTCGGTGACGTACGGTCCGAACCGGCCCGCCTTGGCCACGATCATCCGGCCGGTGGCCGGGTCGGTGCCCAGCTCGGTGTCCCCGCTGGGCCGGGACAGCAGCTCCGCGGCCAGCTCGGGGGTCAGCTCGTCCGGCGCGGTGCCCTCGGGCACGTTCACCCGCTGGCCGTCCCGCTCCAGGTACGGGCCGTACCGGCCGACCCGGATGACGATGTCGGTGCCCGCCAGCGGGAACGAGCTGACGTCCCGGGCGTCGATGTCACCCAGGTCGCTGACCAGTTCCTTGAGGCCCTCGGTGTCGTCGCCGCCGAAGTAGAAGCGGCGCAGCCAGGGCACCCGGTCGGCGTCGCCGCGGGCGATCTGGTCCAGCGCGCCCTCCATCCGGGCGGTGAAGTCGTAGTCGACCAGCTGGGCGAAGTGCCGCTCCAGCAGGGTGACGACGGCGAACGCGACGAACGACGGGACCAGCGCGGTGCCCTTCTTGAACACGTAGCCGCGGTCCAGGATCGTGCCGATGATCGAGGCGTAGGTGGACGGCCGGCCGATCTCCCGGTCTTCCAGCTCCTTGATCAGCGACGCCTCGGTGTACCTGGCCGGCGGCCGGGTGGCGTGCTCGGCCGGGGCGAGCTGCAGCGCGGTCAGCGGGTCGCGCTCGGCCAGCGGCGGCAGGCGGCGCTGGTTGTCGTCCAGCTCGGCGTCCGGGTCGTCGGAGCCCTCGACGTACGCCTTGAGGAACCCGTAGAAGCCGATGACCTTGCCGGAGGCGGCGAACTCGGCGCGCACCGCGGGGCCCTCGGCGGCGGCCGCGGCGTCACCCAGGACGCGGACGGAGACCGACTCGCCGGTCGCGTCCTTCATCTGGGAGGCCACCGTGCGCTTCCAGATCAGGTCGTAGAGGCGCAGCTCGTCGCCGGACAGGCCGGCCTGGGCGGGTGTGCGGAACCGGTCCCCGGCGGGGCGGATCGCCTCGTGCGCCTCCTGGGCGCTCTTGACCTTGCTGGTGTAGGTGCGCGGCGCGTCCGGCACGTAGTCGGCCCCGTACAGCTCGCGGGCCTGGGCGCGGGCCGCGGCGATCGCGGTCTGGGACAGCGTGACCGAGTCGGTCCGCATATACGTGATGTGGCCGTTCTCGTACAGCCGCTGGGCGATCTGCATCGCGTACTTGGCCGAGAAGCCGAGCTTGCGGGAGGCTTCCTGCTGCAGCGTGGTGGTGCGGAACGGGGCGTACGGGGAGCGCCGGTAGGGCTTGCGCTCGACCGAGCCGACGGTGAACGCCGCGCCGTCCAGGCGGGCGGCCAGCGCGCCGGCCGCGGCGCCGTCCAGGTGCAGCAGGTCCGCGGTCTTCAGCTGGCCGTTCGAGCCGAAGTCGCGGCCCTGGGCGACCCGCTTGCCGTCGACGCTGACCAGGGTGGCGCCAAACGAGGCGACCTCGGCGGCCTTGGCCTGGTCCTGCGGCGCGAACTCGGCCTCCAGGTCCCAGTACTGGGCGCCGGTGAACGCGATCCGCTCCCGCTCGCGGTCGACCACCAGGCGGATCGCGACGGACTGGACCCGGCCCGCCGACAGCTTCGGCATGACCTTCTTCCACAGCACCGGCGAGACTTCGTAGCCGTAGAGGCGGTCCAGCACCCGGCGGGTCTGGTACGCGTCGACCAGCCCCTCGTCCATGTCCCTGGGGTTGGCCACGGCCTGGGCGATGGCCTCGGGGGTGATCTCGTGGAACACCATCCGGTGGGCCGGCACCTTGGGCTTGAGTTCCTCCAGCAGATGCCACGCGATGGCCTCGCCCTCGCGGTCCTCATCAGTGGCCAGCAGGAGCTCGTCGGCGTCCTTGAGGAGCGACTTGAGCTTGGCGACCTGCTGCTTCTTGTCGGTGTTGACGACGTAGAGGGGCTCGAAGTCGTGGTCCACGTTCACCCCGAGGCGGGCCCACGGCTCGCTGCGGTACCTGGCCGGGATCTCGGCAGCCTTGTCGGGCATGTCGCGGATGTGGCCGATGCTGGACTCGACCACATAGCCCTGGCCGAGATAGCCGGCAATCGTGCGTGCCTTAGCCGGCGACTCGACGATGACAAGCCGGCGCCGGGCACCACCGGCGGTATCGCCGGAGCTCGCGCGTCTCGTCGTCCTCGTTGCCGTTCGTGCTGCCACGTTCTCACCCTCACATCCGCGGGACGCCCTGGAGGCTACCGCAGGCCAGCGACAAGCATCGGGCGGACTAGCCGCTCGGCTGGCGCGGTATTAGGCCCCGCGACGCCCCCGGGCGCAGCCCGGAAGGCGCACGGTGGTCCTGCGACTCCCCGTCCTCAGCTTTCAACTCACGGTGGCGGTCTGGCTGTTCCCTGCCGGTGGCGACCTTTTTCCCAACGGATGTTGAACAACGGCTCCGCCTGCGCACAATGAGGATGATGGTGCAGTACTCCTACCTTGTCCTCTACTTGCCACGCGGCACGTCGAGAGATACTGCGCGCCAGATCCTGACTGATCATGCCGAATACGGCGATTGGGAACTGGCCAGGATGAGCCTGTACGCCGACGGCAGCCGCAAGGCGACCCTGCGCCGTCCGGTGATCAGGCCGGTGCTGACCTTCCGGTAACGACCGGCCTTCACCGGCCGGCGCCGCGGAGTGAGCGGCGTCGTGGCGGGGGCCCGCGCGGCACCCACCGTAATCAATCCTGGCGGGAATACTCCTTGCCTAGCAGAGGTCAAGGAAGCGGTCCAGCACCCTGACCCCGAACCGCAGGGCGTCGACCGGGACACGCTCGTCGATCCCGTGGAACATGCCAGAAAAGTCCAGGTCCGCGGGGAGCTGCAGCGGGGTGAAGCCGAAGCAGCGGATGCCGAGGCGGCTGAAGGACTTGGCGTCGGTGCCGGCGGAGAGGCAGTAGGGGACCACGCGGGCGTCGGGGTCCTCGGCCAGGAGCGCGCCGGTCATCGCGTCGCAGAGGGCGCCGTCGAAGGTGGTCTCGACGGCGATGTCGTGGTGGATGAACTCGCGGCGGACGCCGCCGGAGAGCAGGCTGTCGACCTCGGCCAGGAACTCGTCCTCGTGGCCGGGCAGGAAGCGGCCGTCGAGCTGGGCCTGGGCGTGCTGGGGGACGACGTTGACCTTGTAGCCGGCATTGAGGACTGATGGGTTCACCGTGTTGGTGAGGGTGGCGCCGACCATCCGGGTGATGGGGCCGAGCTTGGCGAGGACATCGCGGGCGGTCTCGGGGGTGAACTCGACGCCGAGGGCCTCGGCGGCTTCGGCGAGGAACGCCCTGACCGCGGGGGTGAGGCGGATGGGCCACTCGTGGCGGCCGATGCGGGCGACGGTTTCCGCGAGTTCGGTGACGGCGTTGTCGGCGTGGAGCATGGAGCCATGGCCGGCCGTGCCCTGCGCGGTGAGGCGCATCCAGGCCATGCCCTTTTCCGCGGTCTGCAGGGGGTAGAGGCGGCGGCCGCCGATCGTTGTGCTGAACCCGCCGACTTCGCCGATGGCCTCGGTGACACCCTCGAAGAGGTCCCTGTGCTCGTCCACCAGGAAGCGGGCGCCGTACTTGCCGCCGGCCTCCTCGTCGGCGGGGAAGACGAAGACGACGTCCCGCGGCGGCCGCCGGCCTTCGCGTGCGCGCTGGCGCAGGACGGCCAGCATCATCGCGTCCATGTCCTTCATGTCGACGGCGCCGCGGCCCCAGACGCAGCCGTCCTTTATTTCGCCGGAGAAGGGGTGGATCCGCCAGTCGGCTGCGTCGGCGGGGACGACGTCGAGGTGGCCGTGGATGAGGAGGGCGGGTCTGGTGGGGTCGGTGCCTTCCCAGCGGGCGACCACGCTGGCGCGGGTGGGTTCGGACTCGAGGATTCTCGGCTCGAGGCCCGCGTCGGCCAGGATCGCGGCGACATGCTCGGCGGCGGCGCGTTCGCCGGGACCAGAGCTGTCACCGGGGTTGGTGGTGTCGATCCTGATGAGGTCGCTGCAGAGGGCGGCGACCTCCTCCTGCGCGGTGGTGGCGTGGTCGGTCACCTGGTTATCGTCGCATCCGTCCACGTCGGCGGGTCGGCGGGTGGGGTGGAGTGGTGATCGCCTTCGCCCAGACCGGCCAGGTTTGCTATCGTGAGGCACCCCGGCGCGGGACGACCCGTGCCTGGCCACGTCCGGGTGGCGGAATAGGCAGACGCGCTAGCTTGAGGTGCTAGTGCCCCAAAAGGGCATGGGGGTTCAAGTCCCCCCTCGGACACGACCCGTAACCCCATGGTTGATCTCGCCCAGGTCAGCGACGGCCTTGATCGTCTGAGCTGCGTGTTCGTCGGTCAGGGTCAGGTTGATCCCCCGGTAGATCTCCGCCTTGCCGGCCAAGCTGGCCTGGTCAGCCGGTGGTGCCGCGCACGATCGCGGCCCGCAGCGCGGGCCAGCGTTGTTCGGCGCGCAGGAGCAGGCCGGCACCGAGCCGGATCTGGCCGAGCGCGCCGTGATCTCCGCCGGCGTAGCGGCCAGTAAAGAAAGCGACATGCCCCAGGGCGCGGGCCCGCTGGGCGGTGGCGATCAGGTCGAGCTCGTGTTCTGCCGGGGATCGCGCGCCGAAGTAGCCGGCAGCGATCTGCGCCGAGTCCTGGACTTCGGGAATCAGGGCCGCGATCGCAACATCGACCAGGGGCAGGTCGGGGTGGGCAAAGTCGAAGTCGAGAATCCCGCTG
>DASVBE010000377.1:0-3636 GCA_036375995.1 Streptosporangiaceae bacterium | reverse complement strand
TCCGGGGTTCCGGCCACCGGGGCGTAGCGCCCGCGAAGCCCTCCCCGGCGGCTGGCCGGGGAGGGCTGGCGGCCCAGGGCTGGCGGCCCAGGGCTGGCGGGTATGGGGCTGGCTGGGCTGGGCGGACTGGGCTGCCCGGGCTGGCCGGACTGGCCGGTCTGGGCTGGGCGGACTGGGCTGACCCGCTAGTTGGCGCCGCCGGGCACGGATGGCAGCGAAGGCGGCTGGACGCTGCCGGATCCGGATGGCGGCGCGACCAGGATCGGGCCGCCGCCGCTCGTGACCCTGATCGAGGCGCGGGCGGCCGGGTCGGTGGCGATCCCGATCAGCTCCGGGCCGCCGTCGCTGTCGGCGGTGAGCGCGTAGGGGCCGCCGGGCAGCCGCAGTGTCGCCGGGCCGCCGCTGGTGCTGAGCGTCACCGTGTCCGGGGCCGCGGAGAAGACGACCTGCGCCGGGCCGCCACCGGTGCTGAGGCTGGCCGTCGCGGCAGTAACCCCGCGGGCGGTCAGCACACCGCCGCTGGTGCCGGCCCGGATGGGACCCGCCACGTCGTTCATTATCAAGGGACCGCCGCCGGTGCGGACCGTGAGCGGGCCCGTGACCTGCGTGACCTGAACCGGTCCCCCGCCGGAGTCCACGGTGGTGCCGGAGACGCCGGAGACGGCCGAGATAACCGCCGGGCCGCCCTGGGTGTCGACGGTGACGCTGACGGCCGACGGCACCGTCACGCTGAAGTCGACGGCGCAGTCCGCCTGGGCGCACGCCGGGTCGCCCAGGCTGAGGCGGCCGCCGGAGACCGACTCGGCCACGGCCGGCGGCCCTGCCTTCGGCTCGTAGACGATCCGCTCGGTGACCCGGACGTGGCTGACCTGGCCCGCCGCGACCCGGACCCGGCCGCCGTAGCTCTGCACGAGCAGGCTGGTGACCGGCTGCGTCACGGCCACGGTCCTGACCGTGACGGCCGACGGCTCGGCCGTATTCCAGGGCGACTTCTCCGACGCGATGAGGCGGGCGCCGGGGATCGCCAGCGCGGCCGCGGCCAGCAGGCCGGACACGCCCCAGGCCCACCGGCCCGGCACGGTTACCGCGTGCATGGCAGGTCCACGGACAGCAGGGTCGGCCCGCCCAGCGGGCTGGTGATGTCCAGGGTGCCGTCGACCGACTCGGCCCGCCGGGCCAGCCCGGCCAGGCCGGTGCCGCGGTCCGGGTCGGCGCCCCCTACGCCGTCGTCGGTGACGATGATGTGCAGCCGGTCGCCCGCCTGTTCCACGAATACCTCCGCCTGGGACGCCTGGGAGTGCTTGGTGATGTTGGTGAGGCCCTCGGAGACCACGAAGTAGGCGACGGCCTCGATCGTGGCCGACGGGCGGCGCGGCACGGTCACGGTCAGCTTGACCGGGATCGGCATCCGCGCCGCCACCCCGGACAGGGCCGCGTCCAGGCCGCGGTCCTCGAGCACCGGCGGATGCAGGCCGCGGATCAGGTTGCGCAGCTCGGCCAGGGCCGCCTTGGTCTCCTCGTGGGCGTCCGCGATGGCCTGGTGGGCTTGCTCGACGGTCGCGGCCTGGGCCCGGGCCATGCCCAGGTTCATGGCCAGCGAGACCAGCCGCTGCTGGGTGCCGTCGTGCAGGTTCCGCTCCAGGCGGCGCCGCTCGGCGTCGGCCGCGTCGACCGCGCCGGCCCGGGTCTGGGTCAGGCGCTCGACCCGGTGCTCGAGTTCGGTGGCGCGGCTCGGGCCGAGCAGCGCCCGGGTCACCCGGACGTCGAGGGACGCGACCCCGGCGGTGACGAACGGCGCGGCGGCCAGCAGGACGAGCCCGCCGGCGGTCAGGTAGGCGTCCACGGGGACGGCCACGAACGTCGGGGTCAGCCGGTGCGTCAGGCCGTGCCGGAGCAGGTTGTCCGGGGGCAGCACGCTCGCGTACGCGTAGACCAGCGTGTAGAGCAGGCCCGCCAGCCACATGCCGAACGCGGTGATCGCCGCGATGGCCAGGGCGGGGGCGGCCAGGAAGTGGTAGCCGAGCTGGCGCCAGGTGGTCTCGGTGCGAGCCGCCGTGAGGATCCCGGCGCGGCTCAGCCCGGCCGGCAGCAGCGGCTGCGGGGGGATCTCCACGCCGGCCGTGGCGCGCAGGCGGTGCCGGTGGAGCCGGGTGAGCAGCGGCGCCGCGAGCAGCCCTAGTACCAGGCCGGGAATCACCAGGGTCAGCGGACGTGGGTTTACCACGTACCCCAGGAGCAGGACGAGGAGCGGCACGGCCAGCAGGGCCGGGATGCCACCGGTGAGGAACAGGGCCTGGCTCCAGGCTCGCGGCGACCATGGCACCCGGGGACGGCGCCGGAGCGGCGCGTCTTGGTGCAGTGCGAGTGCGGTCATGACAGCCACGGTAGGCCGGTGGCGCGGACCTGCCCATCCGGCAGGGTTCACGATCGGGGGTGGGGCTAGCTTCACCCCGGTTCGGGGTTCCTACGTCACTGTTTCCTGGGCGGACCCGGCGTAGCGTGGCCTATGTGGCGGAGGGACGACGCGTGGTGATCGCCGAGGACTCGGTGCTCCTGCTGGCCGGGCTGACCAAGCTGCTGGAGAGCGCCGGGTTCGAGGTGGCGGCCACCGCCGCGGACGCGGCCGGGCTGCTGGCCGCGGTCGAGCGGGAACGCCCCGACGTGGTGATCGCCGACGTGCGGATGCCGCCCACCCATACCGACGAAGGCATCAAGGCCGCGCTGGTCATCCGCAGCCAGTGGCCGGACATCGCGATCCTGGTGCTCTCCCAGTACGTCGAGGAGCGCTATGCCGCCGACCTGCTCTCGGCCAACACCCGGAGCATCGGCTACCTGCTCAAGGACCGGGTGGCGGACGTGGCCGAGTTCCTCGACGCGCTGCGCCGGGTGGCCGCGGGCGGCACCGCGCTCGACCCGGAGGTGGTCGCGCAACTGCTGGTGCGCCGGGTCGGCAGCCGGGGCGGCGACCCGCTTGGCGACCTGACCGAACGGGAACGGCATGTGCTGGCACTGATGGCCGAGGGCCGCTCCAACGCGGAGATCGGAGCGGCCCTGGTGATCACCGACAGCGCGGTGAGCAAGCACATCAACTCGATATTCGCCAAGCTCGGGCTGCACCCGGGGGACGCGGGCCACCGCCGGGTGCTCGCGGTGCTGCGCTACCTCGGGACCGGGCCGGGGAGCCCGGCGGGGGTTTCCTGAGCAAGCTCGGGCTCTGCCTGAGGGCGGCGGGCGACCCGGAGCATCGCCGTCCTGGGCGGCTCCGGGGCGAGCGGGAGCACCGGGCGCTCGACCGGCACCGTCGGCTGCTCCGAGGGCAGCAGTGGCTGCTCATCGGGCACCGTCGGCCGCTCGGACAGCGGGATGGACTCCTCAGCCGACCGGGCCGGCTGCTCGACCGGCAGCTTAGGGCGGCCGGCCGGCCGGGTGGGCTGCTCGGCTGACCTGACCGGCTGCTCGGCTGACCCGACCGGCTGCTCGGCCCGCTGGGCGGCGGCGAGGGCGACCTGCTCCGCCTCGATGAAGGACTCGGTGCGCAGCCTCGCCTCGTAAGCCTGCTTGCCGCCCCGCACGCCGAACAGCCGCTTGCTCCACACCAGGTACACCACCAGCAGCAGGTTGATCACGAGCGCCCCG
>DASVBE010000367.1:0-20049 GCA_036375995.1 Streptosporangiaceae bacterium | reverse complement strand
TTGCCTGCCGGGTCCACGGCCGCGCCGCTGGCCAGGGCGAGCGGCGCCTGGGCGGCCGAAGCGGCGTCGCGGACGCGGCCCGGGTGCCCGCTGCCGCCCGGCCCACTGCACCCCGCCAGCACACTGACGACTACCAGGGTTGCGAATGCCCGGATCCCGCTGTGGCGGCGGGTGGCTGCTGCCCCCTCGGGAGGGGGGAGAGCAGGGCTTGGTGGGTGCGGGACGGGTGGCATTCGGTGCTCCTCTGCGGCTGGGCCCTGTCCCGTTTTCAGGCCAGCTGCGGCGGAGACGGTCCGCCACTATAGCTCTGGGGATTGGCCTGGTGCGGTGGCCTGCTGGGTGGCCTCGGCGGCTTCGCGTTCTACTGTCCTGAGCGGATCGCGGTCCAGGCCAGGTGGGATCAGCCGGGTGCGCAGGATGCTGGCTCGGGCGGACCAGCCATTGTCTGTGTTCTCGGCTTCGTCCAGGGCGGCGTGGGCGCGGAGCGCGTCTAGTTCGGACCAGGGCAGGTCGTGGCTGATGGCCAGGGTCAGCGCAGCGTCGGCGTCGGGCCGGCCCTGGGCGCCGCGGAGGCGGGCGCGGGTGGCCAGCGCGGCGCAGTGAGCGGGGATCAGGTTGCGGGGGGCGGCTATGGCGATCGCCTCAGTCAGGTACTCGCCGGCTGCGGCTGGGTCGCCGGCCGCGCTGGCGTACTCGGCGAGGGCCGGCAGGGTTTCGGCGAGGTCGGGGAGGTAATCGGCGTCGCGAAGGCGGGTCGTGGCGGCGCTGAGGTAGCGGCCGGCGTCGTCGAGGTCCTCGTCCTCCAGGGCGAACTGGCCGAGGAAGCGCTCGCACCGGGCCAGGGCGCCGTTCCAGCCCTGTTTCCTGCACAGGACTTCGTTGTCGTCGGTCAGCACGCAGGCTGCCCAGCGGCGGCCGGTGCGGGCCAGCCATTCGGCCCACCAGACGCCGCGGCTGGAGTACAGGTGGTGGCCGCCGGCCTGGTGGTCGGCGAACTCGAGCTGGTCGGCGACCAGGAAGTGCTGCTCGGCCCGGGCGGTGTCGCCGGCCAGGCCCGCGGCCCAGGCCAGGCAGGCGTGCGCGTCGCGGACCTGATGGTCGTCGAGGCTGCGTTCGGCCCAGTCCAGCGCCTCGGTGGCGGTCTCCAGCGCGGCGCCGGGCAGGCCCAGCCGGCCCAGGCACTCGGCCAGGTTCCGCAGGCCGGCGGACAGCGGGGCGGTGTTCCCGGTGCCGCGGTCGTGCTGCACCGAGGCCGAAAGGTACTCGCGCGCGGCGGCCAGGTCCCCGGCGTGCATCGCGTGCAGCCCGGAGTCGTTCAGGTAGAAGCTGAGGTCGCCGGGGGACAGCCGGTCAGAGCACGCCGCCCGGCGGTCCGGGGTCGCCACGAACGCGCTGGCCGCGCGCTGCCCGAGCCCGGCCGCGGGCAGGTGCCGGAACACCTGGCCGGTGCCGCACCGCGTCACGTACAGTCCGTCCGCCTCGGCCCAGTGCCCGCCGTCCAGCAGCCGCTCGATCGCCTCGACCACGCGCAGCGCGTCGGCCCTGCTCGTCACCGGCCCTGCCGTCTCGTCCGTCACGGATCCCCTCTCCGAACCTGGTCCCAGCCAGGGAACGGCCGGGCCCGGGAGCGGGTTCGCGCCGTACCCATGCAAACCGGGCGCGGATTGGCCCACCGGCCCGTTTCGCCGGGCAGGGGTTCGGCGCTACTCCGACCTGAGGGCCGGGCCGGCCGGGGACCGGCCTGCGGCCAGGGCGGGGAGCACGGCGAGAAGGTTCGCCGCCGCCAGCACCCCGGCCCCGAGAAGCGCGATCATGCCCGCGGGCAGCACCACGACCCCGACCACGCCCAGGTTCGCGGCGAACGCCCGCCAGATCGCGTGACCGGCCACCAGCCCGAGCGGCACCCCGGCCAGCAGGCCCGCCACCGCAACCGTGCTGGCCTGCCAGAACAGGATCTCGCCCAACTGGCGCCGGACGAAGCCAAGCGAGCTGAGCAGGCCGTTCTCCCGCCGCCTGCGGCGGACGCTGACCGCCAGCAGGTGCGCCAGCGTCGCCGCCCCGCACAGCACGATCATCGCGCCGAGCAGCAGCGGGAAGTTGGCCGACTCGCCGAAGCTGACCAGCGCGGTCGGGACCGTGGTCCGGTAGGCGTCGCTGGGATGGCGGCGGATGTGCCGCTCCAGCGCTGCCGCGCCGGCCGGCCCGTCGGCACCGCGGAGCAGGATCGCGCTGCCCAGGCCGCGTTCCGCGGTGCGGCGGCAGACCGCGGTATACGTCCCCGGCGGGCACAGCGCGGCGTCGTAGCCGGCCAGCGTGAGCGCGGCGCCGGTGCCGAGCCCGCCGGTGCCCAGGTCGCTGGCGAACGGGACCACGCCGGTCACGGTGAACGGGATCGTGCGCCGCAGGCCGGCCGGCGACCGCAGCGTCACCCGGACGATCCCGCCCAGGCGCGCGCCGGTCTGCCGCATCGTGGACGCGCCCAGTGCGATCTCCCGGTCGCCCGCGGGCAGCCGTCCCGCCGCCACCGACAGCAGCGCCGGCCCGCGGATTGCCCGGGTGGCCAGGCCGCGCACGACGACCTGGTTGACGGTCAGGGACGGGATCCGGATCAGCGTGATCCGCGCCAGCCCCGGATCGCGGCGGAACTCGGCGAGCAGTCCCTTCTCGGTCGACAAGGTGCCCGGCCCGCTCGTGATGAAGAACAGCTGGAACGGCGCCCCGTACAGGTCGGGCGACGCGGTCAGACGCGCCAGGCTGGCGCCGAACACCGCGGTCGCGCACAGCGCCGCCACCGCGGTGGCCGTGCCGGCCAGCGCCGTGCCCACCGGCACGGTTCCGCCCGCCGCCGTGCCGCCGGGACGGCCGCGCTGGAGCGCCCGCCGGGTGCCGATGATCGCGGCGGGCGGTGCGCCGGCCGAGGCCAGCGCGTGCACCACCGCGGACGGCCGGTACACCGGGGCCAGCCCCGGCCGGGACCGGATCCGGGACCGGATCCGGGCGCTGCGCAGCACAGGCAGCACGCCGAGCATCGCGGTGGCCAGGACCGTGAGCAGCGCTCCGGCGCCCAGCACCGGCCAGTCGGCGAGCAGCCCCGCGGATGGGTCGGCCAGCCGGGCCTCGCCGGCCGGGGTGAACGGGGACAGCGCTACCGCCAGGCCGGCCCCGGCTACCGCCCCGGCCGCCCCCACAACCAGGGCACGGGCCAGGCTCGACCCGGCCAGCTGCGCCAGGCGCAGTCCCAGCGCGGCCAGCACCGGGTCATCGGAGTCCTCGGCGGCCGCCTGCCGGGCCAGCGCCTGCCCGGTGACCGCGAGCCCGGCCAGCACGGCCAGCCCGGCGAGCACCCACCAGCCGGTCGCCTGCGGCCGGATCGACGAGGCGATCGCGGCGGCCGGCCGGCCCTGGTCCAGCACCCCGGCGCCCTTCAGCACGCCGTTCTCGCCCTCGAACTGGCCCAGGTCCGCGGCGCCGTGCCGGAGCCGCACGTAGTAGATCGGCAGCGCGGGCACGCCGGGGTGCGCGGCCGCGAACGCCGGGCTGAGGTAGACCTCCAGCGTCGGCGACGTGCCGGACGGGAACTCGCCCTCCGCCACCGCGATGCCAGTTACCCGGAGCGCCACCAAAGGCCCGGCCGGCTTTGGCCAGGGAGCGCCGCCCAGGCCGGCCAGCACCGCTCCCCGCTGGGACGGGGCGTACAACCGTGTCCGCAGTGCGGTGCCGATCCGCACGTTGCCGTCCTGCGCCAGGTTGTACGAGGCAAGCACCTCCCCGGGCCCGGCCGGCATCCGCCCGGACACCAGCTTGACTACCTCGCCGAGCGCGCCGGGCCCGGGCAGTAGCCGCAGGGTCAGGTCGGACTGGTCGAGCGGGTGCGGGCAATCGCACGTGACCGGGCCGTCGAAGGGCAGGGCCCCGGGGATGACCTGGCGGACCTCGGGCAGCCGGGCCAGCCCGGGCAGCGGCCGGACGCTGTACACGGCGGCGTCGAACCCGTGCTCGGCCACGAACCGGGGGAACGCCGACGCGGCCCGGCGCCCGGCCGTGGCCGCGGCCATGGCCACCCCGCTGACCAGCGCAACCAGCAGGCTGAGCAGCAGCCAGGCCCGCCACCCCCGGCGGAACCTGGCCGCCACGACCAGCAGCACAGCGCGCATGACCCGGCCCCCTCTCCCGGCCATCGTCCCGCCGCCATGCCCACGGCCGCCAGGAAGCCAGCGACCGGCCGCGGCACGTGCTAGCACGACCATCGCCGCGGCACGCGGAGCCCCCATAGCCAGCCGGCCAGACGCACGGGACCTAGCCGGCCACAATGGCGGCATGGACCGTGCCCCTGCCGCCTCCGCCGGCGTGCCGCCGGACCTGGAGGGCCACCCCGACCGGCTCAAGTGGAACGCCCGGTACCGGCACCTGTTCGCGGCCCGGTTCACCCCGCATCCGCTGGCCGCCGCGGCGCTGGCCCTGCCGCTGCCCGACGGCCCGGTGCTGGACCTGGCCAGCGGCCCGTCCGGCAGCGCACTGGCCGCGGCCGCGGCGGGCCGGGAGGTCATCGCGGTGGATGCGTCCGAGGTGGCGCTGACCATGCTGGCCAAGGAGGCCGCCCGCCGGGGCCTGGCCGACCTGGTCACGCCGGTCCAGGCCGACCTGCGCGCCTGGCGGCCCGGGCCCGGCGGCTACGCCGTCGTGCTGGGCACCGGTTACTGGGACCGGGACCTGTTCCCGGACGCCGCGGCCGCGGTCGCGCCGGGCGGGCTGCTGGCCTGGGAGGCGTTCACCGCCGAGGCGCGCCAGTCCCGTCCCGGGCTGGAGCCCGGCTGGTGCCTGGACCCCGGCGAGCCCGCAAGCCTGCTGCCCGCCGGCTACGAGGTGCTCGCCCACCCGGTCGCGGAGACCGCACCGGCCGGCCGCCGCCGCTTGCTGGCCCGCCGCCCGTAGCCTTCAGGTACGGTACGGGCCGGCTCGCCCGCTCGCCTGGCCCGCCGTAACGGCAAGTCCCCGCCGACCGGGGCTGGGGTTGAAGCAGCCTCGACAGGCAAAACGCCGCCAAGCCGGCCCGGCCCCTCGGGGGAGTCAGGCCAGCTGCCAGTAGACCTCGGTCCACACCTGGGCCGGGTCGTCGTTGTGCGGCCCGTAGACCTCCCAGCGCTGGCCGGTCCGGCGCAGGCCGCGGGCCGCGCAATACGCCACGACCGCCTCGTGCGCCGCCCCGAGCTCCGCATACGAGCCCCAGTGCGTGGTCATCGCCACCCGCCCGGCGGGCAGCTCCGACGCGACGACCCGCCCGGTCAGCGGGCACGGCCGCAGCAGCTCCACGCCGACCTCGACGTTCGGCTGGTCGTCCAGGTAGCGCATGACGTTCCGGCAGCCGCGGTTGATGCCGTTCGCCCGCAGGCAGGCCCACACCTCGTCGAGCAGGGTCTTCCACAGCGACGGGTACTCCGGCCAGCTGGTCGCCGCGGCCACGACCGCGGTGGGCCGGGCGGGCACCTCGGTGACCGTGACCGGGTGCCCGGTGTCTCTCTGATCAGCCACGGGCCGACGCTACCGAGCGGATCTGACACCCGCGGCCAGCCCACCGTAATCCTTGCCTTAGCTGCGGGCGCTTTCCAGCAGCCTGCGGTGGACGCCTTGCACGGTGGGGCTGGGCATGATCCCGAGTTCTTCCCGGAGCAGGACTCGCAGCCGCTCGTAGGCGCGGAGCGCCTCGGCGATGTTGCCGCGCTGCGCGAGCGCTTCCATGAGGAGGCGGTGCCCGGTCTCGCGGTAGGGTGCCAGCTCGGTCAGCGTCCTGGCGCGTTCCTCGGCTTGCGCCAGCGCCGGGCCGCCAAGGCCGAGGCCGGCGGCGGCAAAGCACTCCAGCCCGCGTAGCTGGACCTCCTCCAGCCGGCGCCGCCACTGGTCGATCCAGGGCCCCTCCGGGGCCGCCTCCACATCGACGAAGATCGCCGGCGGCAAGGATACGGAAAGGACGGGGAAAGCCGGGAGAACGGTTCGCGCAAGGAGCGCCGACAACCATGGACTCATCACCGACGGCAACAGCCACGCAGGAGAAGCCATGGAATCAAGGAATGTCGAAACCCACCGCGCTGGTCACCAGGCCTTCAACCAGAGGGACTTCGTGGCCATGACCAGCCAGTATGCAGGGAGCATCAGCTGGACCGACCACTCTCAGGGCCGGACCTTCAGGACACCCCAGGAGTTCAGGACGGACTTCCTGCCGGGGTGGGTCGCGGCCTCCTCCGACATCAAGATCATTGACCCCCGCTACATCGACGCCGGCCAGACGGTCGTGTGCACCTTCTCCGTCGTGGGCACGCAGGACGGGCCGTTCGGTCCATTCCCCGCCACCGGCAAGCAGTTCACGCTGCCGCTCTGCGAGATGTGGCACTTCGACTCGAGCGGTCGCGTCGTCGGCGGGGACCTCTACTACGACCAGCTTTCGCTGCTCATGCAGCTGGGCCTGATCCCGCAGCCGTCCGGCGCGTAGCTGGCTGCACAAGCGGAACGGAAGCGGCACCGACAAGGGCTGAGGCTGGCGAATCACGCATCGGACAAGTCCTCCGCTAAGGCTGGGTCCGCCCGAGCGCACCTTGGCGCACGAATCCGATCACGGCTTCTCCCCTGGGCGGGCCCAGGGGAGAAGCCGTGATCAGCCTGCGTGATCATGAGCCGGCTACTGGGGGGTAGCCAGCGCCGGCCGGAATCTGATTCGCTTACCGTGCAAGGCCTGGCCCGGCAGCGTCGCCGGACCAGGATTAAAGCCCGGACCCCGGGCTTTTTTCCTGACCTTCGGCTGTGTTACTGACCTTCGGACTAGGAGGCCCAGCGCAGATGTACCCGGGCAGGCACGCCGCGGATCACCCCGGCAAAGCCGCGGCGATCCTGGCCGATACCGGCGAGACGCTGACCTACGCCGAGCTCGAGCGGCGCTCGGTACAGCTGGCGCACGTCCTGCACGACGCGGGCCTGCGCCCGGGCGACGTGGTCGCGCTGCTGACCGAGAACCACCTGCGCGCGTTCGAGGTGTACTGGGCCGCGGTCCGGTCCGGCATGTACATCACCGCGGTGAACTACCACCTGACCGCGCCGGAGACCGCGTACATCGTGGCCGACTCCGGGGCCAAGGCGCTGATCATCTCGGCTGCCCAGGGGGAGACCGGGCAGGCCATCCTGGACGGCATCCCGGAGGCTGGCCTGCGCCTCGCCTACGGTGGCGCCGTGCCCGGCTACGGCTCCTACGAGGACACGATCGCGGCCGCGTCCGCCGAGCCGTTCGCGGACCAGCCCCGCGGCGCGACCATGCTGTACTCCTCCGGCACCACCGGCCGGCCCAAGGGCGTGCGCCCCGAGCTTTCCGGGGACCAGATCGACTCGGGCCCGGACCCGCTGTCGATGCTCGTCGAGCTGGTCTTCGGGGTCGGCCAGGACGCGGTCTACCTGTCGCCCGCGCCGATCTACCACGCCGCGCCGCTGCGCTGGTCCGCGTCGATCCAGGCGGTCGGCGGGACGGTCGTGATGATGAGCCGGTTCGACGCCGAGCAGGCCCTGGCCATCATCGAGAAGTACCGGGTCACGCACGGGCAGTACGTGCCGACGATGTTCGTCCGGATGCTGCAGCTGGCCGACGAGACCCGGGCCCGTTACGACGTGTCGAGCATCCGGCTGGCCGTGCACGCGGCCGCGCCCTGCCCGGTCGAGGTCAAGCGGCGGATGATCGAGTGGTGGGGCCCGGTGCTGGTGGAGTACTACGCGGGCACCGAGGGCGTCGGCATGACCGTGGTCGACTCCGCGACCTGGCTGTCGCACCCGGGCACGGTCGGCCGGTCCGTGCTCGGCCCGGTCCACATCTGCGGCGAGGGCGGCGCCGAGCTGGGCCCCGGCCAGATCGGCGAGGTGTTCTTCGAGACCGAGCAGGTGGCCTTCCGGTATCACAACGCGCCGGAGAAGACCCGGGCCGCGCAGCACCCCGAGCACGAGAACTGGACCTGCCTGGGCGACATCGGCTACGTGGACGAGGACGGGTTCCTGTTTCTCACCGACCGCAAGTTCTTCACGATCATCTCCGGCGGGGTGAACATCTACCCGCAGGAGATCGAGAACGTTCTCGCGCTGCACCCGGCCATCCACGACGTGGCCGTGATCGGCGTTCCCGACCCGGAGATGGGCGAGTCGGTCAAGGCGTTCGTGCAGCCCGCGCCGGGCGCGGTGGCCGGCCCCGAGCTCGAGCAGCAGATCATCGCGTTCGTGAAGGAGCGGATCGCCGCGTTCAAGGCGCCGCGCAGCGTGGCGTTCGTGGACGAGCTGCCGCGCACGGAGACCGGCAAGCTGATGAAGGGCCGGCTGCGCGAGGCGGCCGGCCCCGCGCCGGTCAGCTGATCTCGATCTGCGCCCTTGCGATCTCCCGGCTGATCACGCCGAAGATCTCCCGGCGCAGCCGGTTGTGCTCCTCGTCCGCGTCGTACGCCCGGTAGGACGCCTCGTCCTGCCAGTCGTTGGTGATCGCGTAGTCCCAGCCGCCCTCGCGGATGCCCAGGTCAGTGCCAGTCCGCATGTCCAGGCATCCGGGCAGGTCCAGCGCGGCGATGCCGGCCAGTCCCGTGCGCAGCATCTCGGCGTCCGCGCCCTGCTGGTCCGGGCCGGCGGCCTCGCGCAGCCGGCCGAGCACTACGTTGCGGATCATCGGCGGTCCCTTCGTGTGGGGGTCAGCGCTCGTTGCGCGGGGTCAGCGCTGGCCGTGTCAGGTCAGCGCTCGTAGATGACGAATGAGGTCCGGTGCGCGACCAGGTCGTACAGCGACCGGGCCGCCCCGTTGTACTCCTGGGTCTCCCAGTAGACCCGCGCCGCGCCGCGCCGGTCGGCCTCGGCGTACACCGCGTCGATCAGCTGGCGGGACAGGCCGGAACCGCGGGCCGGCGGCGTGACGAACAGGTCCTCCAGATAGCAGTACGGCTGCGACGCCCAGGTCGACGGGTGGAACACCAGGTGCGCCAGGCCGGCCAGGCGGCCGGTGCCGGCCGGGTCCTCGGCGACCAGGCCGGTCATCCCGTCGAGCCCGGCGGCCAGCCGCCGGAACGTGCCGAGCGTCACCTCGTCGCTGACCTCGCCCCGGTAGAACCGCAGGTAACCCCGCCACAGCGGCAGCCACCCGGGGTAGTCGTCCGCGGTCAGTGCCCTGATCATCGCCATCCGCCCCTCCGCCGCGCCGGGCCGCCAGCCCGGACCCCGGCCTTACCGGACGGAGCGTAACCGGTCAGCCGGGTGTCAGCCGGCCGCGGGCCACTCGTAGCCGCCGATCTTCCTCGCCGCGAGCGCGTCCTTGGCCCCGGCGGCGAGGATCGCGGCGGCCAGGTCGCACCGGCGCAGCGCGGCGTCCAGGTGCGCCAGCGCCAGCCCGCGGGTGAACGCGTGCGCCTCGTCGCCCGGGCACAGCTCGCTGGCCGGGCGCATCGCGCCGGGGATCCAGGCCGCGTCGCCGGGCAGCTCCATGCTGCGCAGCGCCTCGTGCGAGGCCTCCACGTCGTCCGCGAAATGCTGGTGGTCGGCCTGGCGCAGGACGAACATCTGCCGGGGCGGCGGGGTACGGGCGTACAGCCCGGCGATCCCGTCCAGCGGGGTGGCCACATCCTCGTCGCCGGCCAGGTAGAGCACCGGCAGCTCCCGGTCCCAGCCGAAGTCCAGGGTCAGGGGCAGGATCCCGGGCCGCGGGTTGGAGCTGCCACCCGGCGCCATCGCCACGACCGCGTGCACCCGCGGCTCGTGGTCGGCGGTGGCCAGGACGGTCCAGCCGCCGAAGCTGTGCCCGGCCAGGCCGACCCGGGTCACGCTCAGCCCGAGCGCGGCCGCGCCACCGCCCAGCAGGTGATCGAGCAGGAACTGGACGTCGGGCACCCGGGATCCGACGATGGCGTCGATCCGTGCCGACTGCTGCTCCGTGGTCTCGCCGTCCGCGGGCCGGGCCAGCTCGGGCGCGATCACCTCGGAGTGGTCGAGCGCGGCCACGATGTAGCCGTGGCTGGCCAGGTGCGTGCTCAGGAACGACGCGCTGCGCCGGCTCCCGCCGCTGAAGTGCGAGTAGATGATCAGCGGGCAGGCCAGCCCGGCCGCCGCCGCGTCGCGGAGTTCCTCCCGGCTCGGCTCACGGCCGGCCGGGGCCCGGGCCGGATACCAGATCTCGGCCGGGAACAGCCGCGACCGGGCCGGGTCGGCGGCCTGGATCGTGCGCACTCCCACCGCCCATTTGCCCGGGGCGAACGGGTCGTACTCAGCGGTGCTCATGGGCTCACGATCGCACCGGGGCCCGGTCCGGGCCCAGCGATTTCGCTGTCGGCGCGAGGCTTTGGGCGGCGCCGCGGCGGGCGGGCGGGCGGGCCTAGCCCCAGTCCGGGTCCCCGGCCAGCTTGTCCGCGATCCGGTCGTGCCAGCTGCGCCGGGCCAGCGCGGCCTCGATGTCGGCCACCACCCGGGTCAGCGGGTAGGGGAGCTCGGCTTCCAGCTCGAGCACGGACGCCTCGGTGGCCTGCCACTCCGCGGCCAGCTTGGCGGTGATCCGGCGGGCCTTGGCGGTCAGCGCCACCCGCCGGCTCCGCGCGTCGGCCCCCACCGTGGTGCGCACGAGCCCGGCCGCGCGCATGGCGGCGACCTTCTGGCTGACCGCCGAGTGGGTGCGCTGCACGGACCGGGCCAGCTCGGTGATCGTCATCGGCCCGTACCAGTGCAGCCGGATCAGCTCCAGCACGAAGCTGGGCCGCACCTCACCCAGGTCAGCCTCGTCATACAGCCGCGCGATGTCCGCGTCCATCGCGTCGAGCAGCAGCCTGAGCGGCCGCCACACGCTCTGCTCGGTCGGGTCCGGCACCCGCTTCTCCTTCATGGGAAAAATTATAACAGCACTTACGTAAGTACTGTTATATTTAGGGGTACGGGATCTGCGGTGCGGGCCACTCCGTCCAGGTGAGCCAGGCCCAGCGTGAGCCAGCGACATGGAGGAGAGCGTTCATGACCAGGCGCGCCCGGCTGCTGGCGGACCTGACCCCGCTGCGGGAGTCGCCGGCCTTCCGGCGGCTGTGGGCCGGAAACACGCTGTCCTCGGTCGGCGGCGCGCTGACCACGTTCGCGGTCGCCCTGCAGGTCTACCGGATCACCCGGTCGACGTTCGCGGTGGGCGCGCTCGGCATCGCCGAGATGGTCCCGCTGCTGACCATGGGCCTGCTCGGCGGGGCGGTCGCGGACGCCACCGACCGGCGCCGGCTCGTGCTGATCACCAGTGCCGCGCTGACCGTCGTGTCGGCCGCGTTCGCGGCGCAGGCCGTTGCCGGGCTGCAGTCCGTCTGGCTGCTGTACGCGCTGGTCGCGGTGCAGTCCACGATCCAGGCGATCGCCGCACCGGCCAAGGCCACGTTCGTGCCCGCGCTGCTGACGCCCAGCCAGCTGCCGGCCGGCCTGATGCTGAACCGGCTCAGCTTCCAGGTCATGCTCACCGCCGGGCCCGCGCTGGCCGGCCTGATCACCGCGACGCCCGGTCTCGGCCTGCGGGCCTGCTACGCGCTCGACGTGCTGACCTTCGCCGGGTCGCTGTACGCGGTGGCCCGGCTGCCCGGGATGAAGCCGCAGCCGGGAGCGCCCCGTCCCGGCCTCCGCGCGATCGCCGCGGGAGTCGGCTTCATCGGCCGCACCCAGGTGCTGGCCGGCGCCTTCCTGGCTGATCTCTGCGCGACCGTCTTCGGCTTGCCGGTGGCCCTGTTCCCGGCCATCAACGCCGAGCGGTTCGGCGGCAACCCGGCCATCCTGGGCCTGTTCATGGCTTCGATTGGCGTCGGCGGCCTGCTCAGCGGGGCCCTGTCCGGCCGGGCGGTGCACACCGCCCGGCAGGGCCGCGCCATGCTGGTCGCGGTGGCGGTGTGGGGCGGCGCGTTCGCCGGGTTCGCGGTGGCCCCGTGGCTGTGGCTCACTCTGGCGTGCCTGGCCCTGGCCGGCGCGGCGGACACGTTCACGGTCGTGTTCCGCGGCGCCATCGTCCAGTCGGTGACCCCGGACGCCCTCCGCGGCCGCGTCCTGGCCGCGGATTACGTCGTCGGCGCCGGCGGCGGCCAGCTCGGCAGCCTGGAAGCCGGCGCCCTCGGCTCGCTCACCAGCCCGGCGATCAGCGCCCTAGCCGGCGGCCTGGTCACGGTGGCCGCGGCGGTGGCGATCGCCGTGGCCCTGCCCGCCTTCACCCGCTACCGCCGCCCGGCCGCTGACCGCGCCGTTCCCGCCCCGGAGCCGACCGTATAGCCGGGGTGCCCTTAGCTCATCCGCGGCCCCGGGGCGGCACCGCGCCCGATGGCCAACCGGAAGTCCCGGGACTATACCGTTACCACCGGGACGATCGAGCGAGCGCCAGACGGGACGATGCCGATGCCGGGGGAGGACTGCGCCGGGACAGGGCATCCACCGGACGGCCCGGTCGTGGTCCTGGGCGCAGGACTGGCCGGGCTGGCCGCCGCCCTGCGCCTGCGGTCGCTTCCTGTGACGCTGGTAGAGCGTGCGGAAACCGTCGGCGGGAAAGCCCGCACCCACCGGCGCGACGGCTTCGCCTTCGATGTCACCGGCCACTGGCTGCATCTCAGGAACGCGGCCGTCAGGGAACTCGTCCTCGAACTGCTGGCCGGGCACGGCCTGATCGAGATCAGCCGGCGTGCGAGGGTGTGGACCAGCGGTGTGATGGTGCCCTATCCGTTCCAGGCCCACATCGGATGGCTCCCATGGAAGATCAGGCTGCGCTGCCTGACGGGTTTCCTCGGAGCCCGGGCGCGGCAGATCGGCCGGCCAGACGGGCCACCGGACAGGTTCGAGGACTTCGTCGTCGGGCAGTTCGGCGCCGCGATGGCGAGGCACTTCTTCGTGCCCTATTACACGAAGTTCTGGGGCGCCTCGGCCGACCGGCTGACCTTCGAGTGGCTGGAGCGCTACTTCCCGATGCCCAGCACGGCCCAGGTCCTCGGCGGGGCATTAGGCCTGCGGCAAGATCGCGTGGGTTACAACGCGCGGTTCTTCTACCCGGTGCACGGTGGCATCGACGTTCTGCCCCGTGCGCTGCTCGCGGCCCGCGTTCAGCACGGCAAGCTCGCCCTGCGGTTGTCGACGGACGTCGAGGAGATCGACCTGCCGGGCCGCCGGATCAGGCTGAGCGGGGCCAGGGAATGGCTGGGGTGGCGCGCGCTGGTGTCCACGATCCCCTTACCCGACTTGCTCGACCGCATCCCGTCGCTGCCCGCGCAGGTGCGCGCGGCCCGCAGTCATCTCCGGTCCATCCCGCTGCGCTACCTGAACGTCGGGCTGCGGTCGCCGTCGCCGATCCGGGAACACTGGATCTACGTGCCCGACAGCCCCTACCCCTTCTACCGCATGGGTGTCTTCACGAACGCCGCGCCGCAGATGGCGCCGCCCGGGTGCGCGGCGCTCTGGGTTGAGATCGGGGACCCGGCCGGGCCCGCCGACCTGCCCGGGGTCATCCACGGCCTGGCCCGCATGGGTGCCGTCGCCTCCGCCGGCGATGTGCTGTTCGCCGAGCAGCATGATGTCGAGCACGCCTACGTCGTGTTCGACGATATGCGGCAGGATGCCGTGGACATCATCGTCGGGTGGCTCGCCGGGCACCGGGTGTTCTCGTGCGGCCGTTATGGCGGCTGGACGTACGGCTCCATGGAGGACGCCATCCTCGATGGATTCAGCGCGGCGGATCAGGTAATGGCGCTCAAGGAACCACCCAAGTAACCCGGGAGGCCAGAGATTTTCACGGATATGGAGCGGGAAGAGCTCGAGGGATACCGGCCCGACCTGCCTGTGCCGCACGATCTGCACGATTTCTGGGAATCGACGCTGGCCAGCTCGGCAGCGTTCCCGCTCGACGTCAGCGTGGTGCGAGTGCGCGATACGCCGCTGCGCACGATGGAGGTCTACGACGTCACGTTCGCTGGTTTCGGCGGGCACCCGGTCAAGGCGTGGTATCTGGTGCCACGCGGCCTGGCGGAGCCCCGTCCCACGATCATTGAGTACATCGGCTACGGCGGCGGCCGGGGGCTCCCGCACGAGCTGCTCTTCTGGTCGGCGTCCGGCTACCCGCATCTGATCATGGATACCCGGGGCCAGGGCAGCACCTGGCGGGCCGGCGACACCGCGGACCAGGGCACGGCAGGACGCCCGCACGTACCGGGCTTCCTCACCGATGGCCTGCCGGACCGGGAGAGCTACTATTACCGCCGCCTGTTCACCGACGCCGTCCGCGCGGTTGACGCCGCCGGGCAGCTCCCGCAGAGCAGCCCGGATCTGCTCGTCACCACGGGCACCAGCCAGGGTGGCGCGCTATCGCTGGTCACCGCATCACTGCACGGGGGAGTCGCGGCCGCGATGCCAAACGTTCCTTTCCTGTGCCACATCCGCCGCTCCGCGCGGGTGGCGAATACCGGGCCCTACCCCGAGCTAGTGACGTGGTGCCACACCCATCACCAGCTGGCCGGCCAGGCCTTCGAGACGCTTGCCTATTTCGACCTCGCCGTGCTGGCCCGCGACGCACGCTGCCCCGCGCACTTCGGCGTTGCCCTCGGCGACGAGACCTGCCCGCCGTCGGGCGTCTACGCATGCTTCAACCACTACGGCGGGCCAAAGGAGATCCAGGTGTACGAATGGAACGGCCACGAAGGAGGCGGCGCGTACCATCTCGCCCAGCAGGACAAATGGCTATCCAGAACGCTGTCAGACGTCCCCGGAGCCCGGTGACGGGGAGCCGGTGACCGTGGCGGTCAGCCGGGCGGGGCGGGCCAGGGTCTGGTAGACGACGCAGTAGCGTTCGGTCAGCTTTAGCAGGGTGGCCAGCTTCTCGTCGTCTGCGTCTGTGTTCAGGTCGAAGCTCAGGCGGATGGCGGTGAAGCCGACTTGCGCCTCCCGGTCGACGGCCAGCGTGCCGCGGAAGTCCAGGTCGCCTTCGGCGTGAACGGTGCCTGACGGGACGTCGATGCCCAGGGACGCCGCCACCGCGCGGAGGGTTACGCCTGCGCAGGCGACCAGGGCTTGCAGGAGCATGTCGCCGGAGCAGGCCAGAGAACCATCGCCACCGGTGGCCGGGTGAAGGCCCGCCTCTGTTAGGGCCTGGCCGGTGGCTACTGAGCAGCTGACGGCCTCCGCGCCTAGTTCGCCGTCGGCGCGCAGGGTGATCATCGCCTGACCAGGGTCCTGCCGGTAGGCGTCTTTGAGCGGCTGCTGCACGGCACGCAGCGCCGCGCCATCTACGGTTCCCACAATGGCCTCCCGATCAGCTGGGCTCAGGGTTGCATTGGCCGGGCTGCGCCGTCCAGCAGAGTGGCGGCCAGGGCGCGGGCCAGCCAGTCCTCGTACTGGTCCGCACTGAGCTTGCGCTCGACCGTGAGCAGCCTGTGCACCTCGGGCGACATCAGCGTGTAGATCGTGTCCAGCGCCGCCTCCTCGGTCAGGCCGGGGGCCAGCGCGCCGCGGGCCGCCAGCTCCCTGGCGACCAGGGACTGGCCGGCCAGGCGCTGCTGGCGGAAGGTCCCGGCCAGGTCGGCGCACTCCGGGTCGGCCTCGGCGGCGACCCTGAGCATCTGCTGCAGCGGCCCGGACCGGGTCAGCACGCTCCTGGCCACCCGGGCGTAGCCGGCCAGCAGGGCCCGGGGATCCGACTGGGCGGCTGCGGCCTGCGCCTCGGGACGGTCGTGCAACCCAGCCGGCTCATCATCGCCGACGAAGGCGACCTGCAGGACCGCGCTGAGAATGGCCTTCTTGGCCCCGAACAGCCGGTAGACGCTGGCCACCGGCACGTCTGCGGCGACAGCAACAGCCTCGATGGTCGTGGCCGGGTAGCCGCGGGCCAGGAACAGGTCGCCCGCCGCCGCCACGACCTGGGCTCGGGTCGCCCGGGACTGGGCCTCGCGCCGCGAGTTGTCGTAGCGCCGCTGGGTCTTGACAGGCTCCGTCATATTGACGATAGTAGCACTCATATCACAAGAGTTAAACTCTCGCTAATTTGAACGGGAGGCCAGCCATGACCGCTGCGGCAAACCGCGACGTCGTCGAGCGCTTCGACGCGCTGATCAACACCCAGGATCTGGATCAGCTTGACCTGCTCTGCACGCCGGGCATGGTCAACCATGCGCTGGCCCCGGGCCGGCCGGCCGGTCTGGCCGGGACGCGCGAGTTCCTCAGCACTCAGGGCCGGCGCCGCTGGGTGTCGGACCGCTGGGACCGGCTCGTCGTCGTGGCCGACGGCGACCATGTCGTGCAGTACGGCGTGCGGGCCGGGCACTGGCCGGGCGGGGAGTTCCGCGGGGTGGCGATCCCGGCCGGGGCGTACACCCGCGAGGTGGCGTTCATGTACCGGCTGGAGCAGGGCCGGATCGCCGAGCGGTGGGCCGTCCGCGACGACCTGGGCATGATGCAGCAGCTTGGCGCCGTGCTGCCGGGTTAGGGTGAGTCCTGGCCCCGGTGCGGGCTGGTTTCGGCAGCGAGACCAGCCTAGGCTCGCAGGCGTGATCGAGGCCCTGTCTGCCGCTGAGGCGAGCGGCGAGGAAGTCGCGCGCCGGCTGGACGAGGACGGGTACGTGGCCGTGTCCGGGCTGATGACGCCCGGGGAACTGGCCGCGGCCCGGGAGGACCTGGCGCGGATCCTGGCCAGCACGCCGACCGGGCGCAACTTCTTCGAGGGGTTCTCCACCCAGCGGGTCTACGCGCTGTTCGCCAAGACCCGCACGTTCGACCAGGCCGCGATCCACCCGCTGCTGCTGGACGTGCTCGACCGCGTTCTCGGCCACTACCAGCTGAGCGCGCCGACCGGGATCCGGATCGGGCCCGGCGAGAAGGCCCAGATCCTGCACACCGACGACGCGGTGTACCCGCTGACCAAGCCGCACCCGCCGGTCGTGCTCAACACCATGTGGCCGCTGGACGACTTCACCGAGGCCAACGGCGCGACCCGGTTCATCCCCGGCAGTCACCGCTGGCCGCCGGGGCGCACGCCCACCGATGACGACGAGGTCCGCCAGGCGACGCTGCCCGCCGGGACCGTGCTGTTCTACCTGGGCAGCCTGTGGCACGGCGGCGGGGCCAACCAGACCGGCACACCGCGGCTCGGCGTCATCCTGGAGTACGCGGTGTCCTGGCTGCGCGCCCAGGAGAACCATTACCTGGCCGTGCCGCGGGACACGGTCAGAGACCTGCCCGAGCGGCTGCAGGAACTGCTCGGCTACAACATCTACCCGCCGTTCCTCGGCTACGTGGACGGCTCCCACCCGCGCAAGTCGCTCGCCTGAGGGGGGCTCATGAGGGCTCAGAGTGAGGCATACAGCGCCTGCTCGAAGCCCACGTACATGCCGAACGCGTCGGGTGTGGCGAACGGCAGCGTGTTGCTGAAGATCGAGGCGCACAGCCCGCTTTCCCGGTCGATCCAGAAGTGCGTGTTGCACAGCCCGGCCCACGCGCCCGAGCCGGCCCTGCGCATGCCCGGGAAGTCCTCGGTGTTGAGCAGCAGGCCGTAGCCCCACTTCCAGCCGGGGCCGGCATTGAAATCAGCGGTCGCGGCCGGGTCGCAGGTCGGCAGCTCGGGCGGGAACTCCAGGTCGCCGATCTGGTTGGTGAACGCCAGGTCGACGGTCTCCGGCGCCAGGATCCGCTCGCCGTCCAGCTCGCCGCCGCGCAGCAGGGCGCGCTGGAACTTGATGTAGTCCCGCGGGGTCGAGTACAGGCCGTGCCCGCCGGCCATCCACTCCGGGTGCGGGTTGAGGATCTCCCCGGCCGAGACCCAGTTCCCGTCCTCGTCCTTGACGTGCACCGGCGTGCAGTTGGCGAGCTGGGCGTCGGTCATCGCGAAGGTCGTCTCGTTCATGCCGAGCGGCCCGGTGATGTTCTCCTTGATCACCACGTCCAGGGTCTGGCCGGTGATCGCTTCGATCACGCGGCCCAGCCAGTCGACGTTGATGCCGTAGTTGTAGCGGGTGCCCGGGTCCGTCAGCAGCGGCGCGGTGAACGTCGAGTTCAGGCCGGCGACCACGTTCGGGATACCGGTGGCCTCGTGCCAGCGGACCAGCTCGGGGTTGAAGAACCAGTAACCGAGCCCGGAGGTGTGCGTGAGCAGCTGGTGCACGGTGGCCTGGCTGGCCGGCGGGCGCAGCCGCGGGGTGTCGCCGTCGAACCCGTCGAGCACCTGGATGCTGGCGAACTCCGGGCAGTACTGGGCGACCGGCGCGGTCACGTCCAGCTTGCCCCGCTCGATCAGCTGGAGCGCCGCCGCGGTGGCCACCATCTTGGTCATCGACATGATCCGGAAGTGCGTGGCGGTGCTGACCGGGTCCTGCCCGCCGACCTCCCGGTAGCCCACGGCTCCCTCGTAGATCACCCCGTCCCGGTCCGCGGCGATCGCGGCGACATTGGGCACCACGCCCGCTTCGACGGCATCCAGCAGAACCTGGTCAATCGCTGCACTCACCGTCCGGCCCCCTTTGGCCTCGGCTGGCATCCCCTCGCCCGGGCCGGTCAAAGGCGCCGGGCGGCCGCCTTTCAGCCTGGCACTGGGCCAACCCGGGCACAAGGGCGGGTTTACCGCGGTGCTGACGCGGCGGGACCCGGTTCTTCGGGCGGCTCAGCGTGGCCCCGGTGCGGCTCAGCGACCCGGTGATCACCCGGGCGCCGGCGGCACGCACCTTTCCTACCAGGTCAGGGGGTAAAGGCCGGGCCAATCCCCGGATGCCCGCAATGATCAGCAGGCCGGTAGCGTGGCAAGGGTGCTGACTTCACGGGGCGCGACCGCCGCGCTGCGGCCGTTGCGGCACCGCAGCTTCGCGCTGCTCTGGAGCGCCGGGCTGATCTCGGTCATCGGGACCTGGATGCAGACGGTGGCGGTTGGCGCGCTGGTCATCTCGCAGACCGGCAAGGCCACCTGGGCAGTGCTCGTCGCGGCCGGCGCGTTCCTGCCGCTGGGCCTGGTCTCCCCGATCGGCGGGGCCCTGGCCGACCGGCTGCCGCGGCGGCCGGTGCTCGTTGCGGGCAACCTGGCCGAGGGCCTCATCGCCGTCGCGATCGCGATCCTCGTCGCGCGCGGCCCGGCCAGCCCGGTAGTCCTGCTCGGCCTGGTCACCGTGCAGGGCTGCGCGGCGGCCCTGGTCGGCCCGTTCCAGCAGGCGATCCTGCCCGACCTGGTGCCGCGCTCGGAGTTCCTGGCCGCCGCGTCGCTGAACTCGGCGCTGTTCAATCTGGGCCGGATCGCCGGCCCGGCGCTGGCCGGCGCGACCGTGGCCGCGTTCGGCTACCCGGTCGCGTTCGTGGCCAACGCGGTGTCGTTCCTGGCCGTGGTGGCCGCGCTGGCCTTCATCCGGCTGCCCGCGCCGCCGCGGGCGCACAGCGGCGGGCTGTTCTCGTCGCTGCGCGCCGGGCTGGCCGCGGCCCGGGCCGAGCCGACCTGCTGGGCCGCGATCCGCACGATCGCGGTGGTCGGCATCATCGCCTCGCCGTTCATCGCGCTGGTCCCGGTCATGGCGCACCACCTCGCGCACGGCGCGGGCGAGCGGGAGGTCGCCCAGGTCACCGGCCTGCTGACGACCGCGCAGGGGGCCGGGGCGGTGGCCGGCGCGCTGATCCTGGCGCCGCTGGGGGAGCGGATCGGGCTCGGCCGGCTGGTGGCGGGCAGCCTCGTGCTGCTGCCGGTGACCTTGATCGGGTACGCCACGTCGCAGCAGCCGTGGTGGGGCGCGGCGACCTTGTTCACGGTGGGCCTTGTCTACATCGGCGTGCTGTCCGGCCTCTCGACGCTGGTCCAGCTGCGCGCCCCGGGGGCGTTCCGCGGCCGGATCCTGAGCTTCTACCTGGTCGCGCTGGGCGTGTCGTACCCCATCGGGTCGCTCGCCCAGGGGCCGGTCATCGACCAGATCGGGGTGGGCTGGACGACGGCCGGTTCGGCCGTGCTGCTGTTGCTGGTGATGACCGTGGTACGCATCGTGCGGCCGGGCTACGTGCGGGCGATCACCCGGGTGCGGGCGGCCGCGGCGGCCCCGCTCGACCTGCAGGCGGGACCGC
>DASVBE010000236.1:0-32746 GCA_036375995.1 Streptosporangiaceae bacterium | reverse complement strand
CTAGCTGCAGCCGCTGGTGGAGCCGCAGCCTTCGCAGACGTAGCAGCTGCCGGCCGGGCGCATCTTCGTGCCGCAGGTCAGGCAGAGCGGCGCGTCGGCGCTGCGGCCCTGGTGCGACTCGATCAGCTCCATCGAGCTGTGCGGGTGCACCGGCACCGGCGCGTGCGAGGCCCGGCTGTGCGGGGCGGGCTCGACCGGGACGGACTGAGCCATCTCGACGGGGTCGGCCTCCTCGGGCGTGAACCCGGCGCCCTCGTTGTCGAGCTGCGCGGTCCGCTCGGCGGCGGACAGGATGCTCAGCTCGGCCCGCTGCTCGTACGGGAGGTGGTCCAGGGCCAGGCGGCGGAAGATGTAGTCGATGACCGAGCTGGCGATCCGGATGTCCGGGTCGTCGGTCATGCCGGCCGGCTCGAACCGCATGTTGGTGAACTTGGCCACGTACGACTCGAGCGGGATGCCGTACTGCAGGCCCACCGAGATCGCCACCGAGAACGCGTCCATGACCCCGGCCAGCGTCGAGCCCTGCTTGCCGAGCTTAAGGAACACCTCGCCGACGCCGTCGTCGGGGTACTCCGAGGCGGTCATGTAGCCCTCGGCTCCGGACACGGAGAACCGGGTCACGGTGGCGGAGCGCCGCTTGGGCAGGCGGCGGCGGACCGGGCGGACCTCGTGCGGGACCGGGGCCGCGTCCGGGGCCGCGGCCTGCGCTTCGGCCTGCTTCGTCCTGGCCACCGACAGCGGCTGGCCGACCTTGCAGTTGTCCCGGTAGATGGCCAGCGCCTTGAGGCCGAGCTTCCAGCCCTCGAAGTAGATCTTCTCGACGTCGTCGATGGTGGCCGACTCGGGCAGGTTCACGGTCTTGCTGATCGCCCCGGACAGCGCGGGCTGGACCGCGGCCATCATCCGGACGTGGCCCATCGGGCTGATGGCCCGCTCCCCCATCGCACAGTCGAACACCTCGTAGTGCTCGGGCTTCAGGCCGGGCGCGTTGATCACGTGGCCGTGCTCGGCGATGTACTCGATGATCGCCTCGGCCTGCTCCGGCTGGTAGCCGAGGTTCTTCAGGGCCCGCGGCACGGTCTGGTTGACGATCTGCATGGAGCCGCCGCCGACCAGCTTCTTGAACTTGACCAGGGCCAGGTCGGGCTCCACGCCGGTGGTGTCGCAGTCCATCATGAGGCCGATGGTGCCGGTGGGGGCGAGCAGCGAGGCCTGCGCGTTGCGGTAGCCGTGCGACTCGCCGAGGGCGAGGGTGTCCTGCCAGGCGTGGTTGGCCGCGGCCAGGATGATCTCGTCCATGCCGCCCACGGTCCCGATCCGGGCGCTGGCCTCGGCGTGCTTGGCCATCACGCTCTTGTGCGCGGCTTCGTTCCGCGAATAACCGTCATACGGCCCTACGACGCGGGCCAGTTCGGCCGAGCGGCGGTAGGCGGTGCCGGTCATCAGGGACGTGATCGCGGCGGCGATCGCCCGTCCGCCATCGGAGTCATAGGCATGGCCGGTGGCCATCAGCAGCGCGCCGAGGTTGGCGTAGCCGATGCCGAGCTGGCGGTACGCGCGCGTGGTCTCGGCGATCTTCTCGGTCGGGAAGTCGGCGAAGCAGATCGAGATGTCCATCGCGGTGATGATCAGCTCGGTGATCCGCTGGAACTTCTCGACGTCGAACGTGTCGTCGTGGCGGAGGAACTTCAGCAGGTTGATGCTGGCCAGGTTGCACGACGAGTTGTCCAGGTGGACGTACTCGGAGCAGGGGTTGCTGGCGCTGATCCGGCCGGACTCGGGGCAGGTGTGCCAGCCGTTGATGGCGCCGTCGTACTGGATGCCGGGGTCGGCGCACTCCCAGGCGGCCTTGGCCAGCTTGCGGAACAGGTCCTTGGCGTCGACGGTGTCGAGAACCTCGCCGGTCTGGCGGGACGTCAGGCCGAACGTGCCGCCGGACTCGACCGCGCGCATGAAGTCGTCGTTGACGCGGACCGAGTTGTTGGCGTTCTGGTACTGGACGCTGGTGATGTCCTTGCCGCCGAGGTCCATGTCGAAGCCGGCGTCGCGGAGGATGCGGATCTTGTCCTCTTCTCGGGCCTTGGTCTCGATGAACTCCCCGACGTCCGGGTGGTCGACGTCGAGGACGACCATCTTGGCGGCCCGGCGGGTGGCACCGCCGGACTTGATCGTCCCGGCCGAGGCGTCCGCGCCGCGCATGAACGACACCGGGCCGCTGGCGGTGCCGCCCGAGCTCAGGAGCTCCTTGCTGGACCGGATGCGGGAGAGGTTGACGCCGGCGCCGGAGCCGCCCTTGAAGATGAGGCCTTCTTCCCTGTACCACTCCAGGATCGAGTCCATCGTGTCGTCGACGGCCAGGATGAAGCAGGCGGAGACCTGCTGCGGGGAGGCCGTGCCGACGTTGAACCAGACCGGCGAGTTGAAGCTGAAGATCTGGTGGACCAGCGCGTACTTCAGCTCGTGCTCGAAGATCTCGGCGTCCTTGCCGCTGGCGAAGTAGCCGTTCTCGCGGCCGGCGGTGACGTAGACGCCGACGACGCGGTCGATCAGCTGGCGGAGGCTGGCCTCCCGCTGCGGCGTGCCGACGGCGCCGCGGAAGTACTTGGTGGTGACGATGTTCGCGGCGTTGACCGACCAGAAGTCGGGGAACTCGACGCCGCGCTGCTCGAAGTTGACCGAGCCGTCCCGCCAGTTGGTCATCACGACGTCACGGCGCTCCCAGGTGACTTCGTCATAGGGATGCGTGCCGGCGCGGGTATGGATCCGGCGCATCGTCAGCCCCTTGCGTGCGCCCTTGCCACCCTGCCGTGCCGACCCGCTGGCCGTCTCGGTCATTTCCTCCCCCTTCAGGGATCTGATCCGGTTTACCTGTCGCTGCTGGCCCCCCGCCAGGGCCTCCTTTTAGATGTCTGCCGGCTGCTGCCCGGTGCTACCGGGCTGATGCGCGCAGCCCGGGCCGGGCTTGGTCCGGGGTGCGCGGCTCGTCGTGCGACCCGGGCCCCGGGCCCGGGACGGCCAGGCCCGCCGCGGCCAGGACGGCCGGCGGGTCCTGGTGGCCTGGGCGGGCGCTGGGGCCGGCCCCGTTCTGGGGCTCGGCCTCGTTGCGGGAACCGGCCCCGGCTGGCCACGTTCCTGCGCGGGCGGCGCGCAGCGTGGCGATTTCGGCTTCGAAGTCGGCGAGCGACTCGAAGCTGCGGTAGACCGAGGCGAACCGCAGGTAGGCCACCTCGTCCAGCTCGCGGAGCGGGCCCAGGATGGCCAGGCCCACGTCGTGGGACGGGACCTCGGCGCAGCCACGGGCCCGGATGGCTTCCTCGACCCGCTGGGCCAGGATGGCCAGCTGGTCCTCGGTCACCGGGCGGCCCTGGCAGGCCCTCCGCACCCCGTTGGTGATCTTCTCCCGGGTGAATGGCTCGGTGACGCCGCTCCGCTTGCTCACCATCAGGATCACTGTCTCCTGGGTGGTGAACCGGCGGCCGCAGCCGGGGCACGACCGGCGCCGGCGGATGGCGGCGCCATCGTCCGCGGTCCGGCTGTCGATGACCCGGCTATCGGGATTGCGGCAGTAGGGGCAGAACATCGCACTCACCTCCCCGGCCGATCAAACCCCGAGAAACACAACCTATAGCAAAATCACACTGATGTAACTACTAGATATTGTGGTCCAGGGCGGGCCCAGACGCAAGCTCCGGCGGCGTGTCCCTGACCGGCCGGCGTGGTTCGCGGGTGCGGCCAGCGCGCCGCCAGGGGCGTTCCGCAGCGGGATCGCCGCTGGTGTAAGGGAGAAGAGCGGCGCTGCCGAACCTGGCCGCGGGCCGGCCGGCCACATCATGACTGCACTGGGCATTGGCGGGGCTGGCTGCTGGCTGAGCTTGGGGCGGCGGGGATCGGCCCGGCGCCCGGAGGGGCGGGCTGGGGCGGCGCGCGAGGTCAGCCGCGCGGGACCCATAGCTGCTCGCCGGGCTGAAGGCTGGTGCTGCTGATCGCGTTGATCTGCATGATCTGCGGGATCACGGTCCGCGGGTCGGCGGACGGCTCGGCGTGCTGGGCTATGGTCCACAGGGTCTGGCCGGGCAGCACGGTGACGCGGCGCAGGCCCTGGTAGACGGAGCCGGTGTGGGTGCGCCCGCTGGCGGCCTGGGCGCCGTTGGCCAGGATGGCCCAGAGGATTGTGATCAGGCCCAGGATCAGGGTCAGGGCGAAGACGCTCAGCACGAGGCGGCCGCGGCGGGTGAGGCGGAGCCCGGTTGGCGGGGCGGGATGCGGGCGGGCCGGCTGGGTCATCAGCCGCTGACCTGGCTGGTCGCTGGGCTGCGGAGGGCCGGGGCGGGCAGTGGCCCGGGACCGGTAGGCGGCCGGCTGGTCGCCGGGGCGCACTATACGCAGCCGCGGAGCGGAGCGGGCGCCGCGGGGTGAGCCAGTGAGGACCGCGCGGACGTGCTGGCGGCTGGGGGTCGCGGGCCGGGCGGCGGGGCGGGAGCGGCTGGGGGCCGCGGCGGGCGCGGTCCGTGCGGCCGGGGTGGGGTTGCCGGGCATGGCAGCGGCCGGATCGGAGCAGCGGGGCTGGGGCACGGCTACCGCCGGGGATGGCAGGCGGCTGGCTGGCGTGCCGTCTCGCTCCGCGTGAACGATGCTCATCGAAACCTCCCAGAACCGAACGGCAGTTCGATCGTACACCTGTTCTATCGCTAATCCGTTCTATCGAACGCCGGCTGGTTCTGTTCTAACCCACGGGTACGACACTTTGAGATTCCGTCGAACAGATGTTTGAGATCCGGCACGCCTCGCGCTAGCGTCGGCCGTGAAAGCGAAAATTCAAGCCGGAGGCCCGAGATGAGTACCAGCAACGACGACGGGACCGTGCCGCAGGCCCCCGCGGCCCAGGGCACGGCGTCGCCCAGTGGCGAGCCCGCCGCCGCAACTGGGACCGCCACCAAGCCGAAAGGCAAGCCGGGCAGAAAGCCCCGGGGCACCGTTCCGGCGATCGTCACCGAACCACCGGACCACCCGGATCCCAGTCACGTGCTGACCTGGCGGCAGCGGAAGGTCCTGCAGGTCATCAGGGAATCCGTGCAGCGCCGCGGCTATCCGCCGTCCATGCGCGAAATCGGCGAGGCGGTCGGGCTGACCAGCACCTCCAGCGTGTCGTACCAATTGTCGACGTTGCAGGCCAAGGGCTACCTCCGGCGGGATGCGGGCCGCCCGCGGACGGTGGAGGTCCGGCTGCCCGGCCACCCGGCCGTACGGCCCGACCCGGCCGCCGAAGAGGGCACGCCCCCGATGGACATCGCCTCGCAGGAGGCCGCCTACGTCCCGCTGCTGGGCCGGATCGCCGCAGGTGGGCCGATCCTGGCCGAGGAGTCGGTCGAGGACATCTTCCCGCTCCCCCGGCAGATCGTCGGCGAGGGCACCCTGTTCCTGCTGCACGTCGTCGGGGACTCAATGATGAACGCGGCCATCACCGACGGCGACTGGGTCGTGGTCCGGCAGCAGCCGGTGGCCGATAACGGCGAGATCGTCGCCGCGATGATCGACGGCGAGGCCACGGTGAAGACGTTCAAGCGGTCCGACGACGGACACGTCTGGCTGATGCCGCACAACCCCGCCTACACGCCCATTCCCGGCGATGACGCGGCCATTCTGGGCAAGGTGGTCGCCGTCCTGCGCCGGGTCTGAGCCTGGCGGGATAAGCGAGGTAAAGGCTCGCCGCGGCTGAATCCCGCCGGGCGGCCCTGGGCTGGAGCGAGTGGCCCGCGCCCCCGGCACCGTAGTCAATCCTGGAAGGGCTATCGCTAGGCGCCTGCGGCGGCGAACGCGGCGGCAACATCCGCCCGGCTGGCGCCGCGGGACAGCAGTATGTGCAGGAGCAGCCGGGCCTTGGGCGGATCGAGGAAGCCGGCACTGATGACATCACGCGACGTGAGGTCGATCTCCGAGCCGACCCAGCCGTACGTGCCCTCGAGCACCGTGCCGGCCCCGGTCCGGGACGCGATCACGACCGGCATCCTGGACGCCAGCTCGTACATGATCCCGGCCACGCACGGCGGCACGTGCCCAGCGCCGAAACCAGCCACCACCAGGCCATCCAGGATGCCTGCGTCGGCCGCGGCGCGCAGCATCGCGCCGTCGTCGCCGAGCGCCATCGTGACCAGCCCGACCCGGACGGCCGGCGCAGCGCCGGCGCCCGCGCCCGCTCCCGGACCCGCCGGCAGCCTGATCTCCGGCCGCACCGGCCGGGCCAGCAGCCGGACCCGCCCCTCGATCACGTGCCCCACCGGCCCCGCCGACGGCGACACAAACGCCGCGATGCTCGTCGCATGCGCCTTGCGGACGTGCCGCGCGGCGTGAATCTCGTCAGCGAAGACCACCAGCACGCCGAGACCGGCCAGCTCCGGGCTCGCCGCCGCCTGGATCGCGGCCAGCATGTTGGCCGGCCCGTCCGCCCCCGCGGCATCCCGGGTGCGCATCGCGCCGGTCACCACCACCGGCTGATCGCCATCGTGCAGCAGATCCAGCAGGAAACTGGTTTCCTCGATCGTGTCCGTGCCCTGCACGACCACCGCCCCCGCGCAGCCGTCCCGCAGCTCGGCCGCAATCGCGGCGGACAGGCCGAGCACGTCCGCGATGCTCAGCGCCGAGCTGGGCAGCTGGCGGAAATCGTGCAGCACCGGGCTGGCCGGCAGCCCCGCCAGACCGGGCACCGACCCGAGCAGCTGCGACGCGCCCAGCACCGGCACGGCACCCGCCGAGCCCGGCTCGGTCACCATCGCGATCGTGCCGCCGAGGGTGAACACCGCCACCCGGGGCGGCGCCCCCGCCCCGGGTGGCGCCGCTCCGGGCTGCGGCTCGCCGGTCATTCCGGCACGATGTTGACCAGCTTGGGCTCGCGCACGATCACCGTGCGGATGCCCCGGCCGGCCAGCGTGCGGCTCACGCCGGGCGCGGCCAGGGCCAGTTCGCGCAGCTCAGCGGCGGTGACGCCGGGTGGCACCGCCAGCCGGTCGCGGACCTTGCCAGCCACCTGGACCACGCAGGTGACCAGGTCCTCGACCAGCAGCGCGGGATCGGCGGACGGCCAGCCGGCCTTGGCTACCGACGCCGGGTGGCCCAGCAGCTCCCAGCACTCCTCGGCGGTGTACGGGGCGAACAGGGACAGCAGCACGGCCAGGGTCTCGGCGGCCTCACGGACCGCCGGGTCGGCCGCGCCGGGGCCGGAGTCGATGGCCCGCCGGGTCGCGGTGGCCAGCTCCATCAGCCGGGCCACGGCGACGTTCAGGCGGGTGCCCTCGACCAGCCGGGTCACCTCGCTGATCGTGCGGTGGGTGACCTTCCGCAGGGCGATGTCCCCCGAAGCGACCGCGCCAGCCCCGGCCGCGCTGGCCGTCCCCGCGTCGGCCGCGATCCGCGTCACCCGCCCCAGGAACTTGACCGACGCGTCCGGGTTCATGTCCGCCCAGTCGACGTCGTCCTCGGGCGGGCTGGCGAAGACCATGGTCAGCCGGATCGCGTCGACGCCGTGCGCGGCCAGCTGCTGGCCCAGGTCGACGCCGTTGCCCAGCGACTTGGACATCGCCTTGCCGCGGTTGATGACCTGGCCCTGGTTCATCAGGGCGGTGAACGGCTCGACGAAGTCCACCATCCGCATGTCGTACAGCACCTTGACGAAGAACCGGCTGTACAGCAGGTGCAGGATGGCGTGCTCGACGCCGCCGACGTACAGGTCGACCGGCGACCAGCGGCGGACGGACTCGACCTCGAACGCGCCCTCGGTGTACCCCGGCGAGCAGTAGCGCAGGAAGTACCAGGACGAGTCGACGAACGTGTCCATCGTGTCGGTGTCCCGCTTGGCCGGGCCGCCGCACTTCGGGCAGGTGGTGTTCACCCACTCGCTGGCCGCGGCCAGCGGCGAGACGCCCTTGGGGGCCAGGTCCTGCCCCCGCAGGTCGGGCAGCCGGACCGGCAGGTCCTCCTCGGGCACCGGAACCTCGCCGCAGCCCTCGCAGTACAGGATCGGGATCGGCGCGCCCCAGAACCGCTGCCGGGAGACCAGCCAGTCGCGCAGCCGGTAGTTGACCGCGGCCTGGCCCGTTCCGCGCTCGGCCAGGATGCCGGTGATCGTCTGGATCGCGTCGGCCTTGCTCAGCCCGTCCAGCGGGCCCGAGTTGACCAGCGTCCCCTCCCCCGGCGTGGCCTGACCGGTCTCCGCCGGGTCCGGGCCGCCGGTGTCGACCACGACGCGGACCGGCAGCCCGAACTTGCGGGCGAAGTCCAGGTCGCGCTGGTCGTGCGCGGGCACGGCCATGATCGCGCCGGTGCCGTAGTCGGGCAGCACGTAGTCGGCCGCCCAGACCGGGATCTGCTCACCGTTGACCGGGTTGACCGCGTACCGGCCCAGGAACACGCCGGTCTTCTCGCGGTCGGTGGCCTGCCGCTCGATGTCGGTCAGCTTGCGCACGTCGGCCAGGTAGGCGTCCAGCTCGGCGCGGTGCTCGGGCGCGCACAGCTCGGCGGCCAGCACGGAGTCCGCGGCGACCACGAAGAACGTCGCGCCGTACAGCGTGTCGGGCCGCGTGGTGAACACGGTCACCGGCTCGGCCGCGCCCTCGGCACCCTCGATGCCCTCGATCGCGAAGCTGACCTCCGCGCCCTCGCTGCGGCCGATCCAGTTGCGCTGCATCAGCAGCACCGGGTCCGGCCACTTGCCCTCCAGCGGGGCCATGTCGGCCAGCAGCCGGTCGGCGTACTCAGTGATCTTGAAGTACCACTGGGTCAGCGACCGGCGGGCGACCTCGGAGCCGCAGCGCTCGCACTTGCCGCTGATGACCTGCTCGTTGGCCAGCACGGTCTGGTCGACCGGGCACCAGTTGACGTAGCCGTCCTTGCGGTACGCCAGGCCGCGCTCGTGCAGCCGCAGGAACAGCCACTGGGTCCACTGGTAGTACTCCGGGTCGCAGGTCTGCAGCCGGCGCGACCAGTCGAAGGACAGCGCGTACCTCCGGAACGAGGCCGCCTGAGTCTCGATGTTCTTGTAGGTCCAGTCGGCGGGGTGGGAGTTGCCGCGGATGGCGGCGTTCTCCGCGGGCAGGCCGAACGCGTCCCAGCCGATGGGGTGCAGCACGTTGTCACCGCGCTGGAAGTAGTACCGCGCCATCGCGTCGGCCACCGCGTACGCCTCGGCGTGGCCCATGTGCAGGTCCCCGGACGGGTACGGGAACATGTCCAGCACGTAGCGGCGCGGTCTTGTGTCCTCCGGGTCGTCGCTGGCCCGGAACAGGTCCATCGCTTCCCAGCGGGCCTGCCATTTTTCCTGGATCGCGCGCGGGTCGTAGGTCTGGACCCGGTCCGCGCTCTCGGCGGCTGTCATGATCCCTCACCAAGTCTGATCGGTCTGACTAGCGCGAACTTCCCGTCCGGCCGGGAAGTGGGCCCCGGGCTCAGCGGCCCGGTGCCGCGCCAGATACGGCGTCCAAACAAAATGCCCCTCGCTCACGAGGGGCAGCCGCGCCAACGACGGATCAGTCGGCGCGGCTAGGTAAGGAGCAGCCGGGTGGAGCGCATGGGCAAAGGATACCGTACCGTGCGCCGGCCGACCGCCGAATAAGGGCCAGGTCCTGGGCGGCCCGCGACGGCGGCGGCGCGTTGCGTGGCGCCGCCCGCTGGCGGGCACTGCCCGCCCGGGGAAGGCGGGCTCAGGTCAGCGCGCTGATCTTCGCCGCCAGGCGGAAGTCGGCCGCGGTCAGGCCTCCGGCCGAGTGAGTCGACAGGGTCAGCGTCACCCGGTTCCACTGGATCGTGATGTCCGGGTGGTGGCCGGCCTCCTCGGCCAGGAAGGCCACCGCCCCGGCGAACAGCATCGCGCCGCGGAAGTCGTCCCGGGTCACGGTGCAGGTGATGCTGCCGCGGTCCCGCGCCCAGCCGGTCACCTTGCTCAGCTCGGCAGCGATCTCGTCTTCGGTGAGCAGGTCCATGCCTCCCGGGATATCACAATGACCGCGGGCCGGGCAGCGGGCCGCGCGGAGAGGGCTTCCGCACTCGCGCACTGTTCGGGGCACACCGGCCCATAACCGCCGGTCCGGCCGGGCTGAGCCGGTCCGTCCCAGCTGCGCCCGGTAGGCTGACCCGCGCCGGACCGCCCCGCCTACCGGAGGGCCAGTTGAGCGATCCCGACGCCGCCGGGCCGCGGCGGACCCCGCTAACCGCCGTGCACGAGCGGCTGGGTGCGACACTGACCGACTTCGCGGGCTGGCTGATGCCGCTGCGGTACGGCAGCGAGACCGCCGAGCACACCGCCGTGCGCACCGCGGCCGGGCTGTTCGACCTCTCGCACATGGGCGAGATCGCGGTGACCGGCCCGGACGCGGCCGCGGCGCTGGACTACGCGCTGACCGGCGACCTGTCCGGGCTGGCGCCCGGCCGGGCCCGGTACACGCTGATCTGCGCGCCGGACGGCGGGGTCCTCGACGACCTCATCGTGTACCGGCTGGGCGACCAGGACTTCCTGGTGGTGGCCAACGCGTCGAACGCGGCGCGGGTCCACGCCGAGCTGGCCGAGCGGGCCGCCGGGCGGTCGGCCACGGTCACCGACCAGACCGCGGACTACGCGCTGATCGCGCTGCAGGGCCCGGCCGCGGCGGCCATCCTGGGCCCGCTGACCGACGCCGACCTGACCGCGCTGCGCTACTACGCCGGGCACCCGGCCACCGTGGACGGCCGCACGGTCATGCTGGCCAGGACCGGCTACACCGGCGAGGACGGGTTCGAGATCTTCGCCCGGCCGGGCGACGCCGAGCCGCTGTGGGCCACGCTGACCGGGGCCGGCGCGGGCCACGGGCTGGTCCCGGCCGGGCTGGCGGCCCGCGACACGCTGCGGCTCGAGGCCGGCATGGCGCTGTACGGAAACGAGCTGGGCCCGGACATCACGCCGTTCGAGGCCGGTCTCGGCCGGGTGGTCAAGTTCAGCAAGCCCGGCGACTTCGTCGGCCGGGACGCGCTGGCCCGGGCCGCCGAGGCCGGGCCGCGGCGGGTGCTGACCGGGCTGGCCGGCGAGTCCCGCCGGGTGCCCAGGCACGGGTACGGCGTGCTGTGGGACGGCGCGCCGTGCGGTACCGTGACCAGCGGCGCGCCGTCGCCGACCCTGGGCGTGCCGATCGCGCTGGCCTACCTCGAGCCGGAGGCGGCCCGGCAGGCCGCCGAACCCGGGGGCGGCGCCGGCCGGCTGGCGGTGGACATCCGTGGCCGCGCGGAGCCTGCCCGGGCCGTCCCGCTCCCGTTCTACCGGCGCCCGGCGTAGCCGGGCCCGGCCGCACTGACCCGCCAGCCGCCCTGCCGAAACCCCGCAGCCCGGCACTGAACCGCAGGCCCTACCGGTCCCGCAGAGGAGAGGCAACGATGACCGTCCCACCGGAACTGCACTACACGGCGGAGCACGAGTGGGTCCGCCTGGACGGCGCCACCGCGTCGGTCGGCATCACCGACCACGCGCAGCGGGCCCTCGGCGACGTGGTGTACGTGTCGCTGCCCGCGGTGGGCGCCACGGTCACCGCGGGCGAGCCGTGCGGCGAGGTGGAGTCGACCAAGTCGGTCAGCGACATCTACTCCCCGGTCGACGGTGAGGTCACCGAGATCAACGAGGAGATCGACGAGGACCCCGGGCTGGTCAACGCCGACCCGTACGGCGCGGGCTGGCTGTTCAGGGTCGCGCTGGCCAGCGGCGGCGAGCTGCCGGCCGGCATGCTCTCCGCGGACGACTACCTGGAGCTGACGAAAGAAGCCGGCTAGTGCCCGGCGCGGCAGCCAGCGACCTGGACCGGTACAACGCCGCGACCGCGCACCTCGAACCGCCGCTGGCGATCGTTCGGCTGAGCCGCGGCAGGACCCGGGCCGCGCTGCTTGCTGCTACCTGCTGCGGCGGAGCGCGCGGAACACGACGTAGCCCACGACGAGCAGGCCGGCCGCGGCGATGACCAGCTGGACCTCGGGGCGCTCGGCCTCCTGCCGGGCGCGCTCGCGCATCCTCCTGATGTTGCTCGACGGGCTGACCCGGTCGGCCAGCTCGTCGATGGTCTGGGCCAGGCTCTCCCGGGTCCGCTCGATCTGGGCGACCAGCTGGTCCGGATTGGTGCTGCGCGCCAGCCCGTTCGCGGCGGCATTTCGCCGTGCGACTGCCGCGCTGTCCGGATCAGGCATCGCCAGTGTCCCTTCGCTGCTGTAGCCCACTCGGCGCCACAGGGTTCCCATAGTGTTCCAGGTCGGCCCCGGGAATGCGATCCCGGCCCGGGGTGTGCGCCGACGCGCCCGCGGGCCAGGCCCGGAGCGGCGTGCACCCGCCCGCAAACGCCGCATTCTAGGATGCGGCCGTGGCGGTTGACGCGGTTATCTTCGACTGGGGCGGCACGCTGACCCCGTGGCACACGGTCGACCACGCGGCGCTGTGGCGCGCCGTGTGCGAGGGGCACCTGCCGCCCGATGAGGTGGCGGCCATGGCCGAGGCCATTCGCGCGGCCGAGGAAGAGCTGTGGCTGGTGTCCGCGCGCGAGCACCGCAGCGCCACGCTCACCGACGTGTTTGACCGGGCCGGGCACACGCCGACCGAGGAGTTCCTGGCCAGCTACACGCGGGCGTGGGAGCCGCACACGTTCACCGATCCGGACGCGGCCAGGGTGCTGCGGTCGCTGCGCGCCCGCGGGATCAGGATCGGCGTGCTGTCCAACACGATGTGGCCGCGGGCCTGGCACGAGGACGTGTTCCGCCGGGACGGGGTGCTCGGCCTGATCGACGGCGCGGTGTACAGCAGCGAGATCGACTGGGCCAAGCCGCACCCCGGGGCGTTCCGCGCGGCCATGCAGGCGGTCGGGGCCAGCGACCCGGCCCGCTGCGTGTTCATCGGGGACCGGCCCTATGACGACGTGCACGGCGCGAAGAGCGCGGGAATGCGGGCCATCCTGATCCCGCACAGCTCGGTCCCGTCCTACGACGGCACCGAGCCGGACGCGGTCATCGAGCGGCTGGCCGAGCTGCCCGCCCTGCTCGAGTCCTGGTAGGGCGCAGCGCTGGCCGAGACCGGCGAGAAGCCCCGCTGACCGGTTCGCCATCGCATCATGCCTTCTTTTGGGTGATGCGGCGCGCTGCGCTGCGCTGGAGGGTAGAAGGCAGCACAAGCTGGCGTAACAGCGGATTGCCCAGGCAGCTCGCTTGTCCTGGTTCCGGCTTGGCGAAGGGGCGGCCGCTCGCGGGCCGGCGTCTGGCCGCCCGGAACCCAAACGGGAGGTGAGCCGGATGGCCCCAAGGAAGGTCACGCATCCGAGCGTCAGCGATCGCAAAGCCAAGGGTCTGGAGGCCCAGGACCAGGCGCCGCTATCGACCCATACCAAGTGGAGCCCTGCGGCGGACCGCCCGGACCCGGTCGCTCTGCTGGGGGAGCAGGACAAGACCCGCGAGCCGGACCTGGTGCCGGTGCGGCATGGCCGGATGATGGTCTCGCCGTTCACCTTCTACCGCGGCGCGGCCACGGTCATGGCGGCCGACCTGGCCGGGACGCCGGTGGCCGGGCTGAAGGTCCAGCTGTGCGGGGATGCTCACCTGTCGAACTTCGGCCTGTTCGCCTCCCCGGAGCGGCTGCTGCTGTTCGATGTGAACGACTTCGACGAGACGCTGCCGGGCCCGTTTGAATACGACGTGAAACGGATGGCCGCCAGCTTCACCGTGGCCGGCCGCAACAACGGGTTCGGTAAGGCCGACACGCGTGCGGCGACGCTGGCGTCAGTGCGGGCCTACCGGGAGGCGATGGGCGGCTTCGCGCAGATGGGCACGATGGACATCTGGTACGCGCACCTGGACGAGGACGAGCTGATGGCCACGATCCGTCGCTCGGTAGCCGAAACCAGGCAAGAGGCCCAGACGGCGAAGAAGGCGAAGGAGAAGAAGGCCGAGAAGAGGGATGAGCAGGAGGAGAAGCTGGCGAAGAAAGCCGAGAAGCGGGCGGGGAAGATCGCCGGGAAGGCCCGCACGCGCGACAGCCTGCAGGCGCTGTCCAAGCTCGGCGAGCAGGTCAACGGCAGCTACCGGATCGTCTCCCAGCCGCCGATCATCATTCCGCTGCGCGACCTGGCCGCCACCTACGGGCTGTCGGCTGACGAGGCCGAGCACGTGATCCATGAGCAGTTCCGCGCCTACCGGCAAACCCTGCAAGACGACCGGCGTCATCTGCTGGAGCGGTTCGAGATCATCGATGCGGCCCGCAAGGTGGTCGGCGTGGGCAGCGTCGGGACCCGGTGCTTCATCGTGCTGCTGCAGGGACGCGACGCGCACGACCCGCTGTTCCTGCAGGTCAAGGAGGCGACGGCGTCGGTGCTCGAGCCCTACGTGGGCAAGAGCCGCTACCGGCAGCACGGCGAGCGGGTGGTGCAGGGGCAGCGGATGATGCAGGCGGCCAGCGACATCTACCTCGGCTGGACCAAGGGACTGGACGTGCAACGCAACTTCTACTGGCGGCAGCTGCGCGACATGAAGGGCTCAGTGGATATCGAGACGATGGTGCCGCTGGGTGTCACCTCCTATGCGCGCATGTGCGGCTGGACCCTGGCCCGCGCCCACGCCCGCTCCGGCGACCCGGTCGCAATCGCCGCCTACCTCGGCGAGAGTGACGCGTTCGACAAGTCGATCACCGGCTTCGCCGAGCGGTACGCCGACCAGAACGAACGCGACCATCAGGAGTTCGTCAATGCGGTCAATTCCGGGCGTCTGGAGGCAGTCCAAGGCGTCTGAGCGGGACATCACCTGGGTGGGGCCGGTGGGATTCGAACCCACACTGGCAGGATCCTAAATCCTGTGCCTCTGCCGTTGGGCTACGGCCCCGGCGGCCGGGTCAGACGCCCAGCTCGGCGCGCAGGCGGGCGACGTGGCCGGTGGCCTTGACGCCGTACTGCGCCTTCTCCAGCCGGCCGTCCGCGCCCACCACGAACGTGGACCTGATCACGCCGACGGTCGTCTTGCCGTACAGCATCTTCTCACCGTAGGCGCCGTAGGCCTGGAGCACTTTGCGCTCCGGGTCGGACAGCAGCGGGAACGTCAGGCCGTCGCGCTCGGCGAACCTGGCCAGCTTGGCCGGCGGGTCCGGGGATATGCCGAGCACGGCGAAGCCCGCGGCGGACAGGCTGCTGAGGCTGTCCCTGAAGTCGCAGGCCTGCTTGGTGCAGCCGGGGGTCATCGCGGCCGGGTAGAAGTAGATGATCACCCGCTGGCCGCGCAGCGCGGACAGGGTGTGCTCCTGGCCGTTCGCATCGGGCAGGGTGAAGTCCGGCGCCAGGTCACCAGGGGCCAGCCGCTGATCCGTCACTTGCGCTCCTCTCGCCTCCGTGACTGCCTACCGTACCGGCTGCCCGGCGGGCCCGGCCGCCCGAATTGCGGGGGGCCGGGGCGGGCCCTAGCATGACGCGGACCCGCCTATTTCCGGGAGAATTGCGATGATTGCCAAGTACGGCGTCACGCGGCGCCGCACCCTCCATCCTGCGGTCCGGCCCGCAGCCGGGCTGCTGGCCGCCGGGGCCGTGCTGGCGGCGCTGGCCGGGTGCGGCAGCAGCAGCCCGCAGCCGGCCTTCACCCCGGCCGGCGGGCAGCACAGCAGCAGCGGGCCGGGCCAGGGCGACCAGGGGTCCGGCAGGCAGACCGGCAGCGAGACCGCGGCGCAGGCGATCCAGGCCGCGGCCGAGCAGTCGAAGAAGATCAACTCGTACTCGATCCGGATGGACGAGTCGCTGACCGGGGCAACCGCCGAGCACATCACCGGGAACATGCAGTTCCGGCTGAAGCCGACGCTGCTGGCCCAGGTGGACCTGAGCATCCCGCCCGCCTCGGTCAACGAGATCCTGACCACCAAGGTCGCCTACCTCAAGATCCCCGGGATGGGCAGCACCGGCAAGCCGTGGGTGAAGCTGTCGCTGGCCGGCAAGAACGGCACGGGCGCGGCCCTCGGGCAGCTGCTCCAGTCGGCGGAGAACTCCAACCCGGCGAACCAGACCGCGGCGCTGACCGCGTCCAGGGACCTCCGCAAGACCGGCACTGAGCTGGTCAACGGCGTCCAGACGACCCGGTACGAGGGCTCCTACTCGGCCGCGGACCAGCTGAAGAAGCTGCCGCCCGCGCTGCGCAAGATGACCTCCCAGAGCATCGCCGCGCTGGGCATCACGAAGGTGCGGTTCACGATCTGGATCGACGGGCAGCACCAGATGCGCCGGGTCATCACCGTGGAGAAGGGCTCGGGCACCACGATCACCACCAGGCTGGACATCATCTCCATCAACCAGCCGGTGAACGTGACGCTGCCGCCGCCCAGCCAGGTGACCTCGGCCCCGGGCAGCCTCGGCACCGGCATCTAAGGCTCCAGGACCGCTACGGCGGCTAGAGCCTCGGGGGCACCGCGGGATCCCGCCGGTCCAGGTCCTGCCCCGGGGCCCGCTCCAGGGCCGGCCGGGACGGCCGCTCCAGAGCCCGGGCCGGCGGCGGGTGCGGATCGCCGGGCGGGGCGGCCGCGGCTGACGGTGGCGGGGCGGCCCGCGGCTGGTCGCTGGCCTCCGGCGCGGGCGGTTCCTCCTCCGGAGAAGGAGGCGGCGGCGCGGGCGGGTTCTCCCGGACCGCCGCCTGGTAGGCCTCGCGGAGCCGGGCCAGCTCGGCGTCGGTGTCCTGGAACCAGCTGGTGGACCACAGCCGGTGCACCCGCCAGCCGAGCCGCTCCAGGTGCTCCTTGCGCAGCCGGTCCCGGTCGCGGACGCTCCCTGAGTCCCGGTAGGACGCGCCGTCGGCCTCGACGGCCAGGATCATCCGGGCCGGGTCGTCGCGGTGCGCAGCGGCGAAGTCGACCCGGTAGCCGCCGACGCCGAACTGCGGGACCACGGTGATCCCGCACTCCGCGAGCCGGGCCACCACGTCCGCCTCGAACGCGCCCGGCTCGGCCGCGGCACCGGAGGCGGCGACCGGGGTGCCGCCGGAACCGGCATACTCCAGGTACTCGGCGAGCAGCCGGGCGCCCGCCTTCGTCAGCCGCCCCGGGTCCACGTCGTGCGCGGAGAACGAGCTGACCACGGTCAGCCGGTGCTTGGCCCGGGTCGCCGCGACGTTCAGCCGGCGCTCGCCGCCGTCCCGCAGCAGCGGCCCCCACTGATACCGCATCCGCCCGTCGGCGTGCTTGCCGTAGCCGACCGACAGGATGATCGCGTCCCGCTCGTCGCCCTGCACGCGCTCCAGGTTCTTGACAAAGAACGGCTCCGGCGCATCCTCGGCGAAAAACGACTCGACGTCCGGCCCAGCCCCAGCGGTCAGGGATACGGTGCCGGGGGCGCGGGCCTCGTCCGGGACCGCAGCCAGCGCGGCGCGCAGGGCCGTGTCCACCCGCTCGGCGTGCCGCATGCCCAGCGCGATCACCCCGAGCGACTCCCCCGGCCGCTGCCGGGCGTGCTCCAGGATCAGCCGGACCACCTCGGCGACCTCGTCGTCCACCGAGGACACCACGACGTGCCGCAGGCAGTCGTCCCGCGCGACACCGGGGAACGTGGTCAGCGCCCCGCCGTAGATCCGGTCGTTGGAGAACGCCACCAGCCGCTCGTCCCGGCTGCGGTAGTGCCAGTTCAGCGGGCAGGTGGGCAGCAGCGGGGTGAGCGCGTCGAGGACCGACTCGAAGCCGGCGCCGAACGACACCAGCTCGTCGTCCAGGTCGTCGTCGTCCCCCGGGTCGCCGGAGTCCACCTGACGGAAGAAGTTCGTCGGCGGCAGCTGGTGGTCGTCGCCCGCGACCACCACCTGGTGCGCCCGGATCATCGACCCGATCGCGTCGGCCGGCACGATCTGGCTGGCCTCATCGAAGATCACCAGGTCGAACAGCCGGGACGCGGGCAGCACCTGGCTGACCATCAGCGGGGACATCGCCCAGCACGGCTTCAGCGCGAACAGCACGTCGCTGGTCTGGTCGAGCAGCCGGCGCAGCGGCAGGTGGCCGCGGCGCAGCGCGGCCTGCTTGCGGATCACCCGGGCCTGCAGCGGGTGCTTGGCCACGGTGTCCCGCAGCTGCCCGGCCCATTCGTCACGGACCCGGGACCGGTTGGCGGCCAGGTGCTCCACGTCACGGCGGCGGAACTCCTCGGCGATCTCGTCCAGCGCGGCACCGTACTCGGCGCCGTAGTCCGGGTCGCGGACCCGGATCTGGTCCAGGACCGACCGGTACCAGGCGTGGTCGAACGCGCTCGCGATCAGGTCCGGGGTGACCGCGTCCGGGCCGGCCGCGCCGCGGGTCACCTCGTCCAGCAGCGGCGCCAGCCCGAGCTCGCCGAACCGGCGGGCCAGCTCGTGCAGCCGGGGCAGCTTCCACGGCGTCTCCTGGTCGGCGGCCAGCGCCGTGGCCGCCGCATCCGGGTCCTCGTCGAGGCCGGCCAGCGGGGCCATCGCGGCGAGCGCGTCCACCTGGACCGCGGCCTCCTGCCAGGCCTGCGCGAGCGCCGGGTAGCCGGACGGCAGCCGCGGCTCGCCGTCAAGCCCAGCCGCCCGGCCCAGGCTGGCCCCGTGCTGGCTAGTTCCGCCCGGCCCGGCCAGCCGCAGCTCCTCCCACTGGGCGCGGGCCTGCTTGCGCAGCGCCCGCCGCTCCCGGAACCCGGCCCGTTCCGCGTCCCGCAGCGCGGCGAACAGGGCCAGGACCGCAGCCTTCTCCCCCTGGCTGGCCGGGCGGCGCAGGCCGGTCTCCGCGCAGGCGGCGGACAGCCGGGCGGTCAGCCGCGGCAGCGTCCGGGTGGACAGCAGCACCGCCCGGTCGACGGCCTCACGGGCCTGCTCCCGGCTGTGCAGCGCGGCGCCGAACCACGGCGAGCCGCCCGGCCGCAGCGTGAACCCGCCCAGGTGGGCGAACTCGCGAAGGTCGTCGCGGACCCGGTCGGCCAGCTCGGGGGTGATCTCCTCAGGCGCGGCGAGCCGGGCGCTGCCCCGGGCCCGCGCCGGGATGCCGAGCAGCGCGGACTGCACGTCGTAGGCGGACAGGCCCCACGGCTCGTGCACCTTGTGCAGCGCGCTGCTGTGCCGGGTCAGCCGCCGCTTGCGGTCCACCAGGCGGCGGCGCAGGCTGGCCGTGTCCGGTGCGGTGGCGTGCCCGGCGAGGTCCAGGGTGGCGCCGAGATCGGCGGCGATCCGCTGCCGGTCCCTGGTGCCCTCGTGGATGTCCAGCACCATGTCGCCGAGGTTCACGCCGATCAGCCGGGACAGCACGGCGTCGATCGCGGCGCGCTTCTCGGCGACGAACAGCACCTTGCGGCCGCGGGCCACCATCGCGGCGATCAGGTTCGCGATCGTCTGGCTCTTGCCGGTGCCGGGCGGCCCGTGGATGACCAGGCTGCGGCCCTCCAGCACGGTGTCGATCGCGCTGCGCTGGGAGGAGTCCGCGTCCAGTACCGAGTAGTCGTCCTCGGGGTCGTCGGACGGGCTGACCGGCTCGCGGTCCGCGGAGACCAGGCGCTGCGCCTCGGCGTCCCCGGCGATGGCAGCGACCAGGTCGCTGTCGGCCAGCAGGTCGCCGGCCGCCTCCAGGTCGCGGACCATCGGCAGCTTGGCGTAGGTGAACGTGCCGATCACCCGGCGGCGCAGGATCCCGAACCCGGGGATCTCGGCCTGCGCGGCGGCCCGGGCCAGCTGGCCGGCGATCCGCTCCGGGGCGGGCTTCTCGATCACCGCGTCGAACACGCTGGCCAGCTTGTGCAGCAGGACCGGGTTGACCTCCTCCTCGTCCTCCAGGAGCAGGTCGAAGTCGTCGTACCGGGCCCGGGTCGGGGTGATGGTCAGGCCGCGCAGCAGCACCGGCGCGGCCGGCTCGAGGAACAGCTCATCCCACCGGGCCAGACCGGTGGCCAGGTAGGCGGCCCGGATGCCGCGCTCCTCGGACAGCTCACGCGCCTTGCGGTAGATCGTCTGGACCCGGTGGATGGCGTCGGCCCGCAGGTCCGCGTCCCGGAACAGCTTGGTCAGCCGGGCCGAGCCGGTCCGGACGAAGCGCTCCATCATCTCCGGGTCGGCGCCGGCCAGGTCCAGCGTCCCGGCCCGGCGGTCCTTGAAGTACAGCAGCGTGTTCCGCCCGCCCAGATCGGTGAGCGCGTCGATCCACTGCCGCTGGGCGGCCGCCACCAGCTCCAGGCGCCGGCTGTCGTTCGGCTCACTCATGACCCCGGACCCTCCGTCAGCCAGCCGCGACGCGGCCGCGCGCCTCCCGGTTACCCCGGCCACATCGGGATATGCCGGGCGTTAAAGGCCAGCTGGCCCGCCGGCGGAGCCGGCCCAGCTCGCGGAGGGCCGCGGCGCTGTTTTCCCGACGAGCGATGAGGCGCGACGAAGGAGCGCCGAGGGAGCGAGGAGGGAAGGCAGCGCGTCTAAAGCGGCCCGCAGCGAGCGGCTAGCACTGTGAGCGGCTAGCACTGCCCGCAGCGAGCGGCCAGCACAGCGATCGCGGGAACCAGAGCGCGGAAGGCGCGGCCGCGGTGGCTGATGGCGTCCTTGGCTTCCGGGCTCAGCTCGGCGGTCGTCTGCGTGCCGCCGTCCGGCACGAAGATCGGGTCGTAGCCGAACCCGCCGGTGCCGCGCCGGGCCCGGATCAGCCGGCCGCGCAGCACGCCCTCGGCGACTGTCTCGGCGCCGCCGGGCTGGGCCAGCGCGGCGGCGCAGCGGAACTCCGCGCCGCGGCGCTCGTCGGGGACGTCGGCCAGCTGGGCCAGCAGCAGGTCGAGGTTGGCCTGGTCGTCGCCGTGCCGCCCGGACCACCGGGCGGACAGTATGCCGGGCATGCCGTTCAGCGCGTCGGCGCAGATCCCCGAGTCGTCGGCGACCGCGGGCAGCCCGGTGAACGCGGCGATCGCGCGCGCCTTCAGCAGCGCGTTGTCCGCGAACGTGGCGCCGGTCTCGGCCACATCCGGGGCGCCGGGGAACTCCGCCAGGCTGGTCAGCGACACCCCCGCCGCCGGCCCGCCGGTGCCGTACAGGATCCGGGACAGCTCGGTGACCTTGTGCGGGTTGAGCGTGGCCAGCACCAGGCGGGCGGTCACGGGGCCAGTGCCGCGGACTGCCGCCTGGTCAGCTCGGCGCAGCCGGCCGCCGCCAGCCCGAGCAGCTCGTCCAGCTGGGCGCGGCCGAACGGCTCGCGCTCGGCGGTGCCCTGGATCTCCACGAAACCGCCGTCGCCGGTGCAGACCACGTTCATGTCGGTCTGCGCGGCCGCGTCTTCCTCGTAGCACAGGTCCAGCCGCGGCTGGCCGTCCACGATCCCGACGCTGACCGCGGACACCGAGGCGATCAGCGGGCTGCCCTTGCACCGGCCGCGGCCCTGAAGCCAGCTGACCGCGTCGGCCAGCGCCACGTAGCCGCCGGTGATCGCGGCGGTCCGGGTGCCGCCGTCGGCCTGGAGCACGTCGCAGTCGATCACGATCGTGTTCTCGCCCAGCGCCTTGGGGTCCACGCAGGCCCGCAGCGACCGGCCGACCAGCCGGGAGATCTCCTGGGTGCGCCCGCCCAGGCGGCCCTTGACCGATTCCCGGTCGCTGCGGGTGTGGGTGGCGCGCGGCAGCATGGCGTACTCGCCGGTCACCCAGCCCAGGCCGCTGCCGCGGCGCCAGCGGGGCAGTTCCTCCGCCACGCTGGCGGCGCACAGCACCCGGGTCTTGCCGAACTCGATCAGCACGGAGCCTTCCGCGTGGTCGAGCCAGCCCCGCGTGATCCGCACGTCGCGAAGCTGGTCCGGGTTGCGCCCATCAGGTCTCGGCATGCCCGTAGCGTAGCGGGGCCGCGCCGTACCGCAGTCCCCGGGCCGGGCGCCGGGTTCAGAGCGCGCCGCGGTCCGGGGAACCGTCCTCGATCCACTGGTAGACCGCGCGAAGTCCGCCGGCCAGCGGCACCCGCGCCTGCCAGCCCAGATCCCGCTCGGCCCGGCGCACGTCCAGCGCGCTGCGCTTGAGCTCCCCCGGCCGGGCCGGGAGCAGCTGCGGCTCGACCGGCCGGCCGGACACCTCGCTGATCAGCGCGACCAGGTCAAGCACGCTGACCTCGGCGCCGGTGCCGATGTTCCACACCCCCGGGCGGTTGCGGTCGGCGGCGGCCAGGAACGCCGCGACCACGTCGCCAACGTAGACGTAGTCCCTGGTCTGCGCGCCGGTCCCGTAGACGGTCGGGGCCCGGCCCGCGGCCACCGCGGCGCAGAAGATCGGCACCACGCCGCACTCGCCGGCCGGGTCCTGCCGCGGCCCGTACACGTTGGCCAGCCGCAGCACCGAGTGACAGCCGCCGTGCAGCCGGTTGTACAGGCCGACGTACTGCTCGGCGCAGTACTTGGCCACCCCGTACGGCGACTCGGGCAGCGGCAGCACGTCCTCCATGGACGGGATCGGCGCGTCCCGCCCGTACAGCGCGCCGCCGGTGGAGCACAGCAGCACCCGGGACCCGGCCGCCCGGGCCGCCTCCAGGACGTTCACCGTGCCGACCACGTTGGCCCGGGCGTCCCCGGCCGGGTTGGCCACCGACGCGGTCACGCTGATCTGCGCGGCCAGATGGCAGATCAGGTCCGGCCGCTCCTGGGCCACCAGGTCGCCGAGCGGCCCGGCCTCGGTGACGCTCAGCTTGTGCAGCACGGCCCCGGCTGGCATCCGGGCGGCCACCCCCGACGACAGGTCATCGGCCACGCTCACCTCGTCGCCGCGCGTCACCAGTGCGTCGGTGAGGTGAGAGCCGATGAACCCGGCGCCGCCGGTGACCAGAACGCGCATGACAGCCTCTCTCGAAGGGGTGGACGCTTATCGTAGACCAGTCGTTGCTGTGGGTAACGTGCGGTCGAAGCGCGTCAGACGTCCACCGTGAGCCCGGCCCGGGCCAGCGACACCGGCCCGGGGAAGGCCGGGGCGGCCTCGGCCAGCACCCGCTCCTGGTCGTTCCACGGCACCAGGTGGGTGAGCAGCAGCGCCCCGGCGCCGGCCTGGGCCGCGTGCTGCGCGGCCTGGCGGCCGGTCAGGTGGACGCCCGGCGGGTTCGGGTCGCCCTCCACGAACGACGCCTCGCACAGCATCAGGTCCGCCCCGGCGGCCAGCTTGACCAGCGCGGGCGACTCGCCGGTGTCCGCCGAGTAGGCCAGCACTTTCCCGTTTGCGGCGATCCGGAAGCCGAACGCCTCCACCGAGTGGTTCACGTGCGCGGTGGTGACCTCGAACGGCCCGATCTGCCGGGTGCCCGGGGCCAGCTCACGGAACGCGAACGAGCGGGCGATGCCGTCGCTGATATTCGTGCCCTGCGCCTGGGCCAGCCGCTCCGGCGCGCCGGCCGGGGCCCAGACCGGCAGCGGCGGCATCGCCCCGCCCGGCGCGTACGTCCTGGCTACCGCGTAGGAGCACATGTCCAGGCAGTGGTCGCCGTGCAGGTGGCTCAGGCAGACCGCGCCGATGCCGTCCAGCGGGGCGTGGTTCTGCAGCGCGCCGAGGGCGCCGTTGCCCAGGTCCAGCAGCAGCCGGAATCCGCCGGCCTCGACGAGGTAGCAGGACGCCGGGCTGGCCGGCCCGGGAAACGAGCCCGAGCACCCGATCACGGTGATCCGCATGGCCGTCAATCTACCCATGTGGCCCGCAACGCGGCATGATCCAGCCATGGCCTCCACAGAACGGCTGGCCGGCGCGATCTCCAGGGCGCTGGCCGAGCCGGAAGAGTATGTGCGCCGGGGCTGGATCACCGGCCTGACCTTCGCCAGCCTCGGCATGTGGATGGCGGCGCTGACGCCGATCCAGGTGCTCATGCCGATCCAGCTGCAGGACATCACCCCCGCGCACAAGATCCTCGCGCTGGGCCTGGTGTCCGCGGCCGGGGCCATCGCGGCCACCATCGCCACCCCGGTGGCCGGGGCCATGTCGGACCGGACCACGGGCCGGCTGCGGCTCTGGGGGCTGGCCGGGCGGCGGCACCGGTGGACGCTGATCGCCGCGCTGCTCGGCGCGGTATCGCTGCTGCTGCTCGGCGTGCAGCACACCGTGGCGGGCGTGGCCCTGCTGTGGGTGGTCTTCAACCTGTTCCAGAACGCCCAGTACGCCAGCCTCAGCGCGGCGATCCCGGACCACGTGCCGGTCCGGCAGCGGGCCACGGTGGCCGGCTGGGTGGGCATGCCGCAGGCGCTCGGCCTGGTGCTCGGCACCGTGCTGGTGGTGGACGTGTTCACCACCACACCCAGCGGCTACCTGGTGCTGGCCATCGCGCTGTTCGGGCTGGCGCTGCCGTTCGTGTTCCGCACCCCGGACTACGAGCTGGAGGCCGAGCACCGGGAGCCGTTCTCCTTCGCCAAGCTGGCCCGGTCCTACTGGATCAGCCCGAAGGAGTACCCGGACTTCGGCTGGGCCTGGATCACCCGGTTCCTGAACGCGCTGGCCGTGGCCATGGGCACGCTCTACCTGCTGTACTTCCTGCGCGACGCGGTGCACTACCCGCACCCGAAGGACGGCCTGCTGATCCTGATCGTGATCTACACGGTGATGGTCGTGTTCGCCGCGATCATCGGCGGGATGATTTCTGACCGCTCCGGCCGCCGCAAGCGGATGGTGACCGTGGCCGGCCTGGTCATCGCGGTCGCCGCGCTGCTGCTCACGTTCGTGGAGACGTGGGACGCCTCGATCGTCGCGGCCGTGCTCTTCGGCGGCGGGTTCGGCTGCTACCTGGCGGTCGACCAGGCGCTGATCACCCAGGTGCTGCCGCAGGCCAGGGACCGGGCCAAGGACCTCGGCATTATCAACATCGCGATCGTCTGCCCGGGCGCGTTCGGCGCGGCCATCGCGGCCGGCCTGGTCTCGCTGGGCGGCTACCCGCTGCTGTACGGCGGCACCACGGTCGTGGCCATCGCCGCGTCCGCGTTCGTCTGGAAGATCAAGAGCGTCCCGTAACCGGCGCGCCGCGGCCGAGCCGGGCGATCTGGCGGCTCTGCGCGACCAGCCGCCCGGCCGCGTCCCACACCACGGACTCCTCGTCGAACCAGCCACCGCCGACGTCCTGGCTGGCGGTGGCCACCCGCAGGTCGCCGGGCCCGGGCACGGCCCGCATGTACCAGGTCAGCTCGACGGTGGGGGCCCAGCCGCGGGCGCCCAGGTTGAACACGACCGGCGGCAGCGCGTCCACGGCCAGCGCGAGCAGGTAGGCGTCCGGGTCCCGGTCCTCGCGGAGCCGGAAGTAGCCGCGCATCCGCGGCGTCCCGGCCGGGTCCCGGCTCAGCCAGCCCGCGGTGGCCGGGTCCAGCAGCACGTCGACCTGGCTGGGGAAGCCCTCCATCGGCGCGCCGTGCCACTGGCCGAGCGCCACGCAGCCGCCGATCGGCGGCAGCTCCGGTGGCGGCACCGACCAGGCCAGCTCGCCGTCGGCGGCCGGGCCCGGGCCCGGCACGGTGCCGGTGGTCACCGTGGTGTCCAGCAGGATCTGGCCGTCCTGGTGCAGGCTGGCCCGCGCGGTCGCGGCGGTCCGGCCGGTCTTCAGCCAGCTCACCTCGATCTGGGCGGGCGCCAGCTTGGGCACCCGGACGAAGTGCGCGCTGGTCGCCACCGGGTGCGGATGCGGCGAGGTGTCAAGGACGGAGCGCAGCAGGGTGGCCAGCAGCACACCGCCGTTCACCGCGGGCGGCGGCGTGCCGCCCGGCGTGATCATGGCGAACCGCCGGTCCGGCAGGGTCTCGTAGCGGCCCTCGGCAAGCTTGCGGACCGCGGTCGCCTCGTCGAACGCGGTCAGGCCCACAGCTGGCCCTCGAGCCGGGCCGCGGCCTCCTCGAGCGTTCCGCCGTATGCGCCGGTGGACAGGTACTTCCACCCGCCGTCCGCGATGACCAGGGCGATCTCCGCGGTCTGCCCGGCCGCCACGGCCCGGTCGGCGACGACCAGGGCGGCGTGCAGCGCGCAGCCCGAGGAGATCCCGGCGAAGATCCCCTCGGCGTCGAGCAGCTCCCGGGTGCGGCGCAGCGCGTCCGGGGAGGACACCGAGATCCGGGAGGTCAGCACGGACTCGTCGTACAGCTCGGGCACGAAGCCCTCGTCCATGTTGCGCAGCCCGTAGACCAGGTCGCCGTAACGCGGCTCGGCGGCCACGATCTGCACGCCGGGGACCTGCTCGCGCAGATACCGTCCGACGCCAATGATCGTGCCCGAGGTGCCAAGGCCGGCTACGAAGTGCGTGATGCCGGGCAGGTCGGCGAGCAGCTCGGGGCCGGTGGTCTCGTAGTGAGACTGGATGTTGGCCTGGTTGCCGTACTGGTACAGCATGACCCAGTCGGGGTGCTCGGCGGCCAGCTGGCGGGCCACCCGGACGGCCTCGTTGGAGCCGCCCGCGGCGGGCGAGGAGATGATCTGGGCGCCGTACATCTCCAGCAGCTGACGGCGCTCGGCGGAGGTGTTCTCCGGCATCACGCAGACCATCCGGTAGCCGCGCAGCCGGGCGATCATGGCCAGCGCGATCCCGGTGTTGCCGGAGGTCGGCTCCAGGATGACGGAGCCGGGCTGCAGCTGGCCCTCCTTCTCGGCCTGCTCGACCATGAACAGCGCCGGGCGGTCCTTCACCGAGCCGGTCGGGTTCCGCTCCTCGAGCTTGGCCCACAGCCGCACGCCGGACCCGGGGGACAGCGACGGCAGCCCGACCAGCGGCGTGCCGCCGAGCGAATCGAGCAGCGAGTCGTAGCGCATTGGCAGCTGCCGCGGCGGCTCAGGCCCGGCCGCCGGCCACGGCCGGCAGCACGGTGACGGTGTCCCCGTCCTTGACCGGCGTGGTCAGCCCGCCGAGGAACCTGACGTCCTCGTCGTTCAGGTAGACGTTCACGAACCGGCGCAGGCCGCCCTCGTCGACCAGCCGCTCCTGCAGGCCGCCGTGCCGGGAGTCCAGGTCGGCCAGCAGCTCCGCCAGCGTGCCGCCGGAGCCCTCGACGGACTTGGCGCCGCCGGTATAGCTGCGCAGGATCGTCGGGATGCGGACCTCGACTGCCATCGGTAACGCTCCAGTGTCTTAACGGGTGCGGCTGCTTCCTTGCGTCCCAACCGGGCGCGGGGCCCGATCATTCCGGCACTTCGACGACCTGGACATCTTCTTCGGTGACTACGGCGTCGACAATGCGGAACGAGCGGAATTCTTCCTTATCCGGGTCCCGGGTGGACACCAGCACGTAGTGCGCGCCGGGCTCGCTGGCGTAGGAGATGTCGGTGCGGGACGGGTACGCCTCGGTCGCGGTGTGCGAGTGGTAGATGACCACCGGCTCCTCGTCCCGGTCGTCCATTTCCCGCCAGACCCGCAGCTGCTCCATCGAGTCGAACCGGTAGAACGTCGGCGACCGCTCCGCGTTGTCCATCGGGATGAACCGCTCAGGCCGGCCGGACCCGGCCGGGCCGGCAATCACCCCGCAGGCCTCGTCCGGGTGGTCGGCCCGGGCGTGCGCCACTATCCGGGCGCGCAGCGCCGCGCTGATCGTGAGCATGACAGCGAGGGTAACTTGCCCCCGGCCGGGTCAGGACAGCGCCTCGACCAGGCTCTCCTGGAGGTAGGCCAGCCAGTGGTAGACCCACACGTAGGCGGCCCGCGGGTCGGCCGGGTTGATCCCGTTGCCGACCTCCTCGAAGTCGTCGGTGACGCCGAGCCGCACCCCGAGGGCCAGCCGGACGTCGTTCAGCGCCCGCAGCCAGGCCTCGGCGTCCGGCTGCGACAGCCGGACGCGGCCGCCGCGGGCGGGCAGCGTGCCCAGCACGGTCCGGGCCGCGGCCACCTTGCCGTCCCGCAGGCTCAGCTCGGTGTAGCGGCGGAACTCCCCCGCGGCCTCCGGGTCGTCCCGGTACGCGTCCGGGAGCAGCCGGGCCAGCACCGGGTCCCGCGGCGCCGCGGTCGCGTCGGTCAGGCCGAACCCGGCTTCCAGGTCCTGGCCGCCGGGGCCGTCCGGGCCGGGGCCCGCCTCCGTCTCGGTCTCCGGGTCCGCGCCGAGCAGCTCGGCCACCTGGCTGACCAGGTCGCGGACGATCCTGGCCTGGGCCGCGCCGAAGCGTGCGGTGACACCGCCCTGGCTCGCCCGGAACCGGGTCACCGGTACCTCCGTCACTTGTCGTGGCTGACCGTGGCCCACAAGCCGTAGCCATGAAGGGTCTCGGCGTCGCGTTCCATCGACTCGCGGGCGCCGGACGAGACCACCGCGCGGCCCTTGTGATGGACATCGAGCATGAGCTTTTCCGCCTTCGGTTTGGCGTAGCCAAACACGGTCTGGAACACGTAGGTCACGTACGACATCAGGTTGACCGGGTCGTTCCAGACGATCGTGACCCAGGGCAGGTCACGCTCGGTTTCCGCGCCGGTGTCCGTAGATTGCACCTCGGCGGGCGACACGCTCATCAGCCATCACCTCCTCTCCGCAGTCACCAGTCTGGCAGCCCCGGCGGCCCAGGTCACATCGGCCACCAGGACCGTCCCGGCACGGCGGGCGCGGGCCGCCGCCGTAGGCTCCTGTCCCGTGACCGAGCACGCGGCAAGCACCGCCCTGCTGACCGACCACTACGAGCTCACCATGCTGCGCGCGGCCCTGCACAGCGGGGTGGCCGGGCGCCGGTCGGTGTTCGAGGTGTTCGCCCGGCACCTGCCGCACGGCCGCCGGTACGGCGTGGTCGCGGGCACCGGGCGGCTGCTCGACGCACTGGCCGGGTTCCGGTTCGGCGAGGCGGAGCTGGACTTCGTCGGTGCCGCCGGGCTGGCCGACGAGGCCACGCTGGACTTCCTGCGGTCGTACCGGTTCTCCGGCGATATCTGGGGCTACGCCGAGGGCGAGTGCTACTTCCCCGGCTCGCCGATCCTGGTCGTGGAGGGCACCTTCGCCGAGGCGGTGATCCTGGAGACCCTGGTGCTGTCCGTGCTCAACCACGACTGCGCGATCGCCTCGGCGGCGTCCCGCATGGTCACCGCGGCCGGGCCCCGGCCGCTGATCGAGATGGGCTCCCGGCGCACCCACGAGCGGGCCGCGGTGGCCAGCGCCCGGGCCGCGTACCTGGCCGGCTTCGCGACCACGTCCAACCTGCGGGCCGGGCAGCTGTACGGCATCCCCACCTCGGGCACCAGCGCGCACGCGTTCACGCTGGTCCACGACGGCGAGAAGGAGGCGTTCCGCGGGCAGGTCAGCGCGCTGGGCGCCGGCACCACGCTGCTGGTCGACACCTACGACGTGGCCGCCGCGGTACGCGAGGCGGTCGAGGTGGCCGGCCCGGACCTGGGCGCGGTCCGGGTGGACAGCGGCGACCTGCCGGTGATCGCCAGTCAGGTCCGGTTGCTGCTGGACGAGCTCGGCGCCAAGCAGACCAGGATCGTGCTCACCGGGGACCTGGACGAGCTGTCGATCGCGGCGCTGGCCGCCGCCCCGGCGGACGGCTACGGGGTGGGCACCTCGCTGGTCACCGGGTCCGGCGTGCCCACCGCCGCGCTGGTGTACAAGCTGGTCGCCAGGGAGGGCCCGGGCGGCCCGGGCACGCCGCTGCAGCCGGTCGCCAAGCGGTCGGTCGGCAAGCCGGGCCGCGGCGGCCGCAAGTGGGCCACCCGCGTGACCAGGCGGGGCACCGCGGTCACCGAGCTGATCACCACCGAGGGCCCGGTCGCGGAGAGCCGCGGGCGGCCGCTGCTGCGCCCGCTGGTCTGCGGCGGCGAGATCACTGGCCACGAGCCGCTGGCCGCCGCCCGGGACCGGCACCGTGCGGCGCTGGCCGAGCTGCCCCCGCACGCGCTCAGCCTGGCCCGCGGCTATCCGGCCATCCCGACGGTGTTCGAGCCGGACCAGCCCGACGCGCCCAACGGCGAGAGCAACGGCGAGAGCTGAACGCGGCCGGTTGGCGCCCGCCGGGCGCGGCGCGTACCCTCGGGCAGCGTGAGCATCCTTCCTGAGTCCGGCACCCGCGAGGACACCGGCACCCGCCCGGATCTGTCCCACGGCGACGGTGACCACGAGCGGTTCGCGCATTACGTCAGGAAAGAGAAGATCGTCGACAGCGCCGTCACCGGCACCCCGGTCACCGCGCTGTGCGGCAAGGTCTGGGTGCCCTCCCGTGACCCGCAGCGCTTCCCGGTCTGCCCGGAGTGCAAGGAAATCTACGAGTCACTGCCCGAGGGCGACGGCTGACCAGCTGCACCTGCTGATCTCTCGTTAAGGGGTACGCAGCCGGGGGCGCGGGCTACCCCGCCCGGCCCGGTCAGTTCGCGCTGGGGTCGTCCGGGTAGGTGGCGACCATGGCCAGCTCGCCGCCCTGGCGGCGGAGCACGGTCCGCCACAGCTTCGCCGGGTCGGCCGCGAACGCGTCGGCGGGCTCGCCGCGCAGCACGTACCAGGCGCCCTCGTCGATCTCGGCCTGCAGCTGGCCGGCCCCCCAGCCCGCGTAACCGGCGAATACCCGGAACGACGACACGCCGGGGGCCAGCAGCTCGGGCGGGGCCTCCAGGTCGACCAGGCCGACCCGGCGCATCACCGGCGCGACGCTCAGCGACTTCCAGCCCACCGGCTCGGCCTCCCCGGTGGCCAGGGCCAGCGCCAGCGCGCTGTCCGGCTGCACCGGGCCCCCGCGGAACACCACCGACGGGCCCGTCGCCAGGTCCGTCCAGGGCTCGAGGACCTGCCCGACGGGCACCTCGGTAGGCCGGTTGAGGACCACGCCCAGAGTGCCCTCACCATGCTGATCGTCGACAATCAGCACGACGGTGCGGCGGAAATTCGGGTCTCCCAGCAGCGGGGTCGCGACCAGCAGCCTGCCCCCCAGGGAACGTTCCGCCATGCCTCCCATCATGCGGCAAACAGCCGCGCCCCGGCAGCCCCGGACCCAGGGGCCTACCGCATTGTGATCGATGTGACATCGCTTATCCAGGAAGCGAAGCAACGGCACATCGATCACCTTCGGCGGGGCGGACGCGGAGGCGGCGCGGGCCCGCGACGTACGCTTCTGATGTGCCGGAATCCAGCATCAGCGACGGGGCGGGCCGCTCATTGACCGGCGGCGCGGTTGCGCCGGAGATCGATGTCACCCGGCTGCGGGTGGCGATCGCCCGGGTGTCGCGGCGGCTGCGGCGGCACGAGCTGGCCGGGATCACCCCGACCCAGCTGGCCGCGCTGGCCACGGTCGAGGCCCGCGGGCCGCTGCGGCTGAGCGACCTGGCCGCGGCGGAGCGGATCGCGCCGTCCACGCTGACCCGGATGGTGACGGCGCTGGAGGAACTGGGCTACGTGTCACGGTGCGCAGTGCCCGGCGACGCCCGGGCCGCGACGCTGTCGGTCACCCAGCCGGGGCGGGCAGCGCTGGACCGGATCCGGCAGGAGACCACCGCGATCCTGGCGGACAGCCTGCGCACACTCCCGGCCGGCCAGCTCGCCGCCCTGGCCGCGGCCCTGCCCGCGCTGGAGACCCTGGCCGGCGCCGCCCCCGGCAGCTGATCAGAAGAGCAGGCTGCTGAGCCGGGCGCGGGCCTTGGCCACCCGGGAGTCCTTGGGCGGGAACAGGTCGAAGAGGCTGACCAGGTGCACCCGGGCGCGGTTGCGGTCCTCGCCCGTGGTGCGCCGGACCAGGCCGAGCAGCCGGTCGAAGGCCTCGTCGATGCGGCCGCCGGCCACGTCGATGTCGGCCACCTTGAGCTGCGCCTCGACGTCGTCGGGCCGCCCCGCGGCGTCCTTGCGGGCCTGGGCCTGGTCGTAGGAGTCGACCCGGCGGAACAGCTCGATCTGGGCCAGGCCGAGGGTCGCCACCGGGTGCCCGGGGCTGGCCGCCAGGACCTTCTCGAAGGCGGCCGCGGCGGCGTCCGGGTCGCCGCGGTCCATGGCCTCCCTGGCCTCGGCGAACGCGGGGTCGGAGAGCGGGTCGCCGGGGCCGGCCGGGGCGCCGGGGTAGTCCTGCGGCTGGCCGGGCGCGTCGGGGCCGTCGCCGGGGCCCATGCCGAGCTGCGCGACCGCGCCCATCAGCCGGCTGATCCAGTCGCGGACCTGGGCCTCGGGCAGCGCGCCGAGGAAGCCGTCCACCGGCTGGCCGCGGACCACCGCCATCACCATCGGGATGCTCTGCACCTGGAACGCGGCGGAGATCTGCGGGTTGGCGTCGGTGTCGACCTTGGCCAGCACCCAGGCGCCGTCCGCCTCGGTGGCGAGCTTCTCCAGGATAGGCCCGAGCTGCTTGCACGGGCCGCACCACTCGGCCCACAGGTCGATGATCACCGGGACAGTCAGCGACCGCTCGAGGACCTCGGTCTGGAAGGTCTCGTCAGTGACGTCGATGACGGTCACCGGCCCGGCGCCGCCGTCCGCCCCGTCGGCCGCGGCCGCGGACCGGCTGGCCTGCTCCCGGCGCTGCGCGGCGGCCTTCCTGGCCCCCAGGTCCACGGCCCCGTGCAGGGAGAAATCCCGCTGCTGTTGCATGACTCCATCCTGCCCCATGTGCTCTACTGCGGAAGCCAGGGCCGCCGGCGAAGCCGGCCAGCGAGCCAGCCAGCCGCCGGCGGAGCCGGCCAGCGAGCGCAGGGCCGCGGCGCTGTTTCCCGACGAGCGATGAGGCGCGACGAAGGAGCGCCGAGGGAGCGAGGAGGGAAGGCAGCGCGCATAGCGGCCCTGCGCTTGCCAGCAAGCACAGCGGCCCTGCGCTTGCCAGCAAGCACAGTCAGAACGCGGGGGCCTCGGAATACGTGCCCCATTCGGCGCGGAGGGCGTCGCAGATCTCGCCGAGGGTGGCCTCGGCGCGGGCGGCGGCCAGCATGGGCG
>DASVBE010000141.1:0-16399 GCA_036375995.1 Streptosporangiaceae bacterium | reverse complement strand
GTACGACGCGCGCTGACCGGCGCCGGCCCACGGGGGCCGGCGCCGGTCAGGACGGCGGGTTAGCTGTGGCTATCGTTCATGAACCGGTGCATTGAGGACTGGTCATCACCAGGCCGGTCTGCATGTCGAACGTTGGACCGTTCTGTGTTCCTGGGCTTGCTGCAAATGCCTTGATGAACACGCCAATCCCGGCCGGGATAGCCGATGGGTGAATGACGAGTACCGCGCCATTCGAAAGCACGGCAGAGGAAATGGCAGAGGCATCACCGAGGTCTATGATTTTCTCTTCCAGACGGGCACTGGCCTCGTCGGACATCTGCGGCGCCGCGCATGACTGCGGGATCGCACTGGAAGAAGTCGTGGGCGTAAATGGATTCTGCGAGAACACCACATTCGCTGGCACGCCGTCCGCGCGCAACGTGGCCTGCAGCCCGGCGGCGTCGCGCAGTTCACTAATCGTGATCTTGATCGTGCCGCCGGGATCGCGCTGAACCGTCCACGCTGCCAGCCGGACCGTTCCGGCGTCATTTCCCGTGCCGCCGGGGAGCAGGGCGGCCACGGCCAGCGCCGCACAGGCGGCTATCCCAGCCGTCCCGGCCAGCATCGCCCACCTGCGCGGCGTCGCGCGGCCGTGGCCGTAACCCGGGCGCCGGGCCGGGGCTGGTATCCCGGCCTGCTCGGCCCTGATCGCCTCCAGCAGCGCGGTCTGCGCGCGGCCGCCGGGCGGGGGAGCCGGCACGCTGGCCCGCATCCCGGTCAGTTCGTCCATCTCGTTCATGGGGTCTCTCCTTGCGGGTAGTGCGAAATGTCCTGATCGGCCAGCGCCTGCCGGAGCCGGGCCCGGGCCCGGCTGATCCGGGACCTGACCGTGCCGACCGGCACGCCCAGGCTGGTCGCGGCCTGCTCGTAGGTCAGGTCGCCCCAGGCGACCAGCAGCAGCGCGTTCCGGTGCCCAGCGGGCAGCCGGGCCAGCGCGGCGGCCAGCGGCCGGGCCGTGCCCGCCGCGGTGACCCGGGCCTCGACCTCGTCGGTGAACGGCTCGGTGACCGGGTCGGCACCGGTCCTGGCCAGCGCCCGGTACATCCGGACCTCGGCCCGCCGGTGCCGCCCGATGAGGTTGGTCGCGATGCCGTACAGCCACGGCCGGGCGTCCGGCTGGTCTACCTGATACCGGTCGCGCTGGCGGAACGCGGTCAGGAAGACCTCGGCCACGATGTCCTCGGCTACGCCCGGGCCCAGCCGGCGGGCCACGTACCGGTGCAGCGCCCCGGCGTGCCGCCGGAACAGCGCCGCGAACTGCTCGGGGTCATCGGCGGAGAGCCGGATGAGGTCGGCGTCGCACGTCTCGCCGCGCGGTACGGGCCGGGCCGGGGGGCCGGGCGCGGGCCCGGCGGGGGAGCCAGGAGGGAACGCGGGTCCCGCCCGGCCCGGCTGGATATTCACGGTCATGGGCTGCCTTCCGGATGCCGGAGCTGACACCCGTGATTGCCCGCAGCGACCCGGGTGGTTCCCGCCCGCCTGGGTAAGCCGTCCGGGCCGGTCACGTCTGGTCGCCCGGCATGCCATGCAGTATGACCAGAGCGCCCAGGGCCCAGCACAACTAGCCCGGCCGGTATCCCGGCCGGGCTAGGGGCAGTGCTGCGATCAGGCCGCGGCTGCGCTGGCGCCGGCGTCGGCGGTCTCGATGTCCTTGAAGAACCGGCGGTGCACCCGGAGCGCCTCCGCGCCGGCCGGGATCCGGTGCCACAGGCCGGTGCCCGGGCCCAGCCGGGTCGACCGCGGCAGCTCGCAGACAACCCCGCGGGCCTTCTTCATGCTCACCTTGCCCGCGTCGAGCACCACGATCCGGGCCGGGGTGACCGCCACGATCCGGTACTTGTTCAGGCCGAGGAACACGAAGATCCCGGTCAGCGCGGCCATCCACTGGCTGGCCGTCTGCGCGCCGAAGATTGCCTGGACCGGTTCGCCGGGCTGAAGGTAGGGGGCGGCTGACGCCGCCATGTCGTCCCGGAGAGCCACGGGATCCTCCTGATGTGCTGAATGTGGCCATGGCTGTGCCACGGCGCACGCTGGGTGTCGGACTTGCGGGGGTTTGTCAACATACCGATCACGCTGAAGGTGGGTCAAGGTATGGCAAATCGGCCGCCGTGGCAGGCTGGCTAAGACGGCCGCGAAGGCCGGGCGCGCCGGCCGGGCGCGTAGCATGCGACCGGCGACCGCCAGGGAGGCAGCGCGATGACGGCATCCGATGCACCGGCCCCGCGGGCCGGCCAGCCCCGGACCCTGCACCTGTCCGGACTGCTCAAGCGGCCGCTGGCGGCCCGCGGCGGCGAGTCGCTTGGCCGGCTGTCCGACGTGATCGTCCGGCTCCGCGGCGCGGACCTGCCGGTGGTCACCGGGCTGGTCGCCACCGTGGGCGGCCGTGACGTGTTCGTGCCGATCGAGCAGGTCACCTCGCTCGACGGGGACCCGCTGCGGCTGGCCAGCGCGCGGCTGAGCCTGCGCCGGTTCGAGCGCCGGGACGGCGAGGTACTGCTCCGCCGTGACGTGCTCGGGCACCGGCTGATCGACGTCGAGCGCGCGCACCTGATCCGGGCCGCGGACCTGGAGCTGGAAAGCCGGATCGGCGACTGGGTGCTGACCGGGGTGGATACCCGCCGCCGGGCGCGCCACTGGCTGGGCCGGGGCGGGCCGCTGGGCGGGGACCGGGAGGCGCACCCGTTCCGTGAGTGGGCCAGGTTCGAGCCGCTGATCGGGCACACCGGCAGCGCGCTGCTCCGCGGCCCGTTCGCCCGGATCCGCAGGCTCAAGCCGGCCCAGATCGCGGACCTGCTCGAAGAGGCCTCCAAAGACGAGGAGACCGAGATCCTCGACCACGTGCACGCCGACCCGGAGCTGGAAGCGGACGTGTTCGAGGAGCTGGACGAGGACCTGGCCACCCGGCTGCTCGGCGCCCGCACCGACATCGAGATCGCCGGGGTGCTGGCCCGGATGCGGGCCGACGACGCGGCGGACGCCATCACCGAGCTGCCGCAGCCCCGCCGCCAGCCCGTCATCGACCTGCTCCCGCCCGGCCAGCGGGCCAAGGTGCTGACGCTGATGGGCTTCAACCCGACCAGCGCGGGCGGCCTGATGGGCGTGGATTTCCTGGCCGTGCCCGCCGGGCTGACCGTGCGGGCCGCGCTGCGCGCGGTGGCCAGCGCGAATACGGTCCAGCCCGAGGCGCTGACCAGCGTGCACGCCGTCGACCGGGACGGCCGGCTGTGCGGGGTGATCCGGCTGGTCACCCTGGTCCAGGCCGACCAGGAGGCGCTGCTCGGCGAGGTCTACGACGCCGACCCGGTCCGGGTCGGGGCCGCCACCGACGTGGTCGACGTGGCCGTGCTGATGAGCGACTACAACCTGACCACGATCCCGGTGGTGGACGACGGCCGGCACATGATCGGCGTGATCACCGTGGACGACGTGCTCGAGGCCGCGCTGCCCGAGGACTGGCGGCGCCGGGAGGCCGCCCAGCCGCCGGACGCGCACCACGGCGACCGCGACTGACGATGATCGTCCGCGCCCCATGTGTCGCTGCACCGCGGGTTTAGCGGGCCGCCGCGAACGGGGCCGCTGAGCCGGCCCGGGCCGGCCCCGAGCCGCGCCCCCGGCTGGCCGCCCGGGCGTCCGGCGCGCACCGCGCTGACCGCGGCTGACGGAATATCCCTGGCCATGGCGGCGCTGTGCCCTCCGGCCGACATTTGTCTAGGGTATTTGCCCGGCCCATGCGGGCTCAGCTAGCCTTTAGGTCGCGCCCGCGTGCGCGCCGAGCGGAGGAGGTGAGGATCGATGCCTGGTGAACCTGCCAGCAGCAGTTTGAGTGATCCCCTCCAATCCGCGCAGATCTCGCAGCGCTGACCGCGAGCCCGCCGGGCCGGGGCCGATGGCCCCTGGCGTCTGCCGTCTGGGCTGGTCCGTGCGCCTGACGCTTTCCGGATCACCAGCTTGCTGCTGACCGCCGTCACCCGCCGGTGACGGCGGCAGCCCCGGCTGGCCGCTTCTCGGCCGGCGCTGCTGGGTCTGCGCCCGAACCGCCCCTCCCGGGGCAGATCGGGAGACTGAAATGGCACGCTTTGCGCTCACCCGCGCCACCACGCTTCCCACGGTGCGCGCGGCTCATAACGGCCCTGCTTCTCTCAACGGCTCTGCGCCGCGGGGCGGCCCTGCGCCGCACGCCCGCCACCTCGCGGCGTCCGCGGCGGCCGCCACCGCAGTCAGCGACCGCGCGGACACCAGCGACATCAAGGGCGCCTTCGGCACCCTCCGCGCCGACGACGGCGACCAGCCGGCCACCCTGGGCCGGCGGCTGCGCTGCCTGCTGGCCGTCATGGGCCCCGGCCTGATCGTGATGTTCGGCGACAACGACGCGGGCGGCGTGTCCACCTACGCCCAGGCCGGCCAGAACTACGGCGCCCGGCTGCTGTGGGTGCTGCTGCTGCTGATCCCGGTGCTGATCGTCAACCAGGAGATGGTGGTCCGGCTCGGCGCGGTCACCGGCGTCGGCCACGCCCGGCTCATCCGGGAGCGGTTCGGCAAGCTCTGGGCCGCGTTCTCGGTCGGTGACCTGGTGCTGGTCAACGCACTGATCATCGTCACCGAGTTCATCGGCATCGCGCTGGCCGGCAGCTACTTCGGGCTGCCCCACTGGGCCAGCGTGGCCGGCGCGGTGCTGCTGCTCACCTGTTTCACCGTGACCGGCAGCTTCCGCCGCTGGGAGCGGTGGATGTACCTGCTGATCGCGGTCAACGTGGTGGTCATCCCGCTGGTGCTGGCCTCGCCCATCAAGATCGGCCCGGTCGCGCACGACATGGTCGTGCCCGGCCTGCCCGGCGGGCTGCACGCCCCGGTGATCCTGCTGGTGATCGCCATCGTGGGCACCACCGTGGCTCCCTGGCAGCTGTACTTCCAGCAGTCCAACGTGGTGGACAAGAGGATCACCCCGCGGTGGATCGGCTACGAGCGCGCGGACACCGTGATCGGCTCGTTCGCCGTGGTCATCGGGGCCGCCGCGATGATCGCGGTCACCGCGTTCGGGTTCGCGGGCACCGCGCTGCACGGCCACTTCACCGACGCGGGCGGCGTGGCCGCCGGCCTGGCCCACTCGGTCGGCCAGCACGCCGGCGCGCTGTTCGCGCTGCTGCTGCTGGACGCCTCGCTGATCGGGGCGGCCGCGGTCACCCTGGCCACCTCGTACGCGCTGGGCGACCTGACCGGCGCCAAGCACTCGCTGCACCGCAGCCTCCGCGAGGCGCCGGGGTTCTACGGCCTGTACGCGCTGTTCCTGGCCGTGGCGGGCGGCGTGGTGCTGATCCCGCACGCCCCGCTCGGCCTGATCACCGAGGGCGTGCAGGCGATGGCCGGGATCATCCTGCCCGCGGCCGCGATCATCCTGCTGATGCTGTGCAACGACCGGGAGATCCTCGGCCCGTGGGCCAACCGGCCGTGGCTGAACGCGATCGCCGGGGTGATCATCGGCGTGCTGATCCTGCTGTCCCTCACGCTCACCCTGACCACCCTGCTGCCCGGCCTGACCGGGGACCAGGTGCTGGCCTTCCTCGTCGGCGGCGCGGCGATCGGCCTCGGCGGGGCGGCGGCCTGGGGCGTGGCCCGGCTGATGCGCGGCACCGCCGCCCGGCCGGCCACGGTTGCGGCCGCGGCCGCGCTGACCGTGCCCAAGGCCGAGCGCGCCGCCTGGCGGATGCCCTCGCTGGCCCTGCTGCGCCGCCCGGCCTGGTCGCCGGCCCGCTGGATCACGATGGTCGGGATACGCTGCTACGTGGTCTGCGCCGTGGCGCTGGTGATCGTAAAGATCGTTCAGCTAGCCGCCGGCCACTGAGCGCTACCAGGCGGCTGCCGAACCGGTACGCTCCACCGCAAGAGCGTGGTAGCGGACAAGGCAAAGGCGGCAAGCGATGAACGTGCCCGGCAGCCCTCTGGGCGCCGACGAGGCCACCGACGGGGTCATCATCGAAACCGAAGCGGGCTCCAAGGAAGACAGCGACTACGTGATCACCATGCGGGACGGCAAGGATCCCAACGGCCCCAAGCTGGTGTTCACCCCGGCCGAGTGGGAAGCGTTCGTACTCGGGGTCAAAGACGGCGAATTCGACCTGGACTAAAGGCCGCCTGGCCTAAAGTGGCGGTCCGTGAGCGGAACGCATGTGACCACGTCAGCGACCTCGGGCGACGGCCGCGACGGCGCGCCTGAGCAGACCACAGCGGCCCCGGCCGCGCCGCCGCCCGCGGGCGCCCCCGACGGCCCCGCCGCCCCCGGCGGTCCTGCCCCCGCCCCGGCCGCAGCCCACGTCAGCGCCCTGCGCCAGCCCGCCACGCTGGTCATCATCGGCATGACCCTGCTCGCCCTGGCCGTCCGGCTCTACTACTTCACAAGGCCCGGCTACCTGCTCGGCGTGACCGAGTACGACGACGGATCGTACTTCGGCAGCGCGGTCCGCCTGGTGCACGGCGTGCTGCCGTACCGGGACTTCGTGTTCGTCCAGCCGCCGGGGATCACCATCCTGATGACCCCGGTCGCGCTGCTGTCCAAGGTCACCGGCACCGACACGGGCCTGGCCATCGCCAGGATCCTGACCATGCTGGCCGGCGCCGCGGGCACCGCCCTGGCCGGCCTGCTGGTGCGCCACCGCGGGACGCTGGCCGCACTGATCGCCACCGGCATCGTCGCGGTCTACGCAGACAGCGTGGCGTCCTCGCACACCCTGCTGGTCGAGCCGTGGGTGGTGCTGTTCTGCCTGATCGGCGCCGTCGCCGTGTTCGACGGCGACACGTTCACCAGCAGCCGCAGGCGGCTGGTCTGGGGCGGCGTGGCGTTCGGGTTCGCCGGCCTGATCGAGGCGTGGGCCATCGTCCCGGTGCTGATCCTGCTCGTCCTGATGATCAGGACCGTGCGGCGCACGCTGACCTGGCTGGCCGGGGTGGCGGCCGGGTTCCTGCTCCCGGTCGCGCCGTTCGCCGCCCTCGCGCCCAGTAACTTCTTCCACGGCGTGATCACCGCGCAGATCGGCGGCCGGGAAGGCGCCATCCGGGTCCCGCTGTACTTCCGGATCCGGCACATGGCCGGGTTCGCCAACTACCCCGACCTGAAGCACGCGCTGGTGCTCGCCGTGGCCGCGGCGCTGGCCGGCTTCATCGTGATCGCCACGCTGCTCGCCTCCGGGCTGGCCAGGAAGCTCCCGCCGGTGCTGGACTGGTTCGCCTACGGCACCACCGTGGCGATCATCGCCATGTTCCTGTGGCCGTCCCAGTTCCACTACCACTTCTCCGGGTTCCTGGCCCCGTTCTTCGGCCTGTCCCTGGCCCTGCCCGCGGCCCGCCTGGTGGCCGTGCTCCGGGACAAGACCGCCCGCGCCCCGGCGGCCGGCCGCACCATCGCCGCCCTGGCCGGGACGGTGGCCGCCGCGGTGCTCGCGGCCGGCACGGTCAGCCAGGTGTCGTTCGAGCACACGCTGCTGCCGCTCGCGCCGATCGACGCGATGGCCATCGGCAAGAAGATCATCCCGCCGGGCGCCTGCGTGCTGGCCGACAACGTGGCCTACACGATCACCGCGAACCGGTTCGTGAACTCGCGGGCCGGCTGCCCGACCGTGGACGACGGCACCGGCGCGAACTTCGCGCTGTCGCACGGCCTGGCCGCGGAGACCGGGGCCGGCCGGCTGCCTCAGGTGGCCGCGATGTGGCGGTCTGCGCTGACCCACGCCGACTACCTGTGGTTCACCAGCCTGTACAACCACCGGATCGCCTGGACCCCGGCGCTGCGCGCGTACGTGGACGCGAACTTCGTCCGCGTACGGCCGGACGTGGCCAAGTTCCGGCTGTACGTCCGCAAGGGCTTCCCGGGGGCTGACGCCGGCCGTTGACCGCCGGGGTCCGCGGCCCGCGGCCGTATCCCCTGAAACTGAACTGCCGGCGCGGTCAGCCGCCGGTACCCGGCCGCCGGTGCTCAGCCGCCGACGACGCCGCGCGAGCGCAGCGCCGCGATCTCCTTGGCCGAGTAGCCGAGCCCGGCGAGCACCGCGGCGGTATCCGCGCCCGGCTGCGGCGGCGCGCCGGGCGGGCCCGCCGGGGTGCGGCTGAACCGTGGCGCGGGGCTGGGCTGGACCAGGCCTGCCACCTCGGTGAACGTGCCGCGGGCCGCGTTGTGCGGGTGGCTGGGCGCCTCGGCCGGGGACAGCACCGGTGACACGCAGGCGTCCGTGCCGGCGAACACCTGCTCCCACTCGTCCCTGGTCCGGCTGGCGAACGCGGCGGTGAACTTTTCCCGCAGGACCGGCCAGCCGGACTCGTCCAGCTGGTGCGGCAGCGGCGGCTCGCCGTCGGCCGGCTGGTCGAGCCCCAGCCCGGCCAGCAGCGCCGCGTAGAACTTCGCCTCCAGCGCGCCCACCGCCACGTACTTGCCGTCCTTGGTGCGGTACGTGTCGTAGAACGGGGCCCCGGTGTCCAGCAGGTTCGTGCCCCGCTCGTCCCGCCAGGCGCCGCTGGCCCGCAGCCCGTACAGGAACGTGGACAGCAGCGCGGAGCCGTCCACCATGGCCGCGTCCACCACCTGGCCGAGCCCGGACCGCTCCCGTTCCACCAGCGCGGCCAGGATGCCCAGGGCCATCAGCATGCCGCCGCCGCCGAAGTCGCCCAGCAGGTTGACCGGCGGGGTCGGCTGCCCGCCCGCCCGGCCGAGCGGGTGCAGCACGCCGGAGATCGCGATGTAGTCGATGTCGTGGCCGGCGGTGGGCGCCAGCGGGCCGTCCTGGCCCCAGCCGGTCATCCGCGCGTAGATCAGCCGCGGGTTGCGCCGCGCGCTCTCCTCCGGGCCGAACCCGAGCCGCTCGGCCACGCCCGGCCGGAACCCCTCGACGAGCACGTCCGCGTCCTCGAGCAGGGACAGCAGCAGGCCGATGCCCTCGGGGTCCTTGAGGTTGAGCTGGACCGACCGGCGGCCGCGGGACAGCGGGCCCTGCGCCCGGCCGGGGTCGGGACCGCCGGTGTCGGCCCGGTCCACCCGCAGCACGTCCGCGCCGAGGTCGGCCAGCACCATGCAGCCGAACGGCGCTGGCGCCAGGCTGGCAATCTCGACGACCTGCACCCCGTCCAGTGGGCCCATCCGCTCGCCTCCCGCGCTGATCTTCAAAGAGCTTTTCATATAGGTATACGGAATCTGCCTAGCTGGTCGCGTCATCCTCGTGCTGCCGCAGGAGGGCGAGCGCAGGGCACGCCGCGACCGCCCGCCGGGCGTGCGCCGCCACGGCCGGCGGCACCGGGCCCGGGGCCACGATCGGGTAACCCCACGGGTCCAGGGTGATCAGCTCGGGCGAGGTCACGACGATCGCGCTGACCGCGGCCGGGGCCGCGGAACCGGTCAGCGCAGTGGTCACGAGGGCCTGGCCGTCACCGGGACTGGGTCGTCCGGCCAGCCGGCCGTGGTCACGGTGGTGCCGTCCTCCCGGACCAGCCGGGCGGGCAGGTTCATCTCGGTCAGCCAGCCGACCGCGGACGCACCGCGGACGATGCAGGCCGTGCTGACGATGTTGGCGTCCAGGGCGCGGCCCGCGGCCACGCTGACCGTCCGCCAGATGGACCGGGCCGGCTTGCCGGTGGCCGGGTCGATGATGTGGTGCAGCTTGCGGCCGTGGCTCTCCCAGGCCCGCACCGTGGTGCTGGACGTGGCCAGGCCGCCGGCGTTGATCGCCACCGTCTGGCCGGGCGCGTCCGGGCCGGCCGCGTGGTCGTCGGTGACCCGGACCCGCCAGCCGCCGGCCGGCGCCTCGCCCGCGACCGCGATGTCACCACCCAGGCTGACCAGCACCGCGCAGTCCAGCTGGGCCGCGATCACCTCGGCGCAGCGGTCCGCGGCCCAGGCCTTGGCGGTGGCGCCCAGGTCCAGCTGGGCCCCGCCGGTCAGCGTGACCCGCGGCGGGTCGGTGCTCAGCTCGACCTTGCGCCAGCCGGGGACCCGGCCGGCCGGGGCGTCAAGGCCGGGGCCAGGGCTGGCGGCGCTCGCGGCCGTGCCGCGGCTGCCCCTCCGGGTCTGCGCCTTGACCTCGTCGAAGTCCCGGTCGTAGCCGAGCGCGGCCAGCGCGGCGGCGCAGGTCGGGTCCACGTCCCCGGCCGTCAGCCGGGCCGCCCGGAGCGCCTCGCCGATCAGCGTGGCCAGCAGCGGGGAGATGTCGGTGGCGGCGCCGCCGGCCCTGTTCACCCGGGTCAGCTCGGAGTCGGTGCGGAACCGGCTGCAGGCCAGGTCGACCGCGGCCAGTTCGGCGTCGGCCAGTTCCCGGGCGGCGGGCATCGCGGTGGCGCCGGTCAGCAGCAGGGTCGCGGTGGTGCCGAAGACCCTGAACGTCTCCCTGGTCACGGCCTGCGGCGCGGCGGCGGCTTTCATGACCCCCCCGAGGTGACCTGGCCGGCCCCGGACGCGGCGGCGATGAGCGCCGAGCAGGCCGCGTCTGCCGCGGCGACCTGCCAGGTCAGCCTGATAACCCGGCGCAGGCCCGCGTCCCGGGCCGCGATCGCTGATCCCGCGCTGTCCCGCCGCATGTCACGATCCCTCCCTGCCGCCTTCCGCTGGGGGCCTGGCCGCCGCCCCTTGCGGCCAGCGCCATTGGCTGCCATTCTCCCGGATCACCGGCGCCCTGGCCTGCGTTCGGCCGGACTCGTCCCGGGCCGCCTTCCGTTCTACCCCGGGCCGGCCGCCCGTTCTACCCCGGGCCGGCCCCCGGCCGCGACCCGCAGCGGCTAGCTGCCGTCCGCGAGGCGGGCGAAGGCCTGCAGGTTGGCCAGGCTCTCGCCGCGCTTGACCCGCCAGGCGCGCTCCTTGCGGATGGCCGACGCGAAGCCGATCATCAGGGCCTGGTCGAAGTTGCTGTCGGAGTACTCGAGCACGCAGCCGAGGATCCGGTCGATCTCGTCGGGGCTGATGCTGGCCAGCGGCAGCCGCCCGACCAGGTACACGTCACCGGTCTCGTCCAGGGCGAAGTGAACGCCGAACATGCGGCCGCCGCGCTCCAGCAGGAACCGGTAGAACTCGGCGTGGTTCTCGTCCGGCTGGCGGCAGAAGAACGCCTCCACGTGCAGGCTGTGCGTGCCCACGATCAGCCAGGTCATCGTGGCCAGCTTGTGCTGACCGGGGAGCCTGACCAGGTACGCGCCGGGCCGCGGCGACTCGTAGCCGAGATCGAGGTCGGCCAGGGCCTTCTCGATCGCGGCGGCCGGGCCGCTGGGGGCGCTGGTCACGCTTCCACGGGAGCGGGGGCGGCGGCAGGCGTCATGGCAGAGGTATATACCCGCTGGAGCGCGTCTACCGTGTCGCCCCAGCCGAACCGGGACGCGTGCTCCCTGGCCCCCGCGGACAGCCGGGCCACCAGGCCGGGGACGGTGACCAGGTCCTTGATGGCCCGGGCGTAGGCGGCCGGGGAGTGCCCGTCGATCAGCATCCCGGACACCCCGTCGCGCACCGCGGTGCGCAGCCCGCCTACCGAGGCGGCGATCACCGGCGTGCCGCAGGCCTGTGCCTCGACCGCGACCAGGCCGAACGACTCGGAGTAGGACGGCACCATGACCACCGTGGCGGCCCGGTACCAGTCCGCCAGTTCCCGCTGCGGGCACGGCGGCTCCAGCCGGACGGCGTCCGCCACGCCCAGCGCGGCGGCCAGTACCCCCAGGCTGTCCGGGTCGGCCCGGCCGGTGCCGCTGGGGCCGCCGACGAACGCCACGTGCACCCGCCCGGCCAGCGCGGGCTCGTCCCTGATCAGCCGGGCCGCGGCGCGCAGCACAACGTCCGGGGCCTTCAGCGGCTGTACCCGGCCGGCGAACACCAGCAGGACGGCGTCCTGCGGCAGGCCGAGCCGCCGCCGGGCCTGCCGGCGTGAGCCGGGGGAGAACACGGCCAGGTCCACGCCCGGGTTGACGGTCGCCACCCGGGCCGGGTCCGCGTCATAGAGACCGGTGAGCTGGGCGGCTTCCTCGTTGGTGTTGGCCACCAGGCAGTCGGCCGCGGCGACGACCTCGACCTCGCCGCGGATCCTGGCGTCCGGCTCGGCCGCGTCGCCCGCCGCCAGCGCGGCGTTCTTCACCCGGCCCAGCGTGTGCATGGACTGCACCAGCGGGATGCCCCAGCGCTCCTTGGCCACCTTGCCGACCTGGCCGGACAGCCAGTAGTGGCCGTGCACCAGGTCGTATCTTCCCGGTGCGTAGGCCGCCTCGGCGCGCAGCACCTCGAAGGTGAACTGGCACAGCTGACCGGGCAGGTCGGCCTTGTCCAGGTCCTCGAACGGGCCCGCGGCCACGTGCCGGACCAGCACGCCGGGGGCCAGCTCGGCCACCGGCGGCGCGTCCCTGGACACCGCGCGGGTGAAGATGTCCACCTCGGTGCCGCGTTCGGCCAGCCGCCGGGCCACCTCGACGACATACACGTTCAGCCCGCCCGCGTCGCCCGTCCCGGGCTGCTCGAGCGGCGACGTGTGAAGGCTGATCATCGCGACCCGCCGGGGCAAACGTCGCAGCACGGACATGCACCTCCGGAGGGGGAACCCCGGGCCCCGCCGTCCTGTTCCCGCTGCTCGCCCCGGCTGGATTCGGTCCCGCTCCCCGTCCGCTCGCGTCCCGTTCCCGGCCCCGGCGCCCGCCCCGCTAGGCTCGGGCGCCATGGGCACCGTGATTCTGCTCCGCCATGGCGAGAGCACCTGGAACGCCGAGGGCCTGTTCACCGGCTGGGTGGACGTCCCGCTGTCGCCGACCGGCACCAAGGAGGCCACCGCCGCCGGGCAGTTGCTGGCCGACGCTGGGGCCCGGCCGGATGTCCTGTACACCTCGATGCTGACCCGGTCGATCCAGACCGCGAACCTCGCCCTGGAGGCGGCCGGCTGGCTGTGGCTGCCGGTCCGCCGGTCCTGGCGGCTGAACGAGCGGCACTACGGCGCCCTGCAGGGCAAGGACAAGGCGCAGACCCGCCGCGAGTTCGGCGACGAGCAGTTCATGCTCTGGCGCCGGTCCTACGACGTGCCGCCGCCCCCGCTGGCGGGCCCGGCGCTGGCCGAGCAGCAGGCCGACCCCAGGTACGCGCTGCTCGGGCCGGCCAGCCCGCGCACCGAGTGCCTCAAGGACGTGGTCGAGCGGCTGATGCCGTACTGGCAGGACGTGATCCTGGGCAGCGTCGCGGCGGGCCAGACGGTGCTCGTCGTGGCCCACGGCAACTCGCTGCGCGCGCTGGTGAAGCACCTGGACGGGATCAGCGACGCGGACATCGCGGAGCTGAACATCCCCACCGGCATACCGCTGGTCTACGACCTCGACGGCCAGTTCCGGCCTACCGTCCCTGGTGGCCGCTACCTGGACCCGGAAGCCGCGAAGATCGCCGCCGCCGCGGTCGCCCAGCAGGGCCGCTGACCCGCGGGCCCGCGGCCTCCCGGCTGCCGCCACGGTCACCGAAAGACCGTCGTTGTCGGACATGTGAACATTGGGGGAACACGCTGCTGCCGGGCTGCCGCCCGCTGGGCTTCATTTGCCCGGGGCCGTACCATCAAGATCGTGGCTGTGCTTGTTAACACGGGGGTGGTGACGGCGCTGACCTGCGCTGGCAGTGGCGTGCCTGCTGCCGGGACAGGAGCTCGTCCGGCATGACTTCCCGGGCGGCGCCGCAGGCGCAGGCCAGTTCCGGTGACCGCGTCCAGCCCGCCGGGCTACCCCCTGGCATCGCCGCGGTACTCTCCGTGCTCTCCGCCGCCGCCGTAGTCCTCGACAGCGATGACCGGGTGCTCACCGCTAGCGCCGCGGCCCTCTCGTTCGGCCTGGTCAAGGGCGACGAGCTGACGGTGCCCGACCTCCTCGCGCTGGTCCGCCAGGTGCGCCGCAACGGCGAGATCCGCGAGGGCGAGATGGAGATCTCGGCCAGCGGGTTCGGCGGCGGTGCCACCAGCTTCGCGGTCCGGGTCGCGCCGCTCGGCGCCGGCCTCGGCGGCGGCGGGCTCGTGCTGCTGCTGGCCGAGGACCAGACCGAGAGCCGCCGGGTCGAGGAGGTCCGCCGCGACTTCGTGGCCAACACCAGCCACGAGCTGAAGACCCCGGTCGGCGCGCTGGCCCTGCTCGCCGAGACGGTCGAGGACGCGGCCGACGACCCCGAGGCGGTCCGCCGGTTCGCCGGCCGGATGCGGCACGAGGCGGCCCGGCTGACCAACCTGGTCCAGGACCTCATCACGCTGAACCGGATCCAGGCCGCCGAGCCGGTCCCCGACCCCATCCCGGTCAGCCTGGACGCGGTCGTCGCCGAGGCGCTCGACCGCTGCCGCATGAGGGCCAGCGCCCGCGGCATCGAGCTGGCGGCCAGCGGCCCGCACGGCGCCTACGTCCTCGGTGACGAGGACCTCCTGGTGACTGCCCTGCGCAACCTGCTCGACAACGCAGTGGCGTACAGCCCGGAAAGGACCAAGGTGGTGGTGACCACCCGCCTGTCGGGCGAGGAGTACGTCGAGATCAGCGTGGCCGACCAGGGCATCGGCATCCCGGCGCGGGACCTGGAGCGGATCTTCGAGCGGTTCTACCGGGTGGACCCGGCCCGGTCCCGTGCCACCGGCGGCACCGGGCTGGGGCTGGCCATCGTCAAGCACGTCACCGCCGCGCACGGCGGCACGGTCCTGGTGTGGAGCAAGGAAGGCGCCGGATCGACGTTCACCCTGCGGCTGCCGATCCGGCCGGGAGGCCCGGCCCTGGGTGGCGGCCGTCCGGTCCAGGCAATCGCGCAACCTGCCAGGGAGGCAGTCTCGTGACACGGGTGCTGGTGGTCGAGGACGAGGAGTCGTTCAGCGACGCGCTGTCCTACATGCTCCGCAAGGAGGGCTTCGAGGTCGCGGTCTGCCCCACCGGGCCGGACGCCCTGGAGACCTTCGACCGCAGCGGCGCGGACCTGGTCCTGCTCGACCTGATGCTGCCCGGCCTGCCCGGCAGCGAGGTGTGCCGGAACCTGCGCGAGCGCTCGAACGTGCCGGTCATCATGCTGACCGCCAAGGACAGCGAGATCGACAAGGTCGTCGGCCTGGAACTGGGCGCGGACGACTACGTGACCAAGCCGTTCTCGTCCCGGGAACTGGTCGCCCGGATGCGGGCGGTGCTCCGGCGGCGCGGTGACGCCGACGAGCCGGCCGCGTCGATCCTGGAGTCCGGGCCGGTGCGGATGGACGTGGAGCGGCACGTGGTCACCGTCCGCGGCGGGCAGGTGCAGCTGCCGCTGAAGGAGTTCGAGCTGCTGGAGGTCCTGCTGCGGAACTCCGGCCGGGTGCTGACCCGGATGCAGCTGATCGACCGGGTCTGGGGCGCCGACTACGTGGGCGACACCAAGACCCTGGACGTGCACGTCAAGCGGCTGCGGGCGAAGGTCGAGACGGACCCGGCCAGCCCCAGCCACATCGTCACGGTCCGCGGCCTGGGCTACAAGTTCGAGCCCGCCGCCTGACGTCAGCCGGTGCTGGTCGTCAGCTAGTGCTGGGGCTCGGCGTGGCGCCGGCGCCCGGCTTGCGGTGCTTCTTGTGCTTGTGCTGCCCGGGCGTGGCGGTGATCGTCGGGGTCGGCGTCGGTGTGGGCGTGGGCGCCGGGGAGAACGTCGAGTAGGAGTACGAGGCGGGCATCACCGGGACGCTCAGATACACGGTGCCCGCGTTCTGGAAGGTCAGCACGGTCTTGAACCACGTGCCGCCGGGCACGGCCCTGGTCAGGTCGCGCAGCAGCACCTGGGGCTCCGGGCCGGTCAGCAGCACGGAGCTGTGCGGGGGCAGGGTCACCGCGCTGCCGTTGGGCAGCTGGACCTGGGTCGTCGCCGAGGGCACCTGGATGCCGGTCAGCTTGTCCGGGCGGCTGGTGTTGTTGTACAGGGCCAGGAACATCCCGGCGTCGCTGCCGGCCGGCAGCTGCTCGGCCGGGGCCGCGCCGAGGATGAACACGTTCCTGATCGAGATGCCGTGCGCGGTTGTGCCCGCGCCCTCGGTGGGCTGGTGCCACTGCTGGGTCGGCGCGTGGTAGCCGGCCTCGCAGCCGGCCAGCATCCCAGCCAGCGCCACGGCCGCGGCGGCGAACAGACGGCGCGGAACCCGCCGGGGGCCGGCGGCCGGGCTGCGCAGGATCACGGCGTGCGCTCCTCACGGACGTTTCACAGGCATTACAACGCCGGACAGCGTAGTAGCTGCGCTGGCCCGCAGGTGGGCCGGCCCGGCCGTTGCGTGCCCCGGCGTGCCGCTACGGCTTGGCGGTGAGCGCCGCGAAGGCCGGCACGAGCTGCCGGGCGGCGGGCCGGGACCGGCCCGGGAGGTTCCACCTGATGGCCGCGATCCCGCCGCCCCGCAGGACGAACGCGGCGGTGAGCCCC
>DASVBE010000103.1:0-8606 GCA_036375995.1 Streptosporangiaceae bacterium | reverse complement strand
CGCGCTCAGCGACACCACCGGCCACATCTTCGGGCTGACCACCGCGCTAGCCCACGACGGCTACCTCTACCTGGGAACCGACCACAGCGGCAGCAACGACGTCATGCGCTACCCGCTTTCTGGTCACTGAGGCCGGCCGTGGACAGCGATTCGACCAGCTCGGTCAGGTGCTGCAGCCGGCGTTCGAAGCCGCGCCTGGCCCGGCTGGGCGGATCGACGATGTCGGACAGATCCTTGAGCCCGTCGGTGGCCGCCACCAGAACGGTCGCCAGCGCGGTGGCATCCGGCTTCACGGCCAGATCGCCATCGCGCTGCGCCTGGCTGACGATGCTGGCGACCAGCTCGATCCAGTCCCGGGTCTGGGCCCGGACCCGGTCGGCCAGCTCGGGCACCCGCGCCAGGTCGCGGGCCAGGCGCTGCGCGCTGTAGGCGCCCGGATCCTCCCGGTGCAGCCGGATCATGGCCGGGCCCAGCGCCAGCAGCTGGTCGATCGCCCGCGGCCGGGCCAGCACCCGCTCCTGGACGAGCTCCCGCCACTGCCGCTGCTTCTCCTCGAGCACGGCCAGCGCCAGCTGCTCCTTGGACGCGAAGTGGAAGTAGAAGGCCCCCTTGGTCAGCCCGCTGCGGGCGATCAGCTCCGACAGCGTGGTGTCGCCGTAGCCCCGCTCGGCGAACGCCTCCGCCGCCGACTGCAGGATGAACGCCCGGGTGGCGTGACCCTTGGGCGTCACCGGAACGGGCACCCGGCCCGGGGCTGCCGGACCGGGACTGCCAGTGCTGCGTGCGCGAGCCATGGCGCCACGCTAACACAAACAAACCAACCGGTTTCCTTTATAAAACCGGCCACCAGGTTTGCAGCTCAGGGTCCCGGCGCCGGCCGACGCGTTGAGCTTGGCAGGGGTATCGTCGGCGACGACCCGGCTGTGGTCGATGACCACGATCCTGCCGGCCAGCGCATCCGCCTCGTCCAGGTCCTGGGTGGTGAGCAGCACGACCGCGCCGCCAGTGGCCAGCGCGCGGACGATCTGATGGATCTGGGCCGGCCGCGTTTGGTGAGCAGTTCTGCCTCGATCATGCTGGGCACGCTAGGAGCGGGCACCGGGGCAGCGCTTCTGTCACGGTGACCGGAGTTGCCGGCTGGTCGTGCCCGGCGGTGAGGTAATGCCGGGGCGTAAACGGATACCTGAGATCCTTGGCTGGTTGTGCTGACGGGATGGGAGCCGATGCTGCGCGGGCGGAGCGAGCAGCTGGCGGCGATTGACCAGCTGCTGGAGGGAATGCGGTCCGGCCGGGCCGGCGCGCTGGTGCTGCGCGGGGAGGCGGGAATCGGGAAGACGGCGCTGCTGGACGCCGCGGAGCAGAAGGCGGCCGGGGCCCGGGTCCTGCGGGTGACCGGGGTGGAGCCGGAGGCGGAGCTGCCGTTCGCGGCGCTGCATGCGCTGCTGCGCCCGGTGCTGGATCAGATCGGGGCGCTGACCGTCCGGCAGGCTGAGGCCCTGCGCGGCGCGTTCGGGCTGGCGGAAGAAACGGTCCCGGACCGGTTCCTGGTCGGCCTGGCGGTGCTGAGCCTGATCGCGGAGCTGGCCGAGCACCGGCCGGTGCTGGTCCTGGCCGATGACGCGCACTGGCTGGACCGCGCGTCCGGGGATGCGCTGGTGTTCGCGGCCCGGCGGCTGTATGCGGAGCGGGCCGCGATCCTGGTCGCGGCCCGGGATGAGCCGCCGGGCACGGGCCTGCCGGGCCTGCCGGAGCTGCGGCTGGGCGGGCTGGACCGGACCGCGGCGGAGCAGTTGCTGGCCGGGTCGGGGCTGGTGGCTGCGGTCCGCGATCAGCTGATCGCGGAGGCGGGCGGGAACCCGCTGGCGCTGATCGAGCTGTCCCGCGGGCTGTCCGGAGCACAGCGGGCCGGGTCGGTGACGCCGCTGGCGCTGCCAGCCGCGTCCCCGGCTGGGCGGGTGCAGCAGGCGTTCGCGGCCCGGATCGGCGGGCTGCCGCCGGACAGCCGGCGGGCGGTGCTGGTCGTGGCGCTGGGCGGGATGACCGACCCGGCCGAGGTCAGCCGGGCGGTCGCCGCCGCGGGCGGGTCGCTGACCGACCTGGCCGCAGCCGAGCGGGCCGGGCTGGTGCGGGTGACCCCGGCCGGGGTCAGCTTCGCCCACCCGCTGGCCCGGGCGGCGGTGCTGGCCAGCTCCGATGTCGCCGAGCGGGCCGCCGGGCACCGGGCGCTAGCTGGGGTGCTCGACGATGACCGGCGGGCCTGGCACCTGGCCGCCCTGGCGGACGGCCCGGACGAGCAGGTCGCCGCCGAGCTGGATGCGGCCGCCCAGCGGGCGGGCCGCCGCGGCAGCCGCGCCGCCGTCTCCGCCGCCTACGAACGGGCCGCTGCGCTGTCGGCCGGCCCAGCGGCCAGGGGGCGCCGGCTGGCGCTGGCCGCCGAGGCGGCGACCGACGCCGGGCAGTTCCCCCGGGCCGCGGGCCTGGCCCGGCAAGCCGGGCGGCTGGTGACCGACCCGGCGGCCGCCGCCACGCTGGCCCGGGTAAGGGCACAGCTGGAGTTCGAGGCCGGCCGGCCCGCCGATGCGGCAGGCATCCTGCTGGATTGGGTCGCGATGCTCGGCCCGGCGGACCTGGGCACCGCGCAGGCGGTTCTGGCCGAAGCCATTCACATACTGTGGCTGGACGCCAGCCCGGCGCACCCGGAGCTCGAGCGCCGGGCGGCGGCCATGGCACCGCCCGTGGGAGCGGGGCTCGTGGAGTTCCTGCACGCGGTGCGGCAGCTCCAGGCTGGTGATATCCGCGCGCCGGTCACCGTTCCGGCCCCGCCGGATCATGGCTCGCTTCCGTTCGTCGCCGGGTTCTCCCAGCTGTTCTTCGACTTCATCCGGGGGGACGTGGCGGCTGTCGGGCGCCGCGCCGACGCCATGACCGCCAGGTGCCGGGACACCGGGACCGCCGGCCTGCTGGCGTACGCCCTGTCCTATCTCGCCGACGCGCAGAGCCTGCGCGGCGAGTTTCTGGACGGGATGGCGACCGCCGAGGAGGGCCTGCGCATCGCCACCGACACCGGGCAGGCCACCATGACCCGCGAGCTTGCCGTCAGGGCGGCATCCTTGGCGGCGGTCACCGGTGACGAGGAGGTGTGCCGGGCCCGTGCGACGCAGTGCCGGGACCTCTCGGCCGGTGCGCCGACCCTGGCGCTGGCGGGAGCAGACTGCGCGCTCGCCCTTCTTGACCTGGGGTATGCCAGGTATCACGCCGCCCTGGACCGCATGCGGGCCGCAGCGACTGGGCCGGCCTGGCATTCCCCTCACCTTCTGTACGCCTATCCGGATCATGTCGAGGCGGCGGTCCGGGCCGGCCGGCCGGATCTCGCGGCCGGCCCGCTGGCCAAGTTCTCCGCCTGGGCCGGCGCGATGGGCCAGGGGTGGGCCACTGCGGTGGCCGCGCGGTGCGCCGCGCTGACCGCCGGCGACGGCGACGCCGAGCCGCTGTACCGGAAGGCGGTCGCCGCCCACGAAGGGGACGGCCGCCCGTTCGAGCAGGCACGTACCCGGCTGCTGTACGGGGAGTGGCTGCGCCGCGGCAGGCGCCGCACTGATGCCCGTGAGCACCTGCTCGCCGCGGCGGGCGCCTTCGCGCGGATGGGCGCCCGGCCCTGGCAGGACCGTGCCGAGGCCGAGCTGCGCGCCGCCGGCGCCAGGGCGCCAGCCGGGACAGCCGACGATCCGCTGGCCCGGCTGACCCCGCAGGAGCTGCAGGTCGTCCGGCTGGCCGCCACCGGCGCGTCGAACAAGCAGATCGGCGCGCAGCTGTTCCTGTCCCCGCGCACCGTGGGCTACCACCTGTACAAGGCGTTCCCCAAGCTCGGCGTCACCACCCGCGAGGAGCTGGCCCGCTACGCGCAATGACCTAGCCGCCCGCCCGGACGGCGAAGTCCAGCAGCAGCTTGCCGGTGGTTTGCGGATCTTCCATCATCGGGGTGTGCCCGACGCCCGGCAGCATCTCGACACGGGCGCCGGGCACGGCGTGGTAGGCGGTGGCCGAGGAGGAGCGCCACCGCTGGTCGTCAGCGCCGAAGATCACCAGCACCGGCAGGCCCAGCGCGGCGAGCCGGACGGGAAGGCTCTGCTGCTGGAGGTAGTCATCGGATGCGCGGCTTGTCCCCGCGAGGGCGCGGTGGGTCATACCTAGCGTGGCCGTGATGATGGCGTCGGGGATGTCGACGGGACGAGTGAAGGCTGTGCGCATGGCCTTGCGGATCATGGCCTCCGTCCGCAATGCCCACAGGAGCCGTCCGGGCAGCGGGGCCAGCAGGAGCCGGCCGAGCACGCCCTGATCGGCAACGGCGTCCAGGCTGGGGCCGATGCCGATGAGCGCCAGTGCCGCTACCTTGCCGGGCCGCTGCTCGGCCAGGGCCGTGGCCACCGTGCCCCCCGTGGAATGCCCGATCACCGTCACCCGGCCCGCGCCGAGCTGGTCCAGCACGGCGCCGACCCGGCGGGCCTGGGCCGGGATGCCGTATCCGCCGGCCGGGCTCGCCGACCTCCCGTGCCCGGCGAGGTCGATGCGGATGACCCGGCAGGCGCCCGCCAGCGGCGGGACCACCGGGTCCCACCAGGCCGTCGAAGCCCCGGTGCCATGGATCAGCACCACCGCAGGCGCGCCGTCCGGGCCGTCCCGCACGACGTGCATGTCACCATCGTCAAGTCGCACGAACCCGTCGGGTGCGTCCGGGGCGCCGGATATGGGCTCTGGCATGGCGCTAGACACGGGTCGGCTCGGCCAGCGGGGCGGGCGGCTGCCCCCCGGACGGCTCGACGGCCAGGCGCGGCAGGCGGCGGTCCAGCCGGCCAGGCAGCCACCAGTTGGCCCGGCCGCACAGGTGCATCACGGCGGGTACGAGCACTGTCCGCAGGACGAAGGCGTCGAGCGCCACCGCAGCGGCCAGCCCGATGCCGAACTCGGCCACGCTGCGCTGGCCCGTGAACGCGAACGCGATGAACACGGCGATCATGATCGTTGCCGCGGCGGTGATCACGCGCCCCGTCTCGGTCTGGCCGGTGAGCACCGCCCGGGTGTTGTCACGGGTGCCCGACCATTCCTCGGCGATCCTGCTGACCAGGAATACCTGGTAGTCCATGGACAGGCCGAACAGGATCGCCAGCACCAGCTCAGGCATGTAGGCCTCGATGGGACCCGCCCGGCCCAGGCCGAACGCGCTGGTTCCCCAGCCCCACTCGAAGAATGCAGTGAGCACGCCGAACGTGGCCGCCGCCGACAGCAGGTTCAGTACCGCTGTCGTCGCCGGGATGAGCAGGCTGCGGAAGGCAAGGACGAGCAGCAGGAAGCCGAAGCCCACGATCGCGGCGAGGAGCCAGGGCAGCTTGGCGCTTGTCACCGCCGCGAGGTCGTCGAACGTGGCCGTCAGGCCGCCTACGTAGACCCGCAGCGTGGTCCCGTGCGTGTAGCGCGGTATGACCGTGTCCCGTAGTTGCGTGATCAGGCTGGAGGTGGCCTGCGATTCGGGCGCTGTGGTGGGGATGACCTGAGTCACCTCGACCGCCGGTCCGGCGGAGGGCCTGGTTTGCGCGGGCCCGGCCTGCACGGCGGCCACCCCAGGCACGGCGGTGAGCGCGCGGTCGAGCCGGCCGAGCGCGGCGCGGTCAGCCGCGGAGCCGGTCCGGGCGACCAGCAGCAGCGGGCCGCTGAAGCCCGGCCCGAACCCCTCGGCGAGCATTTCGTACGCCTTGTACGTGTGGCTTGACGTGGGATCGTTGGAGGCGTCAGAGGCACCAAGCCGCAGGTGCAGCACGGGAACGGACACCACGGCCATCACGGCGACCGCCGCGGCAGCAAGCACCGCCGGGAACCGGGGCACGGTGCGTGACCAGCGCGCCCACATGCTCCCGCTCCGCGCGAGGTCCGGCCCGTCAGCGTGCCGCCTGCGGCGCTGCCTGCGGCTCAGCACGCGCTGGCCGAGCACGCCGAACAGCGCGGGCAGCAGCGTGACGGCCGCGAGCACGGTGCACACCACGGTGATCGCCGCCGGGACGGCCATCCCGTCGAGGAAGCCAAGGCCGATGGTGAGCAGGCCGAGCAGCGCGATGCAAACCGTGCCGCCGGCGAACAGAACCGCACGGCCGGAGGTGTTGAGCGCTTGCCCCGCCGACCGCTCCGGATCCAGCCCCGTCTGCAGGCCGCGGCGGTATCTGGTCACGATGAACAGGGCGTAGTCGACCCCGACGCCAAGGCCGATGAGCGCGCCGAGGATCGGCGCGAGGCCGTTCACGGACATCAGGTGGCTGAGCGGCGCGATGAGCATCAGCCCGCTTCCCACGCCTGCCACCGCGGTCACGATCGGCAGCACCATCGCCAGCAGCGACCCGAACGCGATGAGCAAGATGACGGCGGCCGCGCCGATGCCGATCGCCGACGCGCTCGACAGCGGCGCCTGCTCGGTATTCGAGATGGCCTTCCCGCCAAGCTCGACCGCAAGGCCCGGCTCACGGGCGGCGGTTGCCACCGCGACCACCCGGTTGATGTCGGCTTTTTCCAGGTCATCCGCGGCCTTGGTGAAGTTCACCGTGGCGTACGCGGTGCGCCCGTCCGGGCTTACCTGGACCTTGCCGCCCGGCAGGTAGGGGCTGGTCACCGAGGCCACCTCAGGCAGGTGGGACACCTGCGCCAGCATCGCCGACATCCGCTGCTCGAGAGCCGGATTGGTGACGCTGCCGTGGCTCACCCGCCAGGCGATCTGGTCGGAGTCGCCCGCCCGGGCCGGCGCCGACCGGAGCAGCAGTTGCTGAGCAGTGCCGGAGCCGGTGCCGGGCAGCGTGAACGAGTTGTCATTCGACGTCTTCACGGCCTGCGACACGACCGCCAGGCCGATGAGCAGACTGATCCAGGCGGTGATGACGAGGAAGCGGTGCTGGAAGCACCAGCGAGCAAGGGCTGACATGATCCTCCACTCCTTTCGGTGCTCCCCGACGCTAGGAATGGGCACCGGCTGGCGGCTTCTGCCACGGTGACCTGACTTGCCCGGCGGCCGGGGCAGGCGGTTAGGTCATGGCGCGCAGCAGGCCCTGCGATATCCCCCGGTAAGGGTGATGCCCCTACCGGACAGCCGGCGAGAGCATTGCCCCGGAGGACGATGCGGGCATGAAGATGAGGCCAACGACGGGCACCGGGCCAACCTGGTGGTCGACCGTCGCAGCCGCGCTCGGCGCCGGGCTGCTCGCGGTCGCCTGCAGTTCGGGCAGCAGCCCGGCTAGCAGCACCAGCCCGTCCGGGACCGCCTCGGCATCGCCGACCGCCACCTCGCTGGTGTGCCAGGACGCTGCCGACCTGCGCACCTCGATCCACAAGCTCACCCACAGCAGCGTGAGCAAGGGCGACGTCACCGAGATCAAATCCAGCCTGGCGCAGGTCCATACGGACCTGACCGCTCTCATAACGCACGCGAAGGGCGAGTGGCAGTCGCAGACCAGCAACCTCAAGGCCGCGCTCGCCACGCTGCAGACCGCGATCTCGGACCTTTCCGCCAGCCCCGGCGCGAGCACAGTGGCAGGCGTAGTGACCGCACTAGGCGAGGTCGCCACCGCTGGCAAGAGCCTGCTCACCGCGGTCAGCATGAGATGCCCATCGGCGTCGCCCAGCTAGTGCCGCGATCAGTGACATTTGCCCGCTTCCCGGGCGGCGCAACCGCAACAGCCGCGCGCGTAGCCGCCGCCGTTCCGGCGCGGCTCGTAGCCGCCGCGGCTCCCTCCTGGTCGAGCGCCGATCAGACGTTCGGTGTCATCGGAGCCGAGGGGCTCGGCCAGGTGCTCTCACTCAACCGGCTGCCGTCTCGCTATGAACCGCGCAGACAGGTCCGCGGCATTTCCCGGCCCAACGCCTGAGCCTCCCGGAATCAGGTGATCGCTGGCTCCGGCACAAGACCGAGCTGCCGGGCAATGGCCATGCCGTCCCAGTACATGTGGTACTCGACGATCTTCCCATCACGCACGTGCGCCAGCTCCATGCCGCTGATCTCGACCCGTTTGCCGGTGGGCGGCATCTGGGTTCCGTGCCGCAGGACGAGGGGCCCCGTGTTCGTGCCGGCCCACGTCCACTCGGTCGCAACGGTGTCACCCTGCTCCACGACCACGTCTATTGTCAGGGCGAGGTCCGGGAAGGCGGTCTTCTGGTTACTCCAGTGCTCGCGTATAGCAGCACGGCCCCGGGCGGTGCCAGCAGGCGTCACAAGAACCGCATCCTCCGCGTGCGCGCTGGCGAAACCCTCCACGTCGCCCGCGTTGTACAGCCGGATGGCCTCCTCGTAGCGGTCACGGATACTGCTCATTGCCCGGCCTCCCGGCTCAGCCGGCGGCGAAGCTCTCACCCGCCGGGTTCATGCTCATCGTGCGGCCATCGCCGGACCGGCGGACAGAGCCGAAGGTCCCGCCACGCACGGGGCCGGACGGGTGCCGATGCCCGGGCAGAGGGTCCCGGTGATGCCCATCGGCTCGTGCGGAGAAGCCCGGCCGCGGCACCTCGCAGAAGGCGATGAGCACCCAGCACCAAACGGGGGCTTTGCCGTTAAATCACAGAAAACGGAAGTCACTGGC
>DASVBE010000254.1:0-36284 GCA_036375995.1 Streptosporangiaceae bacterium | reverse complement strand
CCCGCGCTGCTGCGGCTGATCGCGGCGTGCGGGCAGGCCGCTCACGCGGCGGGCAAGCCGGTCGGGGTGTGCGGCGAGGCCGCGTCCGACCCGGCGCTGGCCCCGGTGCTGGCCGGGCTCGGGATCACCAGCCTGTCCATGTCGGCGCGCAGCCTGGGCCCGGTCCGGGCCGCGCTGGCCCGGCACTCGCTGGCGGACTGCCAGGTAATGGCCGCCCGCGCGCTGGCCGCCCGCGACCCGGCCGGCGCCCGGGCCGCCGCCCAGGCGCCGGCCGGCTAGCGGGCCAGGTTTCCCCCGGGTTCCGGAATTCCCCGTGCCCTGGCCGGCTGCGCGGGGCGGGCCGGCCAGACTAGGGCGGGTGATCTAACCGGACGCGCAGCAACCGGCGGGAGACCAGCGATGGCACACGGCGCCCGACTCGACTCGGTGGTCATGTTCGTGCATGACCTGGATCGGGCGGTCAGCTTCTACTCCGATGTCCTGAACCTGCACGTCGCTGACCGCAGCGCCACCGCCGCGCTGCTGATCGGCGCGAAGCGGTCCCAGCTCATCCTGCGGGCCATGGGCCGCGGCGCCGAGCACGCGCTGGGCGGCGTCGGGGTCCAGTACGTCATCTGGACCGCAGACGACGCCGATGACCTGGCCCGGTGCGAGAAGATGCTGAAGGACCGGTCGGCCTGGCGGGACACCAGGACCACCGAGCACGTCACCGCGGTGGAGGGCCGGGACCCGGACGACATCGTGGTGATGATCACCTATCCCGGCCCCGACCAGGCGCCGCTGCACGAGCTGCCGGTACGGATCTACGGGTGGTGAGCACCGCGCTCGGGCTCCCGGACCAGATCCGCGGTTGCCTGTTCGACCTGGACGGCGTGCTGACCATGACCGCGAAGGTGCACGCCGCGGCGTGGCAGGAGATGTTCGACGGCTACCTGAGGGAACGGTCGGCCCGCGGCGGCGATCCGTATATCCCCTTCGACCCGGTGCGCGACTACGACGAGTACGTAGACGGCAAGCCCCGCGAGGACGGCACCCGGTCGTTCCTCCAGTCGCGGGGCATCACGCTGCCGCAGGGCGAGGCCGGCGACGCGCCGGGCACGGAGACCATCGCGGGCCTGAGCAACCTGAAAAACAACATCGTGCTGCGCCGGATCCGCGAGGACGGCGTCGAGGCCTACCCGGGCTCGGTCCGGTATCTGCGGCTGGTGCGCGACGCCGGGCTGCACCGGGCGGTGGTGTCGTCCAGCGCCAACTGCCGTGACGTGCTGGCCGGGGCGGGCATCGAGGACCTGCTCGAGGCCCGGGTCGACGGCCTGACCGCCAGAAAGGAGCACCTGCAGGGCAAGCCCGCGCCGGACATGTTCCTGGCCGGGGCCCGGGCGGTCGGGCTGCCGCCCGCCCGGTGCGCGGTGTTCGAGGACGCGCTGGCCGGGGTGGCGGCCGGCCGGGCCGGCCAGTTCGGCTGCGTGATCGGGGTCGACCGGGTGGGCCAGGCGGACGCGCTGCGCGCGCACGGCGCGGACGTGGTCGTGACCGATCTCGCCGAGCTGGTGCGGACGCCATGATCAAGCAGGCGACGTTCACCGTCGAGCCGTGGACGGTCCGGGAAACCATGCTGGACCTGGAGCTGCTGGCGCAGACCGAGTCGATCTTCGCGCTGGCCAACGGGCACCTGGGCTGGCGGGCCAACGTGGACGAGGGTGAGCCGCACGGGCTGCCGGGCACCTATCTGAACGGGGTGCACGAGACCCGGCCGCTGCCGTACGCCGAGGCGGGCTACGGTTTCCCCGAGTCCGGGCAGACCGTGATCAACGTGACCAACGGCAAGCTGATCCGGCTGTTCGTCGACGACGAGCCGTTCGACCTGCGGTACGGCACGCTGCACTCGCACGAGCGGGTGCTCGACCTGCGGGCCGGCTCGCTGCACCGGGTCGCGGAGTGGGTGTCCCCGGCCGGGCAGGCCATCCGGGTCACCTCCACCCGGCTGGTGTCGTTCACCCAGCGGGCGATCGGCGCGATCTGCTACCGGGTCGAGCCGATGGACGGGCCGGTCAGGATCGCGCTGCAGTCCGGCCTGCTGGCCAACGAGCAGCTGCCCGAGCAGGGTGGCGATCCCCGGGTCGCGGCGGCCCTGATCAACCCGCTGGTCAGCGAGTTCAACGCGGCCGAGGGCAGCCGGGCGATCCTGATCCACTGCACGAGGCGCAGCGGGCTGCGGATCGGCGCGGCCATGGATCACCTGGTCAGCGCGCCGTCGCCGGTGCAGATCGCGTCCAGTTCGTCCACCGACAGCGCCGAGGTCACCGCCACGGTCATGCTGCAGCCCGGTGAGCAGCTCGAGCTGGTCAAGTTCGTCTCCTACGGCTGGTCCAGCAGCCGATCGCTGCCCGCGGTGCGGGACCAGGTCCGGGCCGCGCTGACCACCGCGGTGCAGACCGGCTGGGACGGGCTGCTGGCCGAGCAGCGCGGCTACCTGGACGACTTCTGGGACCGGGCCGACGTGCAGATCGACGGGGACACCGAGGTTCAGCAGGCGGTCAGGTTCGGGCTGTTCCACGTGCTGCAGGCCGGGGCCCGGGCGGAGAACCGGGCCATCCCGGCGAAGGGGCTGACCGGCCCGGGCTACGACGGGCACGCGTTCTGGGACACCGAGACATTCGTGCTCGGCGCGCTGGCGCTGACCGTGCCGTCCGCGGCGGCGGCCGCGCTGCGCTGGCGGCACAGCACGCTGCCGCTGGCCCTGGACCGGGCGAGGCAGCTTGGCCTGCAGGGGGCGGCGTTCCCGTGGCGGACGATCGCCGGGCAGGAGTGCTCGGCGTACTGGCCGGCCGGCACCGCCGCGTTCCATATCAACGCCGACATCGCCGACGCGACGATCAGGTACGTGCTGGCCACCGGCGACGAGGACTTCCGCCGCGGGATCGGCCTCGAACTGCTCACCCACACCGCCCGGCTGTGGCGCTCGCTGGGCCATCACGACGCCGGGGGGCAGTTCCATATCGACGGGGTGACCGGCCCGGACGAGTACAGCGCGGTGGCCGACGACAACGTCTACACGAACCTGATGGCCGCGCAGAACATGAGGGTAGCCGCGGACTGGGCGCAGCAGGACCCGGACCGGGCCCGCGAGCTTGGCATCAACGCGGAGGAGATGGCCGCCTGGCGGGACGCCGCCGTGGCCATGGCCATCCCCTTCGACGAGGAGATGGGCGTGCACCCGCAGTCGGCCGGGTTCACCCGGCACGCGCGGTGGGACTTCGAGGCCTGCAGCGAGGAGCAGTACCCGCTGCTCCTGCACTTCCCGTACTTCGACCTGTACCGCAAGCAGGTGATCAAGCAGGCCGACCTGGTGCTGGCCATGCAGCTGTGCCCGGGCTCGTTCACCGCGGAGCAGAAGGCCAGGAACTTCGACTACTACGAGGGCCTGACCGTGCGGGACTCGTCGCTGTCCGCGTGCACCCAGGCGGTGCTCGCCGCCGAGGTGGGCCACCTCGGGCTGGCCTTCGACTACCTCGGCGAGGCCGCCCTGATGGACCTGCACGACCTGGAGAACAACACCAGGGACGGGGTGCACATCGCCTCCCTGGCCGGGACCTGGGTCGCGCTGGTGGCCGGGTTCGGCGGGCTGCGGCACATGGGCAGCGGCGTGAGCTTCGCCCCGCGGCTGCCCGCCGGGCTGACCCGGCTGGCCTTCACGCTGGTGCTGCGCGGCCAGCGGCTGCGGGTCACGGTCTCCGCGGTGAGCGCCCGCTACCTGCTGGAGGAGGGCGACCCGCGGGAGATCATGCACCACGGCACGGCGGTGACCCTGAAGGCCGCCCAGCCGAAGGTGTGCCCGATCCCGGAAGCCGCGGCCCGCCCGCGGCCCGCCCAGCCGCACGGCCGGGCCCCGATCGTGCGGCGGGCCGAGCATGCCACCTGACCGCGCCTCCAGGACCCGGCCCGTGGTGACGGCCGGGGTGCTGCTGACGCAGGTATAGCATCCCGGCATAGTCGTCACCGCGTGGAGGCAGCCTTGGAAACAGCGCTGACGCCCCTGGAGTTCGCCCGCCGGACCCGCCGCCTGCACGGCAGCCGGATCGGGGTCATCGACGGCGACCGGCAGCTGACCTACGAGGAGTTCTTCGACGCGTGCGACCGGTGGTCCGCGGTGCTGCACGGGCTCGGCGTGCAGCCCGGTGACCGGGTTGCCACCATCTCCCCGAACACCATGGCCCAGCTGGCCTCGTTCTACGCGGTACCGCAGCTCGGCGCGGTGCTGGTGCCGGTCAACTACCGGCTGAGCGCCGACGACTTCAGCTACATCATCAGCCACTCCGGCGCCACCGTGGTCTGCGCCACCCGGGAGTACCTGGACGCGGTGGACGGCATCCGCGACCAGCTGCCGGACGTCCGGCACTTCGTCGCTTTCGACGGCAGCAAGGACGGCTGGCTGGACTTCGAGACGGCCGTCGCCGCGGCCGCGGCCGATTTCCCCCGGCCGGAGACCGACGAGCGCGACCTGCTCACGATCAACTACACCAGCGGCACCACGGCCCGGCCCAAGGGCGTGATGATCACGCACCGGAACGCGGCCATGAACACCATCGGCACGCTGCTGCACCTGCCGATCGCGGTGGGCGAGCGCTATCTGTGGACGCTGCCGATGTTCCACGCCAACGGCTGGACCTACACCTGGACCGTGACCGCGGCCGGCGGAACCCACGTCTGCCTCCGCCAGGTGGTCCCGGCCGACGTCTTCCGGCTGATCAGGGAGCACCAGGTGAGCTGGCTGTGCGCGGCGCCCACCGTGCTGATCTCGCTGGCCAACGCGCCGGACGAGGCGCGCGGCGAGATCCGGCCCGGGGTGCACGTGGTCACCGCGGGCGCGCCGCCCGCCGCGGCCACCATCCAGCGGATGGAGGAGGAGTTCGGCTGGGAGGTGACCCACATCTACGGGCTCACCGAGACCGCGCCGTTCATCCTGGTCTGCGCACCGCTGCCGGAGCACGCCGGGCTGTCCCCGGCCGACCGGGCGGTAGTCAAGGCCCGCCAGGGCGTCGAGCTGATCACCTCGGGCGAGCTCATGGTGGTCGGCGAGGACGGCGCCGAGGTCGCCCCGGACGGCCAGGTCATGGGCGAGATCGTGGTCCGCGGCAACGTGGTCATGCAGGGCTACTACAACGACCCCGGGGCCACCGAGAAGGCTATGGGCGACGGCTGGTTCCATACCGGCGACGCCGCCGTTGTGCACCCGGACGGCTACGTCGAGATCCGGGACCGGATCAAGGACGTGATCATCAGCGGCGGCGAGAACATCTCCTCGGTCGAGGTGGAGGGCACGCTGCTGCGCCACCCGGCCGTGCAGGAGGTTGCGATCGTCGGGCTGCCGCACGAGAAGTGGGGCGAGACCCCGCACGCGTTCGTGGTGCTGCGCGCGGGCGCCTCGGCCACCGAGCCGGAGCTGATCGAGTTTGCCCGCGGGCACCTGGCGCACTTCAAGGCCCCGCGCGGGGTGACGTTCGTGACCGAGCTGCCCAAGACGGCAACCGGTAAGATCCAGAAGTTCGCCTTGCGCGACGGCGCGCCGAACCTGGCCCGCCAGTAACCCGTCAACGTTCCCGACCGCTAGCGAGACTGCGTGACCAGGCTTGTCGTCAAACTGGGGTCCCGGTCGATCGCCAGCGGCGACGGCCTGGCTCTGGATGTGATCGCCGGGCTGGTCAGCCAGATCGCGGCCGCGCACCGGGACGGCCACGAAGTGCTCCTGGTCACCTCCGGAGCGGCCCGGCTCGGCCGGCGGCTGCTGGCCTTCGAGGGGCCGACGGCCGGGGCCGCCCCGGCGCTGCGGGCCATGGTCGACTCGGTCCGGGCCGCGCTCACCGAGGCCAGCGGATACCAGGAGCTGGCCGGCGCGGTGCAGGCCACCCTGGACCACCACGACCCGCCCGGGCCGCTGTCCCCGCAGGTCGGCATGGCCCTCCCGGCCTCGGTCGGGCAGCCGGCCCTGATGGCGCTGTACCGGCAGCTCGCCGCGGCGGTCGGCGTCGAGGTCTGCCAGATCCTGGTGTCCAAGCCCGACCTGGACTCCGCCCGGGCCATGGCCGACCTGGGCAGCCTGCTGGACACCGCGGCGGGCCGCGGGCTGCTGCCGGTGATCAACGGCAACGACGTCACCGACCCGCTGCGGGCGCTGGACAACGACCAGATCGCGGTGGCGGTCGCGGTGGCCGCGCAGGCGGACCGGCTGCTGTTCCTGACCGACGTGCGGGCCGCCTACCGGGACGCGGACTTCGCCGAGCGGATCAGCCGGCTCACCCCGCAGGAGGCCAGGGGCCTGCGGACGTCGGCGTCCGGGGCGGGCACCGGCGGGATGCGGTCCAAGCTGAACGCGGCCGCGCGGGCCGCCTACTGCGGCATCGAGTGCGTGATCAGCTCGGCCCGGGAACCCGCGGTGGTGCAGCGGAGCCTGAACCCGCGGGCCCGGCTGGGCACGGTGATCCGGCCCGCCGGGGCGAAGCTGCCGGCCGCCCAGCGGTGGATCGGCGGGATGGCCTACCCGGGCGGCTCACTGCACCTGAACCGGGAGGCCGAGCAGAGCCTGCGGGCCGGCAGCACGCTGTTCCTGTCCGGGGTCAAGCGGGTCGACGGCGACTTCGGCCCGGGCTCGGTGGTCGAGCTGGTCGACGTACGGCACCCGGAGCGGTTGATCGGCCGCGGCTCGGTGGCGCTGCCGTCGGCCGTGCTGCGGCTGCTCCGCGCGCTGTCCCCGGCCGAGGCGGCCTGCGCGATCTCGGTCATCTTCCGGCTGCGGCACGCGGCCCCTGGCCGTGCCGGGCAGCCCGCCCCGGCGGCCGCGTGGGCCCGGCTGACCAGCCCGGACGAGCACGCCGACGTGCGCGAACTGGCCAAGAGCAGTTCGCGGGCCGCGGCCCAGGCGCGGGAGCAGCTGGCCGCGATGTCCGCCGAGGCCGCCGCCGAGCTGGCCGACTCGCTGATGCTGGCCCAGCCGCAGCTGTCCGCGGCCGTGCTGCTGGACGGCGGTTTCCTGGCCGGGCAGGCCCCGGCCGGGCCGGCCGCCCGGCGGGCGGTGCGCAGCATGCACGCGGTGCACCGCGACTCGCTGGTGATTTACCCATCGGATGGCTAGCGAGCTGCCCCGCGGGGCAGGCGGTCCCGGTCCGGCCCGCGCTACCCGGCGGGCATCACCACGTACTGGCGCAGAACCAGGTCGCGGAAGGTGACTGGGCCGCGCGGGCCGGGCACTGCGTCGATGCTGATCCCGGTCTCCGGCACGGACAGCATCTTGTAGCCGTCCAGCAGCCGGGTGGTGGCGTTCCAGAACGCCCCGGCGCCCGCATAGGTGTGCAGGAACTGGCGGGCCGCCGCGCTGTCCTCGGCAACCACGGTGGCGGCCAGCCCGGAGGTCTCGGTGTTGGCGATCTCCGCCGCGTCGCCCGCGTCCGCGGCCCTGGCCACCGTGATCGTGGCCTCGCGCCCGTGGTCCAGCGCCCATTCGTGGCCCAGCGGGTGGTCGTGCGGCGGCAGCGACATCGAGATCCCCAGCCGCAGGCACACGGTGCTGATCATGGGCAGCGTGGTGTCCCAGGCGGAGTCCTGGACCAGGAGCAGGTTCAGCCGGTTGCACACACCGAGCCGGTCCAGGCTGGCCTCGATCAGCTCGCCGGCCAGCTCCTGGTTGGCGGAGTGGTCGAGGTACATGACCGCGCCGCCGTCCGCGTGGGCCAGCACCCTGACCCCGTGCACCGCCGCCTCGGCGGCCAGCTCCCTGGTGCTGGTGCCGCTGCCGCGCAGGATCACCAGCGGGATCAGCTTGGGCTGCCGGACCAGCGCGAACGCGGTGGCCCGGCCGGGCACCCGGATCAGCTGGATGGCCCGCGGGTCAAGCCCGGCGGCCTGCATGGCCGGGCCGATGACCTCGTCGGCCAGCACCGCCGCGGTGCGCAGCGCGGCCGACCCGGTGCGCAGCACGCCGGCGTTGCGCGACTTGATCAGCTGCGAGGCCATGTCCAGGACCACGTTCGGCCGGGCCTCGAAGTTGGCCCCGATGACGCCCACGGGCCGGCGCCACTCCTGCAGCTCGAGGCCGCCGGGCAGGGCCCGGATCACGCGCATGCCCGGCTCCGCGGCGATCCCGGCCAGCGCGGTGAGCTGGCTGGCTGCGGCCCGCACCCGGCCGGTGTCGAGCAGCAGCCGGTCGATCATCGCGGCCGGCAGGCCGTTGGCCCGGGCCGCCCGCACGTCCTGCTCGTTGGCCACGGCGACCTCGGCGCTGCGCCGGTCCAGCTGGGCGGACATGCCGCGGAGCGCCTCGTCCAGCTGGCCGTCCGGGGCGGATGACAGCTGCCGGGCGGCGACCCGGGCAACCCGGGCGGCAGCCAGCACCGCGCTGGAAGCTTCGGCCTCGACAACCCTGTCCGGCGGGTCCGCGGCCTGGCCCGGCCCGTGGCCGGCCAGGGGCCGGGCGGCACCACTCATGTCCAGGTTCCCTTCGCGACGGGCGGGGCGGCTCTCGGCGCGAACAGCCCGCCGGCGATCGGCGACCTCACGATCATAGGGCGGCCCGCCTGCCTGACCGGTCAGAATTCCAGCCGGGGAGCGTCCGCGGTGAGAATCACCGGCTTGGCCGGCCCCGGCCAGGCCGCGTCCAGCTCGGCGCGGAGCGTCTCGGCCAGCCCGGCCACGTCGGCTGCGGCGGACGGGTGCAGCGCCTCGGCCACGATCAGCGCCGCGGACGTCTGCCCGGTCACGCCGGACCAGGCGCTCTGCCGGTTGGTCCACCGCCGGGCGTGCGCCCGCCCGGCCTCGTCGGCGAAGATGACCTCGCCCGGGGCCGGGTGCTCGGTCTCGCCGCCGAACGTCAGGTAGTCCTCGGTCCCGGCGGCCCGGCGAACCTCGATCCCGCCGGCCAGCCGGTCCTGGTCGAACACCGCGACCGGGATAGCGAAGGCCAGCGACGCGGCGTTGCACAGGTCGATCAGCGGGTGCAGGCGGGGCAGCGAGCCGTCCTTGCGGAACCGGCGAAGCAGGGCCTCGGCCGCGCACCGGTACTGGGTCGGCTTGTAGCCCAGCTGGGCGAAGGCCCGCCGCCAGGCCTGGATCTCCGGCAGCTCGCTCTCCGCCCGCCCGGCCAGCCGCCCGGCGGCGGCCCCGGTCAGCCGTGCCACCGCCGCGCTGACGTCTGCGCCCGCGGTGACGCCCTCGACCCGCAGCGCGCCCGCCACCAGGTCCGGGAACTCCGCCCGCATCTCCGCGGAATGCTGGAAGTACATGGTCCTCCCCCCATGGCATTAGCGCCGCACGCTAGCCGGCCTGTCAGGCCCCCACGGCGAGCGGAGGGCTGCGGTGTTGTTTCCCGTCGAACGACGCCGGCGCGACATGCCGCCGGAGCCGGCCCAGCGGGCAACGGGCCGCCGGCGGAGCCGGCCGAGCGTGCGCCGGGCCGCGGCGCTGTTTTCCTGACGAGCGCTGAGGCGCGACGAAGGAGCGCCGAGGGAGCGAGGAGGGAAGGCAGCGCGCATAGCGGCCCTGCGCTCGCCAGCAAGCACAGTAGGGTCGGCTGCATGTTCGTGAAGGTGTGCGGGCTGCGGACCAGCGCGGATGTGGCCACCGCGGTGGCCGCCGGGGCGGACGCGGTCGGGTTCGTGCTGACCGCCAGCCCGCGGCAGGTCACCGCCGCGGACGCGCGGCGGCTGGCCGCGGGCAGGCCCGGGCCCGTGCTCACCGTCGGGGTGTTCGCCGGGATCGAGGCCGCCGGGGCGGCCCGGCTGGCCCGGGCGGCCGGGGTAGACGCGGTCCAGCTGCACGGCCGGTATCCCAGGGAGGCGTTCGCCGCGCTGGCCGCGGAGGGGATGCGGCTGATCCGGGCCACCCCGCTGGACGAGGGCACCGAGCTGACCGTGGGCGCGTACGGCGAGGAACTGCTGCTGCTCGACTCGCCCGCGGCGGGCTCGGGGCAGCGCTGGGACCTGGGCCGGCTCGGCACGTCGAGGCCGCAGGGCCGGTGGCTGCTGGCCGGCGGGCTGGACCCGGGCAACGTCGGCGCGGCGATCGCCACCGCCCGGCCGTGGGGGGTGGACGTGTCCAGCGGAGTGGAATCCGCCCGCGGGGTCAAGGATCACGGCCTGATCCGGGCCTTCGTCGCGGCCGCCCGCGCGGCGGGCCAACCGCCCGGCGGCCAGCACAGCGGGCACCACCAGGAAGAATGGTGACGAGCCGGGACATCGTGGCCGCGCCGAGGCGGCCCCGGGACCGGCCCGGAGCCGGGTGACCGGCAGAGGCGGGAGAGCGGTGTGACCCAGGCATGGGAGTGTCGGGTGCCGGCGTTGGCCGGCCCGGCAGCACGCGAGGTGCAGTTCTACGACACCAGGTCAGGCGCCCTGGTGGGGTTCGGCGATCCGCGCCGCCGGGCCGCCCCGGTGCGCGTCTACGTGTGCGGGATCACCCCGTACGACTCCAGCCACCTGGGCCACGCGCTCGTCTCGGTCACGTTCGACCTGCTCCGCCGGGTGCTGACGTACGCCGGGTACGACACGGCGTTCGCCCAGAACATCACCGACGTGGACGACCCGCTGTTCGAGAAGGCCAGGGAGACCGGCCAGGACTGGATCTCGCTGGGCGCCGCTCAGGTGCGGGAGTACGGCGAGGCCATGGCCGCGCTCGGCATCCTGCCCCCGCACCACATGGTCGCGGTGTCCGAGATGATCACGGATATCGGCAAGGACGCGGCCCGGCTGCTCGAGGCCGGTGCCGGCTACGTGCTCGGCGACACCGTCTACTACGAGGTATCCACCGAGGGGGCGCTCGGTGCCTGCCCGGACGCCACCCCGGAGATCCTCGTCGAACTGGCCGCCGAGCGTGGCGGTGACCCGGAACGGCCGGGCAAGCACAGCCCGCTGGACGCCCCGCTGTGGGTGCGGTCCGCACCGGACGAGCCGGACTGGCAGGTCGGCGGCCTCGGCCCGGGCCGTCCCGGCTGGCACCTGGAATGCGTCACGATCGCCGGGGCCGCGCTCGGCGGGCTCCCCGTCGACATCCAGGGCGGCGGCACTGACCTGATCTTCCCGCACCACGAGATCAGCAGGCAGCAGGCGGTCTCGCTGGCCGGCCAGCCGCTGGCCACCGGCTACATGCACGTGGGCATGCTCCGCCTGGGCGGCGAGAAGATGAGCAAGTCGCTGGGCAACCTGGTGCTGGTCCCCCGCCTGCTGGCGGACGGGTACAGCGCGGCGGCGATCCGGCTGGCGCTGCTGACCCCGCACTACCGGACCGAGCTGGACTGGGAGCCGGAACTGCTGGACGTGGCCGCGCGGCGGCTGGCCCGCTGGCGGCAGGCCAGCACGCTGACCGCGGCCCCGCCGTTCGCGGACGCGGCCGCCGCGGCGACCGGGCACCTGGCCCGGGACCTGGACACCGGAAGCGCGATAGAGGTCCTCGACGCCTGGTGCGAGCAGGCGCTGGCCGGCCCGGCCGGGGGCGGATCTGCCGACCCGGCCGCCCCGGCGGCGTTCACCGGCTACCTCAGCGGTGTCCTCGGCCTGCCGCTCCGGGAGACAGGACGCGCAGCGTGATCGACAAGCGGGTGGCCACCGCCCTGGAAGCGGTGGCCGGGGTCCCTGACGGCGCCACTGTCCTGGTCGGCGGGTTCGGCGAGTCGGGGGTGCCGACCGTGCTGCTCGAGGCTCTCGTGCAGCAGGGCGCGACCGGCCTGGTGATCGTGGCCAACAACGCGGGCACCGCCGATCGGGGCATCGCCGCGCTGCTGCGGGCCGGCCGGGTCCGCCGCATGATCAGCTCCTACCCGCGGTCACGTGGCTCGCTCTGGTTCGAGAAGCGCTACGCCGAGGGGTCCATCGAGCTCGAGGTCGTGCCGCAGGGCACGCTGACCGAGCGGATCCGGGCCGCGGGGGCGGGCATCCCCGCCTTCTTCACGCCCACCGCGGTGGGCACCGAGATGGCCGAGGGCAAGGAGGTGCGGGAGTTCGGCGGGCGCCCGTACCTGCTGGAGTACGCGCTGCCCGGGGACGTGGCGCTGATCCGGGCCCGGCGGGCGGACCGCTGGGGCAACCTGACCTACCACTCAGTGGCCCGCAACTACGCCCCGACCATGGCCGCGGCGGCCGCCCTGACCATCGCCGAGACCGCGGAACCGGTCGCGGAGCTTGGCGATCTCGGCCCCGAGGAGATCATCACGCCGGGGATCTACGTGGACCGGGTCGTGCATACCGGCGCCGCGCTGGCCTGGGACGGGGAGGGAGCGCGATGACCGGGCCGGAACTGCTGCCCGACGGCGTGGCGCCGTGGACCATGACCGAGGTCGCCGCGCACGCGGCCGCGGACCTGCCGGACGGGGCGCACGTGAACATCGGCATCGGGCTGCCCACACTGGTGCCCGCGCTGCTGCCGCCGGGCCGCGAGGTCGTGCTGCACAGCGAGAACGGCATGCTCGGCATGGGGCCGCCGCCAGCGCCTGGCACCGCGGACCCGGAGCTGATCGATGCCGGGAAGAACCTGGTCACGCTGCTGCCCGGGGGAAGCTACTTCAGCCACGCCGAGGCCTTCGCGATGATCAGGGGCGGGCACATTGACGTCTCGGTGATGGGTGCGTTCCAGGTCTCGCAGAACGGCGACCTGGCCAACTGGTCGATCCCCGGGGACAAGGCCCCCGCCGTCGGCGGGGCCATGGACCTGGCCGCCGGGGCCCGCCGGGTGGTGGTGATCACCCGGCACACGGCCAGCAACGGGGCGCCGAAGCTGGTGGCCGCCTGCTCGCTGCCGCTGACCGCCCGCGGCGTGGTCGACCGGGTCTACACCGACCTGGCCACACTGGACGTGCGCGGCGGCCAGTTCCGCGTGGCCGCAGCCGCCCCGGGTGTGACCCCGGCCATCCTGGCGAAGCTCACCGGCGGCGAGATCGACTGGCAGTGCGGATTACGGAGGCGGCGGCGCGGGTCACACCACTATTTCCCGGCCGCCGGCGGGGCTGGCCCGCGGCCGGTCAGGCCCGGGCCGGCACGACTGCCGGGTTGCTGATCCCCCTCGCGTGCTGGACGGTGCGCGGCACGACCACCCGGTAGATCCGCTGGTGCCGCTGGAGCTTCACGCCGAACACCACCTGGCCTGCCGGCCCGATCGGGTGCGAGCGCAGGGTCCGCCACGTGCCGCCGGCCCAGATCTGCAGGATGGCGTCGCTGCCGATGGCGTACGGCGCGCTGACGGTGAGCCGCTCGTTCAGCGGCCGGTTGCCCGGGCTGGCGGTCAGCGAGACAGCCGGGACCACGACGACCCGGACGTGGCCGCTGTGCGTTCCGTTGGGCCCGCGGAGCCGGAACCCCGCGTCCGTGCCCAGGCTCGCCACCGGCACAGTGGCGGTGCCGGTGCCGTCGGTGGTGGCCCGCCCGGCCGGCTGCCAGCCCGGCACGCCCGCATCGTGCTGGAGCAGGGTGACGTCCTGGCCGGGCACCGGGTTGCCGTCGGCGTCGGTGAGCAGCCCGGTCAGGCTGACGCTGTCCCCGGCGATGATCTTCACCGCGGACGCGCTGATCGTCAGGGCCGCCGGGACCGGCGGCGGCGTGCTCGGGGCCGGCGTGGGGGTCGGGGTCGGCGTGGGGCTCGGGCTGTGCCCGCCGCCGGGGCTGTGGCCGCGACCGGGCGCGGGTGAGCTGGGCTTCGGGGACGGCCCGGACGGGGTCGGCTGGGCGGACTGACCGGGAGCCGGGCTGGCGCCGCTGCCGGGCTGGCCGCCGGCCGACCCGGACCCGCCGGTGCGGGTGGTGGCGCCGGGCCCGGACGGCACCGGGGCATTCCCGGCCCCGCCGTGCTCCGACGACCTGTTGGGAGCGTCCGGCACGCCGGCGAATCCCAGCGCGCGGTAGGCCACGTGCTGTACGGGCGCGGGCAAGTCCGCGGTGTACGCGGCGGTCACCACCGCGGCGGCCGCGGCGAGCGCGGCCCCGGCGATCAGCCGGCCGGGACGGCGCCAGGCGTGCAGCGGGCGGACGGTGGCGGGCTGCGGGCCGCCGGGCACGGTGGGTCCGGGCACGGGGGGCCCAGTCACGGGGGGGCCGTCGGCCATGGCCGGCGGCGCGGTCACGCCCGGCGGGGGCGTCCCGGCCGGGCTGGCGGTCACGGCCGGCCGGGCGTGGCGGTCGGTGGCGGCGCTGGCGGCGGCGTCCGCGGCGGCGCTGGCGGCCCGGAACATGGCCAGCGCGCCGGCCTCGCCCGCCAGTTCAGCAGGCGTGCCCTCGCTGGTCAGCAGCTTGATCAGGGGGTCGATGCCCGGCTCGCGAGGGCCGGGGTCCGCCGTGAAGCCCTCGTTCATTGGTCCTTCTCCTTCAGGGCCGCCAGGCCGTTTCCAGTCATGCCGTTATCAGGCGCTCCTGACCTGGCCAGTGACTGCACCGCCGGGTCGGCGGCCAGCGAGCGCAGGCCCCGGTGCAGGGCCACCCGGACCGCGCCCGCCGATTTGCCGAGGATGTCCGCCACCGCGGCGGTGTCGAGCCCGGCGATGACCCGCAGCGCGACCGCTTCGGCCTGGTCCTGCGACAGGCCGGCCAGCAGTGAGATCGCGGTGCGGAGCGACATCCCGTCCAGCACCCGGTCCTCGACCTGGCCCTCGGCGGCCAGGTCGAGGCCGACGTCGGGGACCGGGCTGGTGCGGCGGCGGGCGCCGGCCCGGGCCGCGTCGATGGCCCGGTTCCGGCCGATGGTGAACAGCCAGCGGCGGAACTCCTGCTCGCCGCCGCTGAACCGGCGCAGGTCGCGGACCACCTGGAGCCACGTCTCGCTGGCCACGTCGTCTGCGTCGGGGCAGCCGAGGACCCGGAGATAGCGGAGCAGGCGGGGTTGCAGCTGCCGCCACAGCTCGAGGAACCCAGCCTCGTCGCCCGCCTGGGCGAGCGTCAGCGCGCTGTCCAATTGACTCGTTTCCGCCACCATTGCGCCAGTCAGGTTCTCACACCGCGGGCCTGCCTGACCTGGACTTGCGTCCGGGCGGGCGGGGTCAAGCAGGCCCCCCGGCGTGAGGGTCATCGCCGTGCTACGCGGCAGGCTTGATGAGAACGGTCACCACGCCGCTGTGGCTGGCCTTGAAGTTCGGCAGCGCCTCGAACACCAGCTTGTACTTGGTGGTCTCGGCGGGGGTCGCCTCCCTGAACGCGACCACGCCGTGCGGGCCGGTCGTGCCGGTGTCGACCACCGCGAACTTGGTGCCCGCCGTACGGCTCTCCAGCAGCACGGTCTTGCCGGCCAGGCCGACACGGTGCGACCGGAGCTGGCCGCTGATCACGTCGATGCCCTTCCTCGGGTGCTTGACCAGCCGGATGGACAGCGAGGTGGGCAGCTGAACCGGAGGCGGGGGCGTGGTGCTGGGGATGCGGATGGTGACCACGCCGCTGTGGCTGGCCCGGAAGTTCGGGTGCGGCGCGAAGACCAGCTTGTACTTGGTGGTCTCGGCGGGCAGCGTCACCTTGAAGGCGGCCACGCCGTGCGCGCCGGTCCGGGCCGAGTCGACGACCGTGAACGTGGTGGTGGCGGTGCGGCTCTCCAGCAGCACGGTCTTGTGGCGCAGCGGCACGTGATGCGACCGGAGCTGGCCGCTGATCACGTCGAAGCCGTCCTTGGTGTGCTTGACCAGCCGAATCGACAGCGAGGTGGGCAGCTTCCGCGGGTGATGCGTGGCCGCGCCCGCGGCGCTGCCGGTAACTGCCAGGCCGGCCAGGGCGATCGCGGTGGCCGCGGTCGCCGCCCCTGCCCGCGTCAGCAGGGACACTCGGGATGCGATCATCAGATCTCCTGTGGTTTGGCCTCATCCCTGAGGCACGAGGACAACACCGGCTAAGCGACCGGGCCCGCCGCCCTGTTACTCAGCCGACGGCCAGCCGGCTGTGACCTGAGTCACAGCCGGCCGTTTCCCGGAAGGAGAGTGCGTGCCGGACCTTGGTCCGCCCGGCGGCCGGGCGGTGGCCGTGGCCCGGCGGTCGGTGTACCTCGCGTTCATCATCAACGGGTTCGACTTCGCCAGCTGGGCCTCGCGGATCCCGCAGGTCCGGGCCGAGCTGAGGCTGACGCCCGGGGCGCTGGGGCTGGTCCTGCTGTGCATCGCCATCGGGTCCGCGGTGGCCACGCCCGCCTCCGGGATGATCATCACGCGGGTTGGCGACCGGATCACGACCGCGCTGATGGCGCTGATCGCCGCGGCCGGACTGGCCGTGGTGGCCGTCGGGGTCCGGTTCGGGGTGGCCCCGGTGGTGGCCGGGCTGCTGGCCTACGGGTTCGGCACCGGCTCCTGGGACGTGGCCATGAACGTGCAGGGCGCCGCGGTGGAGCAGGCCATGGGCCGGGTGATCATGCCCCGGTTCCACGCGGGCTGGAGCATGGGCACAGTGGCCGGGGCCGGCCTGGGCGCGGCGCTGATCGCCGCCCATGTCCCGGTGCTGCCGCACCTGCTCGCGGTCGCGGTGGCCACCGCGGTGGTGATCCCGGCTGCGGTCCGCGGCTACCTGCGGCCCGCCACCGGTACCGCGGACGGCGCGGGCGGGGCGAGTCACGAGGGCCGCGAGCGCCGGCCCCACCCGCTGGCCGCCTGGACCGAGCGGCGAACGCTGCTGATCGGGATCTTCGTGCTGTGCGTGACGATCATCGAGGGCACCGGCAACGACTGGCTGAGCCTGGCGGTGATCGAGGGCTACCGCGAGCCGGCTGCGGTGGGCACGATCACGTTCGCGGTGTTCCTGGCCGCGATGACCGCGGGCCGGTGGTTCGGGCCGCGGGCGATCGACCGCTGGGGACGGGTCCCGGTGCTGCGGGTGTCGGCCGCGACCGCGCTGGGCGGGCTGCTGCTGATCGCCTTCGGCGGCGTGCTGCCGGCCGCGCTGATCGGGGCGCTGGCCATGGGCGCGGGCACCGCGCTGGGCTTCCCTGTCGGCCTCAGCGCAGCGGCCGATGACCCGCGGCACGCGGCCGGGCGGGTGAGCACGGCCGCGTCCATCGGCTATGTGGCGTTCCTGGCCGGGCCGCCCTGCGTCGGTTTCGTGGCCGACCACATCGGCGTGCAGCACGGCATCGCGGTAACCGGCACCCTGCTCATCGTGGCCTTCGCGGTGGCCGGCATCACCGCGCCGCTCTCCCCCGCCCGGCGGAACCAGGCCCGGCCGGCCGATACGGGACGGACCGGCCCGGTCTAGGCCGTTCCGGGCGGGCCGGATACTGTTCCCACGCCCGGGTACTGTTCGTTTGGCCGGTGAACGGGCAGGTATGTGTGACAGAACTGTGACCGATTCGTCCCCTGACTACCCAGCGGCCAGCGCACGAGCGATACTCGCATCAGGGGCGAAACTCAGGCAGCACCATGGCCAGCCGCCTGACCCGGAGGGAGCGAGCAGATGAGGAAGGGCGGCCACCTCGCTGCGGCGATGATGGCGATGCTGCTCGCAGCCCTGGTCAGCGCCTGCGGCGCGCCGGCGTACACGTACGTGACGAACTCCGACGCGCATACGTACTTCAAGGTCCCGCGGGACTGGCAGAAGATCGACAGCAAGGAACTGGCCAAGGCGATCAGCGGCGGTGCCACGCTGCCGCCCAGCGTGTGGACCGTTGGCTACGACGCCAGCGCCAAGCCGGCCGCCCAGGACGTGCTCAGCCCCAAGGCCAGCAAGCCATTCGCCTACGCCGTGGTGGAGCAGGTCAACGAGCAGACCTCGAGCATCCTGTCCTATAACCTGCTGCGCGACTTCTTCCTGCCGGTGACCTCCGACGCCCGGCAGACGGCGGCCAAGGACGGGTTCAGCCTGACCGGCTTCCGGCTGATCCGCAGCAGCGTGCTCAGGCCCGGGCAGGGCTTCCACGGCGTGCGCGAGACGTTCGACTACACCTACCCCGACGGCAGTCAGAACACGTTCGACCAGGTTGCCCTGACCAACGCCGATTCGACCGAGGTCTACGTGCTCCTGGTGCACTGCCTTGCGACCTGTTACAACTCGGACGCCAGCCAGATTGACTCTGTGATGAAGTCCTTCACGGTCAGGAGCTCATGACACATGTCCCCGGCGATTGCCCCTGAGGGCCTCCGGCCGCCCGGCGGACGGCCGCGAGACGAGGACCGGCGCACCCGCAAGCCGCTCCCCCTCTGGGACCGGATCAAGTTCCTGGTGCTGCTGACCGCGGTCTGGTTCCTGCTGGTCCTGAACACCACCTCGAGCAACCCGCTCGTGCCGTACTCGGATGCCTTGCGGATCCAGCTGCGCTCCGGGTTCTGGGTGATCGTGCTGGCGGGGCTGGAAGTGATCCGCCAGATCCACTTCCTGATCAGCGAGCACTGGGGCGGCTATCACCAGTTCTGGACCCACCGGGTGTTCGGCGGCACCGAGCGGATGACCCACCGCCGGCTGTCCGACTGGACCCGGTTCCGGCTCTGGCGGACGGCCGTCGTCCTGTTCTGGATCGCTGTCGTCGCCGTGATCGCGGGCCGGGTAACCCACCAGAGCCCGATCGCCGCGCTGATCCGCATCCCGGGTTACATCTGGCACGCGCTGCCGCTGGTGTTCCAGATCCTGGCCGGCGTGCTCTTCGTCCTGATCCAGTTCGTCGCGCTGTTCTGGTTCCTGTCCCGTGGCGGCGTGGACGTGTACTACCCCGACGACATCAAGACCCGGTTCTCCGACGTCTGGGGCCAGGACCACGTGCTCGAGCGGGTCAAGGAGAACATCCTGTACCTGGAGCACCCCGAGCAGATCGAGGACCGCGGCGGCTACGTGCCCGGCGGCATCCTGCTGTGGGGCCCGCCGGGCACCGGCAAGACCCTGATGGCCGAGGCGGTGGCCGGCGAGACCGGCCGGCCGTACGTGTTCGTGGACCCTGGCGCGTTCATCAACATGTTCATGGGCATCGGCGTCCTGAAGGTCAAGGGGCTGTTCCGCAAGCTGCGCAAGCTCGCCCTGCGGTACGGCGGCGTGATCGTCTTCTTCGACGAGGCCGACTCGCTCGGCCGCCGCGGCGCGCTGGCCCAGGGCGGCCAGAACTTCCCGCGCGGCATGTCGCCCGCCCCGTTCCAGGCGGCCGGCTGCCACGGCTTCTCCTACCTGTCCCCGGACACGCAGTGGAAGCTGGCCCAGCGGGCCATGTCGGCCCGCTCCGAGGAGGAGCCGGACACCCGCAGGAACAAGCAGGTCATGGGCATGGGCATGGGCGGCGGCGGGATGGGCACGCTCGAGGCGCTGCTCACCGAGATCTCCGGGCTGAAGAAGCCCCGCGGCCTGGTCAACCGGTACGTCAGGAAGGCGCTCGGCATGCGGCCGAAGCCGCCGCCCAAGTACCGGATCCTGACCATGATGGCCACCAACCTGCCGGAGGCGCTGGACGAGGCGCTGCTGCGGCCGGGCCGGATCGACCGGATCTACAAGGTCGGCTACCCGTCCAAGGCGGGCCGGATCCGCACCTACGAGGGTTACTTCGGCAAGGTGCGGCACGAGCTCACCCCCGAGCAGATCGACAAGCTGGCCACGATCACCCCGTACGCCACCGGGGCGACGATCAAGGACCTCGTCAACGAGTCCCTGATCCACGCGATCCGGCACGACCGCGACGTGATCACGTTCCAGGACGTGCTCAAGGCCAAGCAGCTCAAGGACCTCGGCCCGCCCGAGGACGTCGAGTACATCGAGCGCGAGCGGCACGCCGTGGCCATCCACGAGGCCTGCCACGCGCTGGTGGCGGTCCGCAGCCGCCAGCACATGGAGATCGACATCGCGACGATCGAGAAGGGCAGCGACTACCTCGGGATGGTGGCCAGTATCCCGCCTGAGGACCAGTTCACCCGGTGGCGCAGCGAGTACGAGACGGACATCCTCGTGTCCCTGGCCTCGCTGGCCGGGGAGCGGATGTTCTTCGCGAACGACAGCTCGTCCGGCGTATCCGGGGACCTGGAGTCGGCCACCGCAGTGGCGTCGTTCATGGAGGGCTTCTGGGGCATGGGCTCCACGGTGTCGTCCTACTCCATGGCCAAGCGGCTCGAGGTCGGGTCACCGGGCGGCGGCGCGGGCGGCCGGAAGAAGAAGGGCCAGGACCACGAGGCCGAGATGCGCCGTGCGCTGGCCGACCGGATCGAGGACAACCTGGGCATCCTGCTGCAGAAGGTCGAGGACCTCCTCACCGAGGACCGGGCCAGTGTGCTGTGCATCGCGCACGCGCTGGAGACCCACAAGACGCTGAACGGTGACGACGTCATCGCGGTCATCGAGCGGACGCAGGGCCCGGTGGTCGACGGCACGCTGTACAGCACGCCCGGGTTCGTCGCCCAGCTCGAGGAGTACCACCGGGCCGCGATGGCCGCGCACCAGGAGCACAGCATGGCCGCGCTGAGCATGCCTGAGCTGCCCAGCCGGGTGCTGGTCGGCGCAGTGGCCGGGCCGGCTGCCCCCGCTCCGGCGCCGCTGGCGCCCGGCAACGGCGCCTACCCGTACGGCAGCCCGGCCGACGGCGCCGCCCCCGGGCCGGCCGGCCCGGGCGGGCCCGCGGCCAGCGGGCCGTACGGCAACGGCGGCGCGCCGGGCAGCGGCAGCCCGCCCGGTGGTGACGCCGGCGGAAGCAGCGACGACGGCGGTAACGGCAGCGGCCCGCCCCCCGGAGCGCCCAGCGGCGGGCCGGGGCTGGCCGACGGACCCTGACCGGGTGCGCGCCGCCTACCGGGTCCGGCGGGCGGCCAACCTGGTCAACGGCTCCACCGCCGCCGGGGTCCTGATCGCGGCGGCAGGCCGCGCCCGGCTGGCGGCCGGGCGGGACGGCCTGCTGATCGCGGACGGTTACCGTCTGCCGGTGCCGGCCGCGCCCGCCTTCTGCGTGGGCAACGTGATCATCAGCCGGATGGACCGGGCCGCGCTGGCCCGGGCCCCGGCCCTGCTGGCGCACGAGGCCCGGCACGCGACCCAGTACGCGTGCTGCGCGGGCCTGCCGATGCTGCCCTTGTACTTCGCCGCGGCGGCCGCGTCCTGGCTGCTGGCCGGTGACTTCGGGGCGTGGAACGTGTTCGAGCGGCGGGCCGGGCTGGCCGACGGCGGGTACGCCGACCGGCCGCTGCGCCCGGGCCTGCGCCAGTTGCGGCACCGTGCGGCGGGCCAGGCCGGCCCGGCTGGGCCGGCCGCGTAGCCTGGCTGCCCCCGGACCAGCTGGAGGCCCCGCATGCTCAGGTATCACCAGCTGCAGGTGCTGCGGCGGGTGCCGCATCCGGGCCGGGGCTTCACTCAGGGCCTGCTGTGGGCGGACGGGATGGTGTGGGAGAGCACCGGGCTGTACGGCGAGTCGTCGGTGCTGCGCTACCGGCTGGGCATGGCCGATCCCGAGTACCGCGTGCCGCTGCCGCCTGAGCTGTTCGGCGAGGGCATCTGCCGGGTCGGCGCTGACCTGTGGCAGCTCACCTGGCAGGAGCGGGTCGCGCTGCGCTGGCAGGCCGACACCCTGGACCCGGCCGGCAGTGTCCCGTTCAACCGGGAGGGCTGGGGCATCTGCTCGGCCGGTGATCAGGTACTGACCAGCGACGGCACCAGCGAGCTGGTCCAGCGGGACCCGGCCACGCTGGCCCCGGCCGGCCTGATCCGGGTCCGCCTGGACGGCAGCCGGGTGGACGGCCTCAATGACCTGGACTTCTCAGCCGGGCGGGTATGGGCCAACCTGGCCGGGCGGCCGTTCCTGGCCGGGATCGACCCGGTGACCGGCGAGGTCACCGACGTCGTCGACGCGGGTGCGGCCTGGGAGCGGATCCGCGGCGACCCGCAGGCCATCGGAAACGGTATCGCCGCGCTGCCGGGTCCCGGGGAGTTCCTGCTGACCGGCAAGCGCTGGCGGTTCGTGTACCACGTCCGGCTCGTCCCGGCCCGGCCGCGGAAGAACCCGGTCCGGCTGCTGGCCGGCTGACCCGGGCCCGCCGCGGCGGCGGGCCGCCGCCTGCCAGATCATCGACGCTGCCAGCGCGATGGCCACGGTCACGGCCAGGTCCGTGGCCAGATTCTCGCCGACCATATGCCGGGTGGTGGAGATGCCGTCGAAGAAGGCAGGCGGGATGAAGGCCAGCACCGCGCACGTCGTCATGCACAGCACCAGCACGGCCCCGTCGCGCTGCCACGGCTGGCTGGAGCGGCGCCGCAGCGCGATCAGCCCGACCGCGAGCATCGCCGCCCACAGCGGGAGCAGGAACCCCAGCCCGGCGTTCCCGGACAGCTGCCGGGTCAGCCAGCTGACGACGACGACCCGGGTTTCGTACGCGCCCGGTGGGTGGCCGGAGCCCGGCGGGTAGTCGCCGAGCGTATTGACCCGGACAAGGTTAGCGTCGATGGCCGCGCCGTTGGCGATGCTCCAGAGCCGCCCGGGGTGGGTGAGCAGGAAGTGCACCACGTTGGCGTCGGTGAACTCGGGTTCGTAGCGGCGGAACAGCGGATCGGTGCGGACGGACCCCGGCGCCCAGTAGAACTTGCCCGCGTACTTGGCCCAGCTCGGCGGCAGATGCAGGGCACGCAGGTCGGCGCGCTCGTTGTCATGCCCGTTGACGATGCTCATGAAGACAACGTCAACCGTCTGGAGGTGGTGCAGCCGCTGCGCGGCCTGGCTCTGTGTGTCCCACACCAGGTAGGCCCCGGCCGCCATCGCGATGAGGGCCGCGACCGCGGTGGCCGCGTAGGTCTGCCGGGTCAGGTAGCGGCGCCAGCCGCGGGTCCCGCGGGGCGCGCTGGCCAGGATCAGCGTGGCGCACACCGGCAGGGCCAGGATCAGGTACTGCTCCTTGGACACCACCACAGCGATGCCGCCCGGGCCGGCCAGGGCCAGGCCGGCCAGCGTGGACCGCCAGCCGCGGCCCAGGTACAGCAGCCCGGCGGCGAACAGCAGCAGCCCGGTCAGCGCCACGGGCTCCTCGAACGGGCTGGCGAACACGTCGAAGAAGGCCGCGTCGGCGATGACCAGCCAGAGCGCGGCGGCGATCACGATCTGAGCCCACGGCCGCACCCGCAGCCCGGTGGCCAGCGCGGTGATCCCGGTGGCGGCCGCCAGGCAGAAGATCAGCCCGAGCGCGATCAGGTTGATCGTGCCGGGCAGGCCGAGTAGCCGGGTCAGCCCGCGGGCCAGTTCCAGCGGCAGGATCTCCGACGTCGGGTAGGGCCGGCCGAGGTCACGGCACTCCGGGCTGGGCGCGTACTGGAAATAGGCGTACCGGAAGAACCGGGGGTAGTGCGCCGGGAAGACCGGGCCGAGCCTCAGGCCCTGGCCGCACATCAGCCGCGGGCCGTCCCGGTTGTCGGCCTGGCCGACCGGCACCGGCAGCAGGAACCGCACCAGCAGCAGTCCCAGCGCGGTGGAGAAGATCAGCAGCCGCAGCGACACCTCGCGACGCCAGCCCTGAACCATGGCAGACCAATCAGCGAGTAAAATAGATAAAGCTCAGGTAGTGCTGGCGCAAAGACCTCTCAAGGAATTCGCCAGCCCTGGCTAACGGCCACAGGTTTGATGATCTTTGAATGGGCATTACTGCCCAGGATATGTCTCAGCGCAGCATGTTTCGCATCCGAACCGCAGATCCGCCGGGCTTTGCAGGTCCACGTGGCCGCTCCGGACGGCTCACTGACGGGCCGCGCAAACCGGCCGTTAGCTGGTTAGATAACGCTGTTCACGAGCCTGGCGGGCATCATTCGTGACGGCTGGATTCAGCCCGAAATTACTGCGGCTGGGCATCGGGGAACTCGCCGGCTGGCAGCCAGATCAGGTCAGATCCGGGCTTCGGCTGCGGGCACGCCAGAGCGGCGGGACGGCCTGGCGGCCGTCCGCGCCGCGGTGTCAGCGGTGCGCTAGCGGGTCAGCGGGACTTGCTGGTCCACCGCCAGGTGCACTGCTGTGCGTCCTGGCAGTACCAGCGGACGTCGGTGCAGGCGGTGCCCCCGTCGGCGACCATGACCGCGGTGGGCATCTGCGTCCCGCACAGCCAGCAGGTGGCGCTGGCGGGCAGGCTGGCCTGCGGCCCGGTCCGGGTCGCGGCCGGGCTGCGGCCGTGGCCGTCCCCGTAGTCCGCCGGCCCTGGCGGTCCCCACGCGGCGGTCATGCCGGGCCGCCTTCCCGCCCAGCCTGCGCGGGCGCCGGACCGGGCGGTCCGGCCTCCGGGCCTGCGTCGGACCACAGCGCGATCAGTTGCGCCGGGCTGATGTTGCCGCCACTGCACATGATGGCCACCTTCCGGCCCGCGAACCGCGCGGGCTCGGCCAGCACCGCGGCCAGGGCGGCTGCCCCGGCCGGTTCAACCAGGCTACGGGTCTTCTCAATCATCACGCGGGTCGCTCTGCGCAACTGCTCCTCGGAGACCAGCACAAAGTCGCGCAGCAGCGCGCGCATGATCTGCTGCGGCAGCTCGAACGCGGTCCTGGTGGCCAGGCCCTCGGCGAACGTGCCCATCTCCGCCTCGACCAGCTGGCCGGCCTGCCAGGACCGGTACGCGGCCGGCGCCGCAGCCGCCTGCACGCCGATCACCTCGATGGACGGGCGGACCGCCCGGGCCACCGAGCTGGCCCCGGCCGCGCCGCTGCCGCCGCCGACCGGCACCACGATCACCTCGATGCCCGGCTGTTCCTCCAGGACCTCGAGCGTGGCCGTCGCCACCCCGGCGATCAGCATCGGCTCGTTGCCGGAGTGGATGTACCGGTAGCCGTTCACGTCGGCGAGCTTCTCGCAGTGCTCCCGCGCCTCGTCGAAGTCCCGCCCGTGGAACACGAGCTCGGCACCAAGCGCGCGCATCGACTCGGCCTTGACCGGGTTGGCCTGCTCGGGCACGCAGATGATGGCCCGGACGCCGAACAAGGCGGCGGCGAACGCGATCGACTGGCCGTGGTTGCCGGTGGACGCCGAGATCACCCCGCGCTCGCGCTCGCCCGCGCTGAGCTGGCTGATCAGGTTCAGGCCGCCGCGCACCTTGAACGCCCCGACCGGCTGGTAGTTCTCGTGCTTGACCCACACCTCGGTGCCGGCCACCGCGTCCAGCGCGGGATACCGGTGCAGCGGGGTCGGCGGCAGGTACGGCGCGATGCGCTGCCGGGCGGCGAGCACCTCGGCCAGGTCAGGTGCGGCCAGGTCAGGTGCGGGCACGGTCATGGCACGTGTCTACCATGCGGCCCGCCGCCGTTGCCCCCCGCTGCCCGGATTGGTCCCGGTCCGCCCTGGGCACCGCCCCGCCACCGCTCTACGGTAGTACCAGCGTGACTAGCTAGGACCGCCCTTCGCAGCCCAGGGAGAGCACATGACGCGCACACCCCAGGAAGTCTTCCAGCATCACGCCGAGGCGCTTGGCGCGGGCGACCTGGACGAAATCGTCGCCGACTACGCCGACGATGCCGTGTTCATCAGCCCGGCCGGCACTCTGCGCGGCAAGGACGGCATCCGGGAAGCGTTCACCAGGCTGCTCGCGGACGTGCCCAACGCCGCCTGGGCCCTGCCGACCCAGATCTACGAGGGCGACGTGCTGTTCCTCGAATGGTCCGCGGAGTCGGCGGCGACCAAGGTGGAGGATGGCATCGACACGTTCGTGTTCGCCGACGGCCTGATCCGCACTCAGACCGTCCGCTACACGCTGCAGCACAAGACCTGACCGGCCGGGCCGGGCCGGTCCGGCCGGTGGCTCAGTCCCAGCGCAGCCAGCGCTTCAGGAGCACGATGCCGAGCTGCGCGACCTGGTTGAGCTGAGCCAGGGACTGGCTTCTCGCCACCTGGCCGAGCCGCAGGTGCCGGGCCGTGGTCTCGTCCGCGCAGCGCCGCAGGCCGGTGGCGGTGTCCATGGCCGCCGCGAGCCCGTCGAGATCGGCCAGCAGCGGCCGGGCCGCGTCCAGGTCGGACCGGTCCAGCGCGACGTCGACCGCTATCCGGGTGGCGTAGTACCGGCGGAACTGGCTGCCGACCCGGTTCGCCGCCGCCAGGTTCCTGGTCGCGGACTGCCAGGCCGCCGCCAGGTCGCCGCGGGCCCGGCAGGCCCGGGTCAGCACGTGCAGGCTGGTGCACAGCGCGTTGTCGCCGAGCGGCTCGGCCAGCTCGGTCGCGATGCGCGCCTGCGCCAGGGCGGTTTCGTTGTCCCCGGCGGCCAGCGCGCAGCTGGCCAGCCCGGTGTGCGCGATCCGCTGGTCCCACCGGCCGCTGTCCGGGTCGTCCAGGATGGCCTGGTAGTACGGCTGCGCCTCGCCGCTGCGGCCCGCCTCGCAGAGCATGTCGCCGAGGTTGAACTGGTAGCTGCCGAGCATCCAGCTCGGCGTCTCGCGGTGCGCGAGCTTCAGCGCCAGCGCCTCGCGGGCCAGGCTGATCGCGGTGTCGAGCTCGTCCAGCGACCGGTGCACGAACGCGCGGGCCAGCACCAGGTCGGCCCGCCAGTCCCGGTGCCCGGTCACGGTCAGGAACTGCTCGCCCGCGTCGAGCACGCCGAACAGGTCGCGGACCGGGATCGTGGTCAGCACCCGGGCGCTGTCCACCCAGCTGGCGTAGGCGTCCGCGACCGCCCACGCGGCCCGGTTGCCGTCCAGCTTCGCCGCGGTGGACCGGTCCTCGGCCAGCGCCAGGATCCGGGTGAAGCGGACCAGCGCGGCCGCGTGATCGCCCTGGATCTGCAGCACGCTGCCCTCTGCGCGCAGCGCCCGGACCAGGGCGACCAGGTCGTCCGTGAGCTCGGCGGCCGCCACTCCGCGCCGGGCCGCGTCCAGCGCCCGCGGGTAGCGCCCCTCGCGGTAGGCGTCCCATGCCTCATCGACCAGCAGCGCGGCCGCGCGGGAAGCGGGATCTCCGGACATTTGGTACGAATTCTAGGCCCGGGTCAAAGACGGTCGATGTGACATCGATTGCTTACCGGGCTGGGCCGGTGCCGGTTTCCCGCTGGTGGGTCATGATCGCCTCGTGGACCTGGTTCTGCAGCGGGCCGGTGACGTTGCGCGGCCAGTAGGTGCGGGGCGAGCCGGCGATCTGGCCGGCCAGTTCGGCGGCAAAGGCCCGGCCCCGTGCGGCGAACGAGGTTCCTTCGGCCGGGTCGAGCCGGACCAGGATCCCGAAGCCCACCGCGGACTGATTGCAGTTGACGTCGAGATACAGCTCGCCGCTCGCTTCGAGGAGATACCACCCGGCGGGCTCACCCAGGAGCACACGCACGCTCTCAGCCTTCCGTATTCCTTCATTAATGTTTCGCTATCGGAGCGGGTGACAGTATGACGGCATGACGAGCCCCCGGGCGGGCCAGCCCGCCGCTGCCGAGGACCTGGTCGACGTGGCCCGGCTGGTGACCGCGTATTACGCCGTGCACCCCGACCCGGGCGAGGCGGCCCAGCGGGTGGCGTTCGGCACGTCGGGGCACCGCGGGTCGGCGCTGACCGCGACGTTCAACGAGGACCACATCCTGGCCACCACCCAGGCGATCTGCGAGTACCGGGCCGGCAGCGGCATCGGCGGGCCGTTGTTCCTGGGCGCGGACACGCACGCGCTGTCCGAGCCGGCGCAGGTCAGCGCGCTGGAAGTGCTCGCCGCGAACGGCGTGCGCGTACTGCTTGACGCCCGGGGCGGGTACACGCCGACGCCGGCCGTGTCCCGCGCGATCCTGGCCCACAACGCGGCCGGGGCCGGGCCGCGGGCGGACGGGATCGTGGTCACGCCATCGCACAACCCGCCGCCGGACGGGGGGTTCAAGTACAACCCGCCGGACGGCGGGCCGGCCGGCACCGACATCACCCGGCAGATCCAGGACCGGGCCAACGAGCTGCTGGCCGCGGGCCTGGCCGGGGTCCGCCGGGTGCCGTACGCGCGGGCCCTGGCGGCCGATACCACCGGGCGGTTCGACTTTCTCGGCGCGTACTGCGCGGCGCTGGAGCAGGTGGTGGACCTGGCCGCGATCCGGTCGGCCGGGGTGCGGATCGGCGCCGACCCGCTGGGCGGGGCCTCGGTGGCCTACTGGGCCGATATTGCCGAGCGGTACGGCCTGGACCTGACCGTGGTCAACCCGGCGGTGGACGCCACGTTCCGCTTCATGACCCTGGACTGGGACGGCAAGATCCGGATGGACTGCTCGTCGCCGTGCGCGATGGCCAGCCTGATCGCCCGGCAGCACGAGTTCTCCGTGGCGACCGGGAACGACACCGACGCCGACCGGCACGGGATCGTCACGCCGGACGGCGGGCTGATGAACCCCAACCATTACCTGGCCGTCGCCATCGAGTACCTGTACCAGCACCGGGACGGCTGGCCGGCCGCCGCGGCGGTGGGCAAGACGCTGGTCAGCTCCTCGATGATCGACCGGGTGGCGGCGGGCCTGGGACGCAAGCTGCTGGAGGTCCCGGTCGGGTTCAAGTGGTTCGTGCCGGGGCTTCTGGACGGGTCGGTCGGCTTCGGCGGCGAGGAGAGCGCCGGGGCGTCGTTCCTGCAGCGCGACGGCTCGGTGTGGACCACGGACAAGGACGGGATCATCCTGGCCCTGCTGGCCTCGGAGATCACCGCGGTGACCGGGCGATCGCCGTCCTCGCGCTACGGCGACCTCACTGAGCGGTACGGGTCGCCGGCGTACGCGCGGATCGACACCGCGGCGACCAGGGAGCAGAAGGCGGCGCTCGGGCGGCTGTCCCCGGAGCAGGTCAGCGCGAGCGAGCTGGCCGGGGACAAGGTTTCCGCAGCACTGACTACGGCCCCAGGAAACGGGGCGCCGATCGGCGGCCTGAAGGTGATCACCGCGTCGGGATGGTTCGCGGCCCGGCCGTCGGGGACGGAGGACGTGTACAAGCTGTACGCGGAGTCGTTCCGCGGGCCCGGGCACCTGGCGCAGATCCAGGACGAGGCGCGGGCGATCATCGCCTCGGCACTGGGCTGAGCTGGCGCACTGGGCTGAGCTGGCACTGGGCTGGGCTGGCTGCTGGGGGCTGGCACTGGGCTGGGCTGGCTGCTGGGGGGCTGGCTGCTGGGGGCCAGCTACTTCAGGACGATGACGTTGCGGGCGCCGAAGGCCTGGTGCAGGTCGTCGTCCAGTTCGGCGGCCAGGTAGGCGGTGGCCATCATCGTGCCCGCGTCCACCGGGAGCGGCTGCTGGCGCTCGTCCATGAACACCACCCGGATCAGCGTGCCGTCGCCGTGCGGCTCCCGGATCAATGCCGCGGACACGGCCTGCGGCAGGCGGCGGCGGCAGTCCACGATGGCCATGATCATCTCAGCGAGCCGGAGAGTCTGGACATGCTGCGCACCGCCGTAGGGGTCCATCGGCGTCATATCCGAGATTGTGCGAACGGCGGGACCCCGGGTAATCGGGGGAAGCACCGAAATGATGCGGGTTTCCCCTCTTGCGGCACGGCCTGGTGCGGCACGGGCGGGCGGGCCGGCGGGGCGCCGGGGCGCCGGCGGTCAGCCGGCCGGGCTGGCCGAGCGGAGGAAGGCCAGGACGGCGCGGACCCGGTTGTTGTCGGTGTCCGTGGCCTCCAGGCGGAGCTTGGCGAAGATGCTGGTCACGTGGGCCTCGACGGTCCGCGGCGAGAGGTACAGCTGCTGCGCGATGCCGAGGTTGGACCGGCCCTCGGCCATCTGGCTGAGCACCGCCTGCTCACGGTCGTTCAGCACGCTGACCAGGCCGGGCGTGCGGTTGCGCGACAGCAGCCGGGCCACGATCGACTGGTCGATGGCGATCTCCCCGGCGGCCACCCGGGACAGCGCGTCCATCAGCGCGTCCGCGTCGGTGACGTTGTCCTTGAGGAGGTAGCCGACGCCGCGCGGGACCCGGTCGAGCAGCTGGCTGGCGTACCTGGTCTCGGCGTAGGTGGACAGCACCAGGATGCCCGTGGCGGGATGCTGGCGGTGCAGCTCGCCCGCGGTCCTGATGCCCTCGTCGGTGAACGTGGGCGGCATCCGGATGTCCAGGATGACCGCGTCCGGCGGGGACGGCCGGATCGCGGCGAGCAGTTCGGCGCCGCCCGGCACCGCGGCGGTGACCTCGGCGCCGGATGCCTCCAGCAGCAGCGCCAGGCTGGCCCGGAACAGCCCGGAGTCGTCGGCGAGCGCTACCCGCATGGGAGCCGCACGGTGATCGTGGTGCCCTGGCCGGGCGGGCTGTCGACGGTGAGCTCGCCGTCCAGCGCGCGGGCCCGGTCCCGCATGTTAGCCATCCCGCGGCCGCTGGCGCCGGCGCCGCCGATCCCGTCGTCGCTGATCTCGACCTCCAGGGCACCATCGGGCATCCGGATATCCACCGTGGCCTGGCTGGCCCAGGCGTGCTTGACCACGTTGGTGAGGGCCTCGCAGGCCACAAAGTAGCCGGTGGCCTCGGCCGCGCTGGACGCTGCCCGGGTGGCCGGCGCGGTGACCAGGACCGGCAGCGGCAGCCGCTCCGCGACCTCCTCCAGCGCGGCGGCCAGCCCGCCCTCGGTCAGCACCGCCGGGTGGATGCCGTGGGCAAGGTCCCGCAGCTCGGCGAGGATCCCGGTCAGACCGTCCCTGGCCTGCCGGAACGCCTCGGCCGCGGCCGGATCGGTGGTGCGGGTCATGGCCGCGGTGAGCTGCGCGGCGAGGGCCAGCAGGTGCTGCTGGGCGCCGTCGTGCAGGTCCCGTTCCAGGCGGCGGCGCTCGGCCAGGCCGGCCTCGACCAGGCGGGCGGTGGTCGCGCGGATCTGGCCCAGCTCGGCCTGCGCGGCGCGGGCCTGGAGCTGGGCGTTCTTCAGGGCCAGCCCGCTGGTCTGCACGGCCGCGTTGAACAGCCCCCGGTAGCGGTCCAGGCCCGGATCGGCGATGACGACCGCGATGGGGGTGCCGCTTTCGGTGCGGATCAGCTCGACCAGGCGGTCCGGCGGCACGGCGCCGGCCACGTCCAGGGCCGGGCCTTCGCGGGATGCGGCCGGCGGGCCGGGATCGCGGGCCGCCGGGGGTTCGCCAGCGGGCGGGAGCAGCGCCCGGCCGGCGGGCGGGAGCGGCGCCGGGCCGGCGGCCGGGGCCGGCGCGGGCTGGCCTGCCTCGGTCAGGTCGAGGACCTCCAGGGTCGGGTCGCGCAGCGTGGTGCGCAGGGCGTAGCGCACCGCGTCCACGTCGGCGCCGACCGAGACCTGGGCGGTCAGCCCGGGGATGCTGCGCAGCAGCAGGGCGCTCTGCAGCACGGCGACCCCGAACGCGAGCGGGAGGGCGAGGTCGACGATGCCCTCGATGATGTAGGCGTCGTTCGGGGTCTCGCTGATGCTGCTGAGCATCTGGGCGATGGCGGTGCCGGACGCGGCGGCCACCGCGGCCAGGCCGGCGACGATGATCGGCGTGATGACCAGGCGGTCCAGGCCGCGGGTGCGCACCAGCCGCAGGATCAGCAGGACGATGAGAGTAAGGCCGAGCACGCCCTGGCCCGCGTTGACGATGTCGGTGATGATCTGGGCTAGCTGGCGGTCCTGGTAGAGATAGATCCACCAGGACGAAGCCGGGTAGCCGTCCCATCGTGGTGTGGAGATGACCGTGGCCAGGGTGCGGCCGATCACCATCCACGCGCCCAGCGTGATGAGAAAGGCGCGCTGCGGCCTGGTCAGCCGCGGCTCCGGATAGCGCAGCAGGGCATACGCTCCGGCGAGGCGGTCCATTCCGCCGAATACCAGCGTGTAGAACGGCCACGGGCCGCCCAGCGGATCGGTGAAATCGACCGAGCGGAGCGCCCCGGCGATGATCAGCGCCCAGGCGACGGCACGGGTCCGCCGGTCCCGGTGCAGGATGAGGCCGGTGAAGATGAAGGTTTCCGTGGTGGCCACGTTGACCGCGGCCAGCAGCGGATGCGGGCCCCAGAGCGGCCCCTGCAGGAGCGCGCAGACGGCGCCGGACACCAGGAGAATAACGGCGATCAGCACGCCCGGGTGCGGCCCGGACAGCCGCAGGAACGACCAGAGCCGCCGGGCGGCGCCCCGTGGGCTCGCCGGGCCGGACGGCGGGGCCGGGCCGGACGGCGGGGCCAGCCCGGGCACGGGGACAGGAACAGCACCCATTCCCCGGTCCCCTCAGTAGGCGCTGGACATAACGGCGTAACGGGCCGGTCCCGCATTACCGCCTTCCCTGAATAGCCAGGCAAATGCCCGCCCGTCAAGCCAATCCCCGATCCAGTTGGCCAGCCCGGCCGCGCCGGCCGCGCGCCCTCGCCCGGTCCGGGGGCAAGGGACCGGGCGAGGGCGCGCAGGGGCGGGGGAATCAGGGCTGGCGGATGAGCTCGACCTCTAGCTCCAGATCGATCTCGGTGGAGACCAGGAGGCCGCCGCGGGCCAGGGGCATGTTCCAGCTCACGCCCCAGTCCTCGCGGTTGATCCGGCCCCAGGCGGAGAACACCGCGCGGTCGCTGCCCCAGGGGTCCTGGGCGTAGCCGACGTAGCCGACGGTCAGCGTGACCGGCTTGGTGATGCCTTTGATCGTCAGGTCGCCGGCGAGCGTGCCGGACGTGCCGTCCCAGGCGACCGCCGTCGAGCGGAACGTCGCCGTCGGGTGGCTCGCTACGTCGAACAGGTCCGCCGAGCGGAGATGGCTGTCCCTGGTGCCGTCCCCGCTGTGCACCGAGGCCATGTCGATGGCCACGGTCACGCTGCTGGCCTCCGGGTCCTCCCCGATGTGCACCTCGCCGTCCACTCCGGTAAACCGCCCGCGCACCTTCGTCAGCAGGAAGTGCCTGCCCACGAAGGCCACCTCGGCGTGGCCGGGGTCAACCTTCCAGAGCCCGGTCGCGGGCAGTTCGGCGCCGCCGACTTCCCTGGTCGCCGCTGATGCTGTGGTCATGGTTGCTGCCTCCTTGTCGTTCGCCGCGCACGCCCGCTGCCGTTGCCCAGATCAGCGTTAGTTATGGCAGTCATAACAGCTAATTGTTATGTGCGTGCGCACGCATATAATCTAGCAGATATGTGCGCGCGCACGTAATCCGCTATGCTGCCGCAGTGAGCACGACCGATAACGAGCCGGAGGCCCCGCCCGGGCCGGGGCCGGCCGCGACCGACGAGGCCGGGCCGCAGGCCTGGCGGGCCATGCTGCTGGCGCACGCGGCCGCTCTGCGGGCTATCGAGACCGATCTCAGCCATGCCGGGCACATCCCGCTGACCTGGTATGACGTTCTTATTGAGCTGAAGGCGGCCCCGGACGGCCGGCTGCGGATGGCCGAGCTCGGCGAGCGGGTCGTGCTGAGCCGGAGCAGGGTCAGCAGGGTGGTCGACGCCATGGTCGCCGCCGGGCTGGCCACCAAGACCCAGTACCCGGAGGACCGGCGGGTGATCTGGGCGGGGATCACCGAGCTGGGTGTCCAGGCGGTGCTTGCCACCGCCCCCACCTACCTGCGCGGCATCGAGAAGCACTTCTCCCGGTACCTGACCGCGGCCGAGAAGCCGGTGCTGATCAGCGCGCTGACCAGGGTCCGTAACGCGCACACCGAGATCAGCATCACCGGCTAGCAATGGGAAAGGCCCGCACGCTCGCTCAGGTGTACCGGCGCTTCGGTGCGGCGGCCGCCGGGACATCACCGCTGTACGAGCGCGTCGCCGTCGCCCTGAGCGAGTCCGGCGAGGCGCTGCGCGCCATCGGGACGGCGCCGGCCCGCAAGCGGCATCCCACGGTGATCCTCGCCGCGCTGCACGACCTTGCCCTCGCCGGGCGCGCCCCGGAGCTGGCCGCGGCCTACGCCGCGGCGGACCCCGACGCGGCGGCCGGCGCGGCGATCGGCACGCTGCTGGAGATGACCGGCTCGGTGGCTGCTATCGCCGCGCGCTGGCCGGTGCGGACCTACGGCACCTTGCGATGCGCCGTGCTGTACCCGGCCATTGCCGAGGCGGCGCGCCGGGCCGGCGCGGATGCGGCCGGGCTGATCGACGTGGGCGGCTCGGCTGGGCTCAACCTCAGCGTCGACCGCGTGGGCATCGCGTACAGCAACGGGCAGTCGCTGGGTGACCCGTCATCTCCCGTGCAGCTGTCGTCGTCGGTCGTGGGAGACCGGCCCCTCCCGGCGCGGGCGATGCCGGAGGTCGTCGCCCGGATCGGCGTCGGCCCCGATCCGTTCGACGTGACCGGCGCGGATGAGGTCCGATGGCTGCGCGCCTGCCAGTGGCCGGATCAGCCGGAGCGGGCCGCGGGGCTCGAAGCGGGGATCGCGCTGGCGGCGACGGCCCCTCCGCAGCTGCTGCGCGGTGACGCCGCCGAACTGCTGCCCGGCGCGTTCGCCCGGGTGCCCGCGGGCGCCCTGCCGGTCGTCATCACGACGTGGGCGCTGTCGTCCCTGCCGCCGGAGAGCCGCCTGGGCTTCCTGCACCGCCTCGGCGAAGCGGCGGCCGGGCGGACGGTGGCGTGGGTGTCCGTGGAGGGGGTCGGGGTCGCGCCGGCGATACCGACGCTCGGCGATCGCCACGCCTCTGGCCACAGCATCATCGGACTGGCGGTGACCGGCCAGCCGGCCCTGCGCGCCGAGGCCGTTGGCCGCTGCTGGTCGCGGGGCCGCTTTCTGTCGTGGCTGGCCGGCCCCTATTAGCTTGCCGTTTAACCTGCCCGGCTGGAGCCTGGGTGCTTTGCGGCGTTCTGCCGGGCTGGTTCCGGCGTGTCGTGGTGCGTGAGTACGGCCTCCGCATGATCATTTGTTCTCGCCAAAGGACAAAGATCATGAACGAAGGCCGTGATGGACAGCTTGCCAGAGGATGCGGGTGCCGGGCCACTTGCCGTGCTGTCGGGGTTCCGGCGGGAGTTTCATGCCTGCCTGACCGCCCGCGCGGATGAGATGTTCGAGCTGGCTGATGCGGTGCTGTGCGCCGATGGACCGGTCAGGGACCTGGCGGGGCTGTCGCTGGTCCCTGAGCACCAGCGTGGCCATGGGGCCTTGTATGACGCGGTGAACCATGGCCGGATCAGCATCGGCCGTCTGCGGCGGTCGCTGGCGGGGCTGCCGCTGCCGCGGGCAGCCGATGGGCAGCTGGTGCTGGCGGTCGATGTCAGCAGCTGGCTGCGGCCGGCGGCGGCAACCAGCCCGGCCCGGCTGTTCTGCCATGTCTATGGGCGGGGTAAGGGGCAGGATCAGATGATCCCGGGCTGGCCGTATTCGGTGGTCGCTGCCCTGGAGCCAGGCCGCACGTCGTGGACGGCGGTGCTGGACGCGGTGCGCCTGGGCCCGGACGATGACCAGATCGCGGTCACCGCCGCCCAGGTCCGCGGCGTGATCACCCAGCTGGCCGAAGCCGGGCACTGGCGTGAGGGCGACCCGGACGTCCTGGTCATCTTCGACGCTGGCTACGACCTGACCCGGCTGGCCTGGCTGCTGTCGGGCCTGCCTGCCCAGGTGCTGGGCCGGCTGCGCAGCGACCGGGTAATGCAGCTGGCCGCCCCGCCGCGCCAGGCTCACGTCAGGGGCCGGCCCCGCAAGCACGGCGGCCAGCTGGCCCTGTCTGATCCGGGCACCTGGCCGGCCCCGCAGGTCACCACCACCACGGTGACCTCCAGATATGGCACAGCCGTGGCGGCCGCCTGGGACCGCGTGCACTCCCGGCTGACCCACCGTGCCGCCTGGCTGGATCACGACGGGCCGCTGCCGGTGATCGAGGGCACCCTGATCCGCCTGCAGGTCGATCACCTGCCCGGTGACCGGGATCCCAGGCCGGTATGGCTGTGGTGGTCAGGCACCGGCGCGCTGCCGCATCATGTGGACCGGTGCTGGCAGGCGTTCTTGCGCCGCTTCGACCTCGAGCACACCTTCCGCCTGTTCAAGCAGGTCCTGGGCTGGACCGCCCCCAGGATCCGCGACCCGGCCGCCGCGGACCGGTGGACCTGGCTGATCATCACCTGCCACACCCAGCTCCGCCTCGCCCGCCCGCTGGCAGCCGATCTGCGCCACCCCTGGGAACGGCCCGCCCCGCCACAACGGCTGACCCCCGCCCGGGTCCGGCGGGGATTTCGGAACATCCGCGCGGCCCTGCCCCGCCTGGCCGGTGCACCCAAACCCGCCAAGCCCGGCCCCGGCCGCCCTCCCGGCTCGAAGAACCGCCGCCCCGCACCCCGCCACGACGTCGGCAAAACCACCAGACGAGAACGCAGCCTCAAAGCCAAGCGCGAACCCGCAGGTTAAACGGCAAGCTAAGTGAGCGTCTGATAATTCGTGCTGGCCGGCCCTGGGCGGGGGCTGGTGGTGTGTCGCTGGGGGCAGATGCCAGGCGCGGGCCCCATGATCCCGATGTGTGACGATCAGAAATACACGTGGGCCCGCGCGTGCCCACAGTACGCGCCGGGCCCGGGGTTATCCCAGCGATCTGACCGATGCCCAGTGGCAGGTCATCGCCGCGCACCTGCCTGCTGAGCGGCCC
>DASVBE010000087.1:0-27206 GCA_036375995.1 Streptosporangiaceae bacterium | reverse complement strand
GGCCTTGAGCGGGGCGGCCCGCGGGCGGGCCACCGTAATCCTTAGTCAGGATTGGCAGCCATGGCGCTGGCCGGCCTCGCCCGGAGGCGGGCGGCGTGATCGGATGGCAACGTGAAGATCCGGATCGGGATGGGGCTGGGCGGCGCGGCCGGCCCCGACGGGCTGATTGCCGTCACCGCGCAGCTCGAGCGGCTCGGCGTGGACTCGCTGTGGCTGTCGGAGATGGTGTACGGGCCGCTGGCCGAGCCGTTCATCGGGATGACCTGGGCGCTGGCCACCACCAGCAAGCTCAAGGTGGGCACCGGCGTGACCGTTCTGCCCGGCCGGCATCCGGTCCTGGTGGCCAAGCAGCTGGCCACGCTGGCCGGGCTGGCGCCCGCCCGGGTCCTGCCGGTGTTCGGCCTGCGCCCGGCCCGCCCGGCCGAGCGGGACCTGTTCCCCGTCCCTGACGGCCAGCGCGCCGCGGTGTTCGACGAATCGCTGGCCCTGGTCCGCGCGCTGCTCACCCAGCCGTCGGTGAACTTCGAGGGCCGGTTCTTCGCCGTGCGGGACGCCAGCGTCGGGCCGCTCCCGGTCAAGCCGCTGGACCTGTGGCTGGGCGGCAGCGCCCCGGCCGGGCTGCGCCGGGTGGGGCGGCTGGGCGACGGGTGGCTGGGCAGCTTCCTGAGCCCGGCCGACGCCGGGGAGGCCCGGGTGGCGATCCAGGCGGCGGCCGCCGATGCGGGCCGCGAGGTCGACCCCGAGCACTTCGGCATCAGCCTGGCGGTGACCGATGGCGGCATCCCGGACGAGCTGGCCGCCGCGGTGGCCAGGCGGCGCCCGGGGGCCGACCCGGCGAGCATCGTGGCGACCGGCTGGGACGACGCCCGCCGCAAGATCGAGCAGTTCGTGGCCGCCGGCCTGAGCAAGTTCGTGGTCCGCCCGGGTTCGCCGGCCCAGGACGCGGCCGCGTTCGCCGAGGGACTGGCCCGCGAGCTGATGCCGCTGCAGACCTGACCCGCGCGGTCAGCGGTGCACGTCGACGTACAGGCGCTCGTGCAGGATGCCGACCCGGAACGGGCGGGTTCTGTGCACCACCGCGACCATGATCAGGCCGCCCTCGAAGTCGCTGACCACGGCGTACCCGCGCAGCAGCGGGAACGGCGCGGTCCGCGCGAACGGCTTGATCATCTGCTTCCCGCGGTGGTCGTGCGCCTGCGCCGGGTGCAGGGTGATCAGCAGGAACCGGTCGCCGCGGTGGGCCAGGCGGCGCGCGGCCGGGCCGACCGCCTTGGCGGACACGTACCTGACCTCGTAGCCGGGCACCCGGCCGGTGAAGTGGATGACCAGCCGGTCGTACCGGCAGCTGGGGTGCGTGCCCAGCCGGATCGACGTGGCCAGCGGCACCGGCGGCACCGGTATGACCCGCGGCTTGCTGACCGTGACCTCCTGCCAGGCCAGGCCCGCGCAGGGACCGCGGTGGCGCTTCGCCACGGTCCGCCCGTGCGCCCCGCCCCGGTGCGAAGCGGGCGGGCTGGACGGCCCCCGCCCCGACGACCCCGGCGGCGCGGGTGCGGACGCGGGCGGGTCAGCGGGAGGGCTGCCGGGCCGGGGACTGGATCCCGGCGACTGCGGCTGGCCCTGCGCGGCCAGTCCCGCGCGGTTCGGTGAGCCGCAGGACACGGCGCCGAGCGCGGCGGCCATGACCATTGCCAGCGCGGACATGAACCGCGCGGCCGGGCGCTGCATTGCTTCCTCCGTTCGTCAGCCGTGGCGGCCGGGCAGCCCCAGTCCCGGCCCGCACGGCGGGCTTGCGTCCGGACAAACCTTGACAGTCAGGACAGCGGTGCGGTCAGCTCCAGCCCGAGGTTGTCCGGGTCCCGGAAGGGGAGCACCGAGATGCCGAACGACGGCAGCGGGGTGATCTCCCCGTGCGGCACGCCGTGCTCGTCGAACAGCGCGGCCGCGGCGACCAGGTCGGCGTGGGACGGGACGGCGAAGCTGAGGTGATCAAGACCGGACCGGTCCTCGCTGAACCGGTCGCCGGCCGGCGCCACCGGCCGCAGCCCCATGATCAGTTCGCCACGGCTCATCACGATGCCGCCGAACAGGACCTTGAACACCTCGGCGGCGGACGGGTCGTCATCGGGCGGCGACTCGGCGATGACCTCGAAGCCGAGCAGCCCGGTGTAGAACGCCCGGCTCCGGGCCAGGTCGGTGACGGTGAGCCGGAGGTGGTGGATGCCGCCCACCGGGACCTGTGCTGCCACTGCCGTGCTCCCTCCGCCGGGCGCGGCGCCGGTGCCATCGCCTGGGGCATCGTTGCACGAGAGTGGGCGATGGAAGAGGAGTTACGCATATCTGTGGCGCGGGCCACTCACCCGATCATTGGCCGGAAACGGCGCAACCCAGGTCAGCCCATCAATCCACGGCCAGCCGGGAAATGGCGCGGCCCATCAGCGCAGTTCCCTCAGCACAGGGGCAGCCGCACCGTCGCGCGGGTCCCGGACCCCGGGCCGCTGGAGACCACCAGCGAGCCGGACAGGCTGACCGCCCGCTCGGCCAGCCCGCGCAACCCGGACCCGGCCGGATCGGCCCCGCCCGGCCCGTCGTCGCGTACCTCGACCAGCAGGCCGCCATCCGCCCGGCAGGCGGTGACCTCGACCGCGCAGCCGCCGCCGTGCTTGACCGCGTTCGTCATCAGCTCGCAGGCGGCGAACCAGGCCGCGGCGGCCACCCGGGACGGCAGCGGGCCGGGGTCGGCGCGGACCGTGATCCGCGGGCTCAGCCGGGCAGCGGCGCTGGTCAGCGCGGCGGCCAGGCCGAGCCGGGCCAGCTCGGGCGGCCCGGTGCCGTCAGCCAGGCAGGTCAGTTCCTGCACCACCCCGGCGAGCAGGTCACGGGCCGACCGGGCGGGCCCGGCGGCCTCCTGGCCGGCCTGGACCAGCTCGGCCAGCCTCCCCGCGATGACCGCCAGCTCCGTGTCGCACAGCTCACTGACCGCGGTGCGGATCCGCCGCCGCTCGGCGTCCACCGCGGCGTCGAGCCGGCCGGCCGACTGGCCGACCAGGTAGATCTGCGCGCTGATGGCGGCCTGCAGGCTGGTGTTCTGCAGGGCCAGGCCGGCCACGCTGGCCGCGGCGCGGATCATCTCCGGGTAGCGGGCCAGCAGCGGCTCGCCGGTGAGCAGGACCACGCCGCCGGGGGCCGGGATCACCGCTCCGCCGGCCGGCGCGATCGGGGCGGTGGGCACGCCGCGGGTGTCCACCAGGCCGCCGGACACGCCGAGCCCGCCGGCCACCCGGTAGAGCAGGGTCAGCGCGGGGTCGCCGAGCGCGGTCCGCAGCACGTCCTGGACCTGTGCCGGGGTGGGGGCCGGGCCCAGGCTGGCGATCAGCGCCAGCACCCGCTCCCTGGCCAGCCACTTGCGGGCCGACGCAGCCAGGAACGCGACCGGGACGCTGGCCAGGGCCAGGCCCTCCAGCTCGTCCACGGTGATCACGGTGGAGTGCGGCACGTGGATCACGTTGGTCAGGCTGCTGACGATGCTCAGCCCGCCGGCCGCCGCGATGGCGACCAGGACCGGGCGGAACACCGGCCGGTCCGGGCCGGTCAGCCGGGCCAGCCGGGTGATCAGCGCGGTGGTCGCGATGATCGCGACCAGGACGCAGCTGTAGTTGTAGATCCGCTCGGTGACCAGGTACGCGGTCCGGTCCGGCCACCAGGCCGGCCAGATGATGCCGGCCAGCTGACCGTTATGCCACTCCGGCCGGGAGGTCACCCGCGGCAGCACGTCCAGGACCTGGAGCACGGCCAGGCCGGCGATCACCACGCCCTCGTGCCACCGCCGCGGCCAGTGTGCCGGGTAGCGCAGCAGCGCCCAGACCGCGAGGATCGTGGAGAGCGGGCCCTCCAGCGCGGCGATCAGCGGCCACGGGCCGGTCATCCACACGCTGAGCCAGTTCACCGGCCAGAGCAGGGCGGCGAGGATCAGCGCGACGCCGGTCGCCCGGTGCCCGGGCTCGGCCGACACGAACACCCCGGTGGCCAAGAACGACACCGTGACCAGCAGGTTGACCGCGGCCAGGCCGGCCGTGGCGGGCTCCCACAGCGGCCACTGCGCGGCCACGCAGTACAGCCCGGCCAGCGGCACGCCGGCCAGCAGCGCGGTGAGCACGGCCCGCCGGGCCTGCCCGGGCCGCGCCGGGCGGCCAGCCGCCGCCGGGGCCCCGGCCGCGGCGATCCTGGCGGCCTGCTCGGCGGTGATCGCGGTCATCACTGCGCCCTGGTGCGCAGCCAGGCCAGCACGGCCAGCACCCGCCGGTTGTCGTCGGCCGAGGGGGGCAGGCCGAGCTTGGTGAAGACCGCGGCGACGTGGCTTTCCACGGTCTTCGGGGCCAGCATCATCGCGGCGGCGATCCGCTGGTTGGAGCGGCCCTCGGCCATGTGCCGCAGGACGTCCCGCTCGCGGTCGGTGAGCTGCGCGATCAGCTCGACGTTGCGGCGGCGGCCGAGCAGCCCCTGCACCACCTCGGGGTCGAGCACGAGTTCCCCGGCCGCGACCCGGTGCAGGTCCCGGACCAGCGCGTCCACGTTGTCCACCCGGTCCTTCAGCAGGTAGCCGAGGCCGCGGTCGTGCTCCTCGAAGACCCGCGCCGCGGAGGCCACCTCGACGTGCGCGGACAGCAGCAGAATGCCGAGATCCGGGTCATCCTTCTTCAGCCGTGCGGTGGCCTGCAGTCCCTCGTCGGTGTAGGTGGGCGGCATCCGGATGTCCATGATCACCGCATCGGGCCGGTCCGCGGCGATCCGCACGGCGGCCTCGTCCGCGGTCGCGGCCTGCGCGCTGACCCGCACCCCTGTCGGGGCGAGCAGGCCAGCCAGACCCTGACGGAATAAGGCCGAGTCGTCAACGAGGATCACCCGCAGGGGATCCATGCCTCGACCCACACCGCCTCCAGTTCAGTTGCGGGGACGGGCTCGAATCCTACGCTGAGATCACCCCCATTCGCCCTTATTCGGTCCGCAACAATTGCGAGCCAGGCCGGCGGGACCGTGGAACGGTCCTGGACGGCGCCCTCCGCAGCCGTTCCCCGGGTCGTTCCCTGGGTCGTTTCCTGGGTCGTTGCCGGGGCCTTTCCGGCGGCCGCCGGGGTGGCCCTGACACCGATTGTCAGCCGGCCGGCCGCGGGGAGCAGGGTGATCCGGGCGTGGCTCGCCGGGGCCTGACGGCCAAGGCCGTCCAGGATGTCGCGGACGGTCAGGTAGGCGATGATCTCCACTTCCGGGTCGAGCTTGCCCGGCTGCCCGGCCAGCTCGACGTCGACCTGGCCGCCGTCGGCCAGCGACTCCAGCGCGGCCGTCAGCCCCTCGGCATCCAGCACCGACGGGTAGATGTCACGGGACAGCCCGCGCAGCTTGCCCAGCGCGACCCGCAGCTGGTCCCGGGCGGCGTCGATGGCCTCCAGTGACTGCGGCCCGGTGGTGTTCTGCCGGGCGATGCCCAGCCGGGTCAGCAGCACGAGCAGGTGCTGCTGGGCCCCGTCGTGCAGGTCGCGGGCCAGCCGCCGGCGCTCGTCGATGGCGGTGTGCACGATCCGGGCCCGGGACTCGCGGACCTCGCGCAGCCGGCTGCTGAGCACGGCCTGCAGCCCGGCGTTCTCCAGGGCCGGGCGGCAGGCGACCAGGGCGGCCTGCAGCGGGGCGGCGTCCAGCCCCAGCGAGCCGTCCACGGTCAGCACGACCGAGTGCTCGTCACCGGGCCGGCCCGCGGGTACGACCAGCCGGCCGCCGCCGCCGGGCAGCACGGCCTGGTAGCCGTCGGAGGACACGAAGCCCTGCGCGCCGGGCAGCCGGTAGTACACCGCCGCGGTCGGGTCGCCGAGCGCGGTGCGCAGCGCCTGCTGCACGCCCTCCGCGGTCGGCGCGGCGGGCAGCCCGGCCAGCAGGCCGGCCACCGAGGCCCGGGCCCAGCGGCGCCGCCAGGCCCGCAGGCCGGCCGCGGCCGGCACGGCCACCGCCACCGCGCCCTGCACGGCTACCGACCACGGGCCGCGGGCCGGGCCCGGCCACCACATCGCCCAGTGGCTGGTGGTCTCCGCCCAGTTCCGCGCGTCCGGCACCAGGATGGCCAGCGAGATCACCGCGACGGCCAGCGCGGCGCCGCCCGCGGCCAGCCACACCGGCCGGGTGCCGTCCGGGTCGGGGCCACGGCGGCCCGCGACCGCCGGGGCCGCGGCGAGCAGCAGCCACAGCGCCGCCCAGCAGGCCCCGGCCGGCACCATCGCGGCATCCAGCGCCCCGGCCGCGGCGACACCCCACAGCAGCGCGCAGGCCAGCAGCCAGGCCACCACCCCCAGGCCCAGGTCGGCGCTGAGCCAGGCGGCCGCGGCGAACGCGACCCCGACGGCGGCCGCCCACGCCCCGGCCAGCGGGTGCAGCCGGGCCAGCGGCCAGCAGCACACCGCCACCACCACGGCGACCGCGACCACCACGGCGAGCACGGCCTGGCCGTCCCGGCGGCGCAGCCGGGGGCTCAGGGCCGGGCGCAGGGCCGGACGGGGAGCGGTTTCCACCTTCCTATCCTGGACCGCAGCCGGCCCGGCGTCGTCAGGGAAATCCCTGACGGTTACCGCGGAGTATCGCGGCCCCGGCGGCGGCTGTCACACTGGGCGCCATGAGTCCTGACGCCCCGGGCCGCCGGTGGGGGATCACCGTCCCCTTCGGCGGGGTCCCGCTGCATGAGCACCGCGCGTGGTACGAGCTGCTCGAGTCACTCGGCTACACCGACGCCTGGTCCGGCGAGTCGGATGGCCTGGACGGCTTCTCGCCGCTGCTGATGGCCGCCGCCTGGACGTCGTCGCTCCAGGTCGGCCCGGCGATCATCCCGGCCTACACGCGCGGGCCCGCGCTGCTGGCGCAGAGCGCGGCGGCGCTGGCCGAGGCGGCTCCCGGCCGGTGCGCGCTGGGTATCGGCACCTCCTCCGACGTGATCGTCGGGCGGTGGAACGGGATGGCGTTCGACGAGCCGTACCGCCGGGTGCGGGACACGCTGCGGTTCCTGCGCGACGCGCTGGCGGGCAAGAAGGTGGACCAGGACTACGGCACGTTCACGGTGCGCGGCTTCCGGCTGTCCCGGCCGGTGCCCGACCCGCCGCCGCTGTACCTGGCCGCGCTGCGGTCCGGCATGCTCCGGCTGGCCGGCCGGGAGGCGGACGGGGTTATCGTCAACTGGCTGTCGGCCGGGGATGTGCCGACCGTGGTGGCCGAGATGCGGGCGGGCGCGGGCGCGGCGGCGGACCAGCGGCTGGTGCTGGCCCGGATCTTCGTCTGCCCGAACGAGGACGCCGCCGCGGTCCGCGCGATCGGCCGCCGGATGATCGCGGCCTACCTGAACGTCGAGGTGTACGCCGAGTTCCACCGCTGGCTGGGCCGGGCCCCGAAGCTTCAGGGCATGTGGGACGCCTGGCAGGCCGGGGACCGGAAGGCGGCGCTGGCCGAGATCAGCGACGAGCTGGTCGACGAGCTGATCGTGCACGGCTCGCCGGCCGCCTGCCGGGAGCGCTTGCAGGAGTACGTGACGGCCGGCATCGACGTGCCGATCATCGCGCTGATCCCGCCCTACGGCGACCTGGGCGACGCGATCCGCGGCCTGGCGAGGCGCTAGCTGGCTCGCGCCAGGCAGCCCTTTGGCCGCGCTGCCTTCGCTCGCCCGGCCGGCTCCGCCGGTAAGGCCGGTATCCCAGCGGTCGGCCGCCCGGTGGCTAGTTGCTGAACTTCACGTTGTCGCCGGTGACGTGGATGCTGATGCCGGCCCCGTTGACCTGGATGCGCTGGATCTTCATGCCCAGCGGCAGCGCCGGGATCGGCACGGTCAGGTCCTTCAGCTGATCGGTGATCTCGGACGGCAGCCCGTGGCTGGACAGCAGGTGAATGTGGATCTTGTTGCCGGGCTCCCTGGTCACCTTCAGCGTGGCCGAGCCGCTGACGATGGTCAGGTCGAAGCTCGCCTTGATCGTGTTGTGCCCGGCCGACTTGATGGTCACGCCGGAGCCGAGCAGGTCGCCGAGACCGCCGCCGGCGCCGCCCAGCGCGCCGCCGAGCGCATTGGTCAGGCCGCTGAACGGGATCAGCGCCTTGCCGTCCAGGTGGCCGATGGTGCCCGCGGTGAAGGCGCCGTTCAGCTTCACGTCGGTGATGTCGGCGTCGAGGTTCGTGATCGTGACCGGGCCGGCCTTGATCTTGTCCGAGGTGATCGTGATCTCGTGGATGTTGTGCGCGATGACCTGGGTGAGGAACGGGAATCCCTTGATCGACACCGACGGGGTGCCCTCGAAGCCACCCTGCTGCTTGAACTGCTGGGCGACCTGGCTCTGGGCGTAGAGCACGGCCAGCCGGTCGCCGACGACCAGCAGCACGATCAGGGCCAGGACGACGACGATCGTGTTGCGCAGCCCCCGGTGCCGGCGGGGCGGCGGGGCGGCCGGGGTGTCCCAGCTCTGGGTCGGGGCGTTCCAGGTCATGGCAGATTGTTGACGTTGATGGCCAGCAGCTGGCCGGCTCCGTAGTTGGTCACCATCAGTGCGTCGCCCCTTACCGTGAACTGGCGCGGCAAGCCGCCGGTCAGGACCATGCCGGTGTAGGCCGCCTGGCCTTTCCCGTCCAGCGCCGCCTGCGTGTTGACGATGGCGATCCCCTGCTGACCACCTAGATGCTGATCCAGGTCAGAGCAGGCGGCCACGACCCGGGTGTGATTGGCGGCGAAGCTCTCGCCGATCGGGTTGGAGCAGATGTTCACCCGGGCGAGCAGCGCGTTCTTCGGGTCGGTGCGCATCTTCGCAGTGTCGAAGGCGAGCAGCGCGTCGCTCTCCCGTACGGTGACCCAGGCCGTCTTGCCGTCCGGGGTGACGATCACCCGGACCGGGTTGCACCCGGCGGTGACCTCCTGCAGGACCGCGTGCTTCGGGTCGGTCTCGGCCTTGCGCACGTCGATGACGCTGACGAAGCCGATCCCGCCGACCTGCTCTATCTTCGGCTGCGTCCGGTGCATGCTGGTCACGTACATGGTGCTGCCGTCCGGCGAGAGGTCGATCCCGACCGGCTCCTGCCCCGTCGGGATATTCCCGACATAGCCGTTGCTCGCGAAGCCCGAGGCCTTGGCCTGCTGGTAGTTGAACACCGCGACGCCGGTGGTGCTCTGCAGGGTGACGAACAGGAACTTCCCGTCCGGCGAGAAGGTGTCCTGCACCGCGCCGCGGCCGTCGGTCAGCAGCTTGCCGAGGAGCTGGGCCCGGCCCTGCTCGGCCGCGGACACGCTGTACGCGAACGCCCCGCCATCCGTGGCGACGAGCAGGTCCTGGCCGTCCTTGCTGAAGGTGAAGCCCTTGTCCGCGCCGGGCATGTTGATCGTGTGCACCAGCTTCGGCATCAGCGCGCTGCCGTTCTTCAACACGGCCAGCGCGCCGGTGAGGGTGACGAAGGTGTACTTGCCGTCCGGGGTGGTCGCCACCGCGAACGGATGGCTGGGGAAATTGGGGACAGGGTTAGTGATCTGGATGGTCTTGTCGATGATGTCCGCGGGCTTGCCGTTGACGGGCTTCTGCACGCACTTGGGCAAGGTAGCCGGGGACGCCGCCACGGTGGGGGTGCCGCCCCCGCCCGTAGTGCCGCCGCCATTGCCGTTGCTCCCGCCGCCGCCCTTGTTGCCGAACAGCACGAAACCGCCGCCGCCGATCGCGGCCACGGCCACCACGGCGGCCAGCGCGAGCACGGCCTTGGACCGGAACCAGGGCGGGCGCGGGGCGGGCGGGCCGTAGGCCGGGGTGAGCCCGTAGGAGGGATCGCTGGGCGGCGGCGGACCGGTCAGCCCGCCCTTGGTGGACCCTTGCTTCGGGCCGGACGAGCCGATGGCCTGAGCCGCCTCGGTGGGCGGGCCGCTCACCCCGGCCGCGCCCGGGGCGTACCCGGTGCTTGGCGGGACGGTGCCGGACGGGCCGGAAACGCCCCCGGCCGCGGCGGTCGGCGGGCCGGCCATCGGGCCTGACGTGGGCGGGCCTGCCGCCGCGTCCCACCCGCTGACCGGGGGCGGCAGGATGCCGGACGGGCCGGAGGTGGCGGCCGGCCCGGCCCCGGCGGGCTGCGGGGTGCCGGGCGCCGGGCTGACCGGCGGGGTGTACGGCATGGCCAGCTCGGTCCGCTGCCGCACCTGGCCGGGCTGGGTGCCCGGGTCCGAGGCCGGGTCAGGCCGGATGCCGCAGGCCGCGCGCAGCGCGGCGGCGAACTCCAGGCAGCTGTCGTACCGGTCGGCGGGCGCCTTGGCCAGCGCCTTCAGCAGCACCCCGTTGACGGCCTCGGGCAGCTCCGGCCGCAGGTTGGTGACCGGCGGCGGGGTCGCGGAAATCTGCGCCCACAGGATGGCCAGGCCCTCGTCCCGGCGGAACGGCGGCGACCCGCCGAGCATCTCGTAGGCCGCGCCGGCCAGTGCGTACTGGTCGGCGCGCCCGTCGACGAGCTTGCCCTCGATCTGCTCCGGCGCGACGTAGTCCAGGGTGCCGAGGAACTGGCCGGTGCCGGTCAGCCCGGAGGCGGACAGCGACTGCTTGCTGAGCCCGAAGTCGGACAGGTAGATGTGGTCGGGCTGGCCGCTGCCGCCGACCGAGTCCAGCAGCATGTTGCCGGGCTTGACGTCGCGGTGCACCAGGCCGAACGAGTGCGCGGCGTCCAGCGCGGAGGCAACCTGGGTAACGATCGTGACGGTCCGGCCCGGGGGCAGCGGCCCGTTGGCGTCCAGCAGGCTGCGCACGTCCCGGCCCACCACGTACCGCATGGCGATGAACAGCACGCCCTCGGACTCGCCGGCCTCGAACACCGGGATGATGTGCGGGTGGTCGACCGCGGCCGCGGCCCTGGACTCGCGGATGAAGCGCTGCCGGAACGCGTCGTCCCTGGCCAGCTCGGGGGCCAGGATCTTCAGTGCCACACGCCGGCCAAGCCGGGAGTCGCGGGCGCGGAACACCACGGCCATGCCGCCGCGGCCGATCTGCTCCTCGAGCCGGTAACCGGCTACCTGCGAGCCCGCGGCAAAACCGCCGTATGCTGCGGGGATCTCGTCACTCACCGCGCCCTCCAGCGGTCGCCCCGTATATCCCTTTCCGTGCCGGCCGACCAGCCACCGGAGCAACCGGTGCTGATCACCCGGGGCAGCCGCGCAGCGCCGGGGTACTCCCAGTATCCGTGCGGCCGACCGGGGGCTGCAAGGCGCGAAGGCGCGGAGCCCTTCCGGCCGTTCCTCGTTCGATCTTGCCGCAGTTCCCCATGACGGTACCGGACGCCGCGGAGTGCCTACACCACGAGGGGTGATACGCACGTCGCCAGGGCCTCTGCAGCCGGGTCAAGCGAGGGTAAAGTACGGTATCAGGTTCTCGTCACGGGGGGTGCTGTCCACGGTGCGGTCCTGCGGTTTTGTGTCCCATGCCGGGCCCGGCGGGCCCGGCCGGCCGGCCGTCACGGCGGACCGGGCGATCCTTGATGGGGAGGGGTCCCCGCGGCAATTTTTCTTTGCCCCGAATCCCTCTACAGTGAGCAGATGACGGCCGACCGTGCCCTGACCCCGCACGCCAGCTCAGCGCTGGTGGTCCGGGCCCAGGGATCAGACCGAAGCCTGCCCGCGGGGCCCGCGTACCGCATCGGCCGCGATCCCGACGGCGACATCGTGGTCAACGACCCCCGGGTGTCCTGGCAGCACGCCGTGCTGCAGTTCGACGGCACTGGCTGGGTCCTGCAGGACAGCGGCAGCACCAACGGTACGTTCCTCGGCAGCGAGCGGGTCTCCCGCGTGCCGGTGGGCAGCGGCTGCATGGTCCGGCTCGGCCACCCGGCCGACGGGCCGGTGATGACCCTGTCGCTGGAGCAGGCCGCGGTCCCCGGGCGCGGGTCCACCGCGCTGGCGCCCTCCGCGGCCGCGGCGGGGGCGGGGATGGCCGGCGCCGCCGCCGTGGCCCCGCCCGCTCCGCCGGCCCCGCCGCCGCCCAGCCCGGGCGTGCCGGTCTCCCCCGGCGGCGGCTACCAGGACCCCGGGCAGTCCCGCGGCCGCTCCGGCTCGCTGCGGCCGCCGAGCGCGGTCATGCGGCTGCCGGTCAAGGTGCTGCGGATCGGCCGCGCCACCGACAACGACGTGATCGTGGCCGACCTCGGCGTTTCCCGCTACCACTCCGAGCTGCGCCGCGGTGTGTCCGGGTACGAGATCGTCGACCTGGGCAGCCACAACGGCACGTTCGTCAACGGCCAGCGGGTGTCCGCCGCGCCGGTCTCCGAGCTCGACATCATCGGCATCGGCCCGGCCACGTTCCGGCTGGTGGGCGAGGAACTCCAGGAGTTCATCGACACCGGTGACATCTCGCTGCAGGCCAGGGACCTGACCGTCACCCTGCCCAGCGGCAAGGTCATCCTCAACCACGTCAGCTTCCCGCTCGGCGAGCGCTGTCTGCTCGGCGTGATCGGGCCCAGCGGCGCGGGCAAGTCCACCCTGCTCGGCGCGCTGACCGGCATGCGGCCCGCCACCTCCGGCGCCGTCACCTACGACGAGCGCGACCTCTACACGCACTACGACGAGCTGCGGCACCGGATCGGCCTGGTCCCGCAGGAGAACATCCTGCACACCCAGCTGTCGGCCAAGCGGGCTCTGGGGTATGCGGCGGAGCTGCGGTTCCCCCGTGATGTCAGCAAGAGCGAGCGGCAGCGCCGGATCGACGAGGTGCTGGAGGAGCTGTCGCTGACCCCGCACCGCGACACCCGCACGTCGTCGCTGTCCGGCGGCCAGCAGAAGCGCGTCAACGTCGCCCTCGAGCTGCTCACCAAGCCGTCGCTGCTGTTCCTCGACGAGCCCACTTCCGGCCTGGACCCGGGCCTGGACAAGTCGGTCATGGAGATGATGGCCGACCTGGCGCACGACGGGCGGACGGTCATCGTGGTCACCCACAGCGTGGCCAACCTGAACCTGTGCGACCGGCTGCTGGTCCTGGTGCCCGGCGGCAAGATCGCCTACTTCGGCCCGCCCGAGGACGGCCTGAAGCACTTCGGCAAGCCCGGCTGGGCCGAGGTGTTCCAGGCGTTCGACGCCGAGCCGAACCGGGACTGGCAGGCCGAGTACCGCAACTCGAAGTACCACGAGCGGTACGTCACCGCGGAGATGAACGGCGGGGCCCCGGCGAGCCGCCGCGGCGCGCCCACGCCGGCCGCCCCGGCGCCGGCCAAGCGCAACCGGTTCTCGCAGCTGAGCACGCTGTGCCGCCGGTACATGGCGGTCATCGCCTCGGACCGGGTGTACCTCGCGGTGCTCGGCATTCTGCCGATCGTGCTGGGAGGCCTGATACAGGCGGTCCCTGCCCCGAAAGGCCTGGGCGGGACAGGCAACGACGGCGCCTCATCGCTGCTGCTGATCCTGGTCATCAGCGCGTGCTTCACCGGTGCCGCCAACGCCGTCCGGGAGCTGGTCAAGGAAAGACCGATCTACAGCAGGGAACGCGCGGCCGGCCTGTCGGCCGGCGTGTACCTGTTCTCCAAGCTGATCATCCTGGGCGTGATCAGCGCGCTGCAGGCGATCGCGCTGGTGGTGATCGGGCTGGCCGGCCGGCAACTGCCGGCCACCGGGTCGTTCCTCACCAACCTGCCCCTGGTGGAACTGCTGCTCGGGATGGGCCTGCTGGCCATCGCGTCGATGACGCTGGGCCTGTTCATCTCGGCCGCGGTGAACACGTCAGAGAAGACCATGCCGCTGCTGGTCATCAGCGTCATGTTCCAGGTCATCCTGACCGGCGGGGTGTTCGCGCTGGCCGGCAAGGCGGGCATCAACCAGATCTCCTATCTGGCCCCGTCCCGGTGGGGGTACGCGGCGACCGCGTCGACCACGAACCTGAACGTGATCCAGCAGCCGGTCGTACCCAAGGCGCCCGCGCCGAGCGACACCCCCGGCGCGGGACAGCACAAGGGCAAGAAGCACCACAACGGGAAGGGCGGCAACACGCCGTCCGCGTCCGCCGCGCCAGGCAGCGCCGCGCCGCCGGCCGGGTCCACGCCCAGCACGGTCCCCTCGGGCGGCACCACCCCGAGCACCACGCCCACCACCACCCCGACGGCCACGCCGACGGCGACGCCGAGCGCTACGCCGTCCGGGGCGAGCGCGACACCGTCGGCGTCGGTCAGCACCGCCGCGGCTGCGGCCCAGGTGCTGGCGGATCACTCGCCCAAGCCGAAGAAGAAGGGCGCGACGGCGCAGCCGTCCGGCACGGCCACCCCGCCGGCGAGCGATCCCGCCTCGGCCTCGTCCAGCGCGCTCCCCACCGACCCGCTGTGGGACCACAACGCCACAACGTGGCTGAAGGACATGGCCGCGATGGTGGTCCTGTCCCTGCTGTTCACCGCGCTGGCCTGGTGGCGCCTGCTGAAGCTGAGCCCAGGCCGCCGGAAGTAGGTCCCGGGCGCAGAACCGTAACGCACAAGCCGGCCGGTGCCGGTCCCCGCGGGGACCAGAACCGGCCGGCTTGGTTTCTGGACTTTACTTTGCGGTTTGGAAGCCGAACGGCGGGCGGTTGAACGGCCGCGGGTACACGGTCGGGCGGAACGGGATGAAGGCCGGGCTGGTCGGCACCAGCTTGCCGCCGCTGGCGAACACGTTGAACTGCAGGCCGAGCGCACCGGCCTCGGTGTTCAGCGCGGCCGGGCTGGTCACCGCGGCACCCCACTGCCCGGTGTTCAGCCGGCTGAGCAGCTCGTGCACCGCGGTGAGGGTCTCCGCCGGGGTGAACGCGCAGTGCCCGGCCCGGTGCACGAAGATCTGCCGCAGCAGGGCACCCTGGCCGGCCCGGTCCACGGCGGCCCGGTAGGCCTGCTCGTTCTGCGGCACGACCAGGCCGTCACCGGTGGTGTGCATGGTGAGCACCGGCATGGTCAGCTGGCCGTTGAACGTGATGTTGTTGATGAGGTAGCTCACCGCGGACGGCTTGGCCGCGATGCGCTGGGCGTGGCGGAGCTGGTTCAGGTCCGCGTTGAGGTTCAGGTGCGCGGCCCGGTACAGGGCCACGACCTCGCGGTAGTCCGCCGACCGGAACAGCTCGGCGGAGTAGTTGACGCCGGTGTTCCAGGACGGGTTGCCGCCCGCCCGGCCCTCGAGCTCGGCCCGGAGCAGGAACGCGAACGGGAAGTCGACCTGGGTGTCCCACAGGAACTGGTTCTGCTCCTGGCCCGCGAAGTCGGTCGCGGCCGGCTCGGGCGACAGCGGGGTGAACCAGCCCGGCACGTCGCCGAGCGCGGCGGACAGCGCCAGCCGGGCGCGCCCGGCCGGGGTGGCCTGTGCGGCGGTGGCCGTCTTGATCGCGTTCTGAAGGTTCGCGGTGGGGTTCTTGGGGTCGATGCTGATGTTGACGACCTGCACCGACGGGTCGACCAGCTGCTGGAACGCGAAGGCGGAGTCCAGCGCGGTGTTCCAGGTGGCCACGCCGCCGCTGAGCACGCCGCACATCGGCAGCGCGGCGGTGAACCGGCCGGGGAACTGCTGGATCAGCCCGGCGGTGATGATGCCGCCGAGCGAGTGGCCCCAGGCGATGGTCCTGCTGGGCTGGCCGACCTGGCTGTCGAACACGTTGAGCGTGGCGATCTGGTCGGGCAGCGCATTCTCGATGGCCCAGCCGGTCCTGGCGTAGGACGAGCCGGCCAGCGCGAAGCCCTGGGCGAGCATCGCCGCGCCGGTGATCGGGTCGCCCACGTCGGTGGCCGGATTCGCCGAGCCGGGCGCCACGTAACCGTGGCTGTAAAGGAAGAGGGTGCCATTCCAGTTGGCCGGGACCTCGATCTTGTACGTGGCGCCGTCCGGCAGCGTCCCCGTGAGTGTTTGCGGGCCGGCTGCGGCTGCCGGGCCCGCCAGGGCCGGCACCGAGGCGCCGGCGAGCCCCAGCGCCAGAACGGCGCCGGCGGCAACCCGGGATGATCTTCTGAGCCTGATCACGATGACGCTCCTTGCGCATCTGCGGTAGGGGTCCGTGCGCAGGACTGTAACCCGTTTCACCCCGGGAGCGGCAGATCCAGCCGTTTGTTACGGGAACGAAATACGCCCCCATTGCGGGCGGGCAAGCGAAAGGCCGGCCCCGGGGGCCGGCCTTTCGGCAATGGCTATCGCCGGATGCGCGCGGGCTTACCGCACGATGTGGTTCCGGACGTAGATCGGCGTGCCCGGGATCCTGAACAGCTTGTGGAAGAACAGCGAGGTGTCGGTCGGGATCCGCACGCAGCCGTGTGAGATCGGGCCCAGCGGGACCGCGTCGCCGCCGTGGATCGCGAACTCCCGGCCGATGAAGAACACCGGGTTGAACATGTAGCCGAGCGGCACCTTGAGGTTGCCGGGCTGGAAGGACAGCGCCCGGTAGTTCCCGGTCGGGGTGATCGCGTGGCCGCAGAGGTTCTGGTTGGGCGGCGGGTCGCAGAAGTAGTAGCCGCCGCCGGGCGAGATGTGGCTGATCAGCCGGACGTGGCCGTGCCGGTACAGCACCAGGTAACCGCCGCCGAGGTTGACGTCGATGCGGTTCTTCTGGTGGTGCCGGGTCAGCGGCACCGGGTCCTTCGGGTCGGCCAGGGCCCGCTCGGTGGCCGGGCCGATGTTGTCCGGGTTGACCGACAGCTGGATGCCCTGGACCTCCTTGAAGGCCCACACCGCCTCGATGGTGTCCGGGCCGAACTGACCGTCGACCTTGCCCGGCCAGTAGCCCAGCTCCCACAGCCGCCGCTGCACCTTGCGGACAGCACGGCCACGGTCGCCCGGGCGCAGCGTGTGCTTGATCGGAGTCCAGGCCGGGGCGATCGCCTTGGCCGGCGCCGGAGCGGCCGTGCCCACCGCGTGCGCGGGCTTCGCCGCCCGGGCAGGCGCTGCGGTCTGGGCCGCCGCCATCGTGCTGAGCCCGAGCAGCGTCGACGCGCCCACCGCCGTCGCCGCACCCAGGCCCGCCAGCCATCGTTGCCCCTGCTTCATCCGCATGCTCCTTGATGCCCCAGGCCTGCCCCGCCTTAGGACCGGCGTACCCGCCACGGCCCGCGCCAGACCTTGATCTTTAAATCCGGACGTAATCAAGACGTCTTACCTTGCCGGAAGGTTGCAGGATGCAACCGACAAAGTTGAGGAGTTGATTACAACCTGGCTACGTAACCTTTACGTGGTCATCTGCTCACCTTGTGTACATGATGGCGGGCGTGGGGTATGTACCCCGCAAGTACGCACTGTCCTGCTTGCCCTACGCCGGGCGGGACGAGCGGGTGGCCGGGCGGCCCGACCCGCTGATCGCCCGCCGCCGGGACACCTCGTAGAGGGCGATGCCCGCGGCGATGCCCGCGTTCAGCGACTCGGCGGCGCGGCGGATCGGGATGCTGGCCAGCACGTCGCACCGCTCGGCGATGAGCCGGGACAGGCCCTGCCCCTCGGAACCGACGACCAGCACCAGCGGGCCGTCGGCCAACTCGAGCTCGTCGATCGCGACGGACGCCCCGGCGTCGAGCCCGGCCACGAACAGGCCCGCGTCCTGGTAGGCGGCCAGGGCCCGGGCCAGGTTGGGCGCCTGGGCGACCGGCAGGCGGGCCAGGGTGCCCGCGGAGGACTTCCAGGCCCCGGCGGTGACCCCGGCGGACCGGCGGACCGGCACCACCACGCCGTGCCCGCCGAAGGCGGCGGTGGACCGGACGATCGCGCCCAGGTTCCGCGGGTCGGTGACCCCGTCCAGGGCCACGATCAGCGGCGGCTCGCCGTCTTTCGCGGCACGGGCGGGCAGGTCCTCGGGGTGCGCGTAGGAATACGGCCGGACCCGCAGCGCGATGCCCTGGTGAATCGCCCCGCCGCTGAACCGGTCGAGCTCCTGGCGGCCGGCCTCGACGACCGGGATGCCGCGGTCCGCGGCGATCGCGATGGCCTGGCTGATCCGCTCGTCCTGGTCCAGCCGCGGGCCGACGTGCAGGGCGACCACCGGCACCGGGGAGCGGAGGGTTTCGAGCACCGGGTTGCGCCCGGCGATCACCTCGGCCGCGCTGCCGGCCCCGCGCGCCCGGGTGGGCGCCTGGCCGGCCGCGGGCGGGCGGCCAGTGGACCGGGCGGCGCCGTCCGCGCTGCGCTGGCCGGCCGCGCCGCGCGGGCCGGCCTTGGCCGCGGCCCGGCGCTGCGCCGGGTGGCCGGGCCGCAGCTGCGCGGGCGGGGTCGGGCCCTTGCCCTCCAGGCTCCGCCGGTTGTTGCCGCCGGTGCCGGGGCGCGGCTTGCCGCGCTTCGACGTCCCGCCCGGGCCGCGGCGCGGGCTGCCGCGGCCGGTCACCGGCTGAGCTCCCAGCGCGGGCCGCTCTTGGTGTCCTCGACCACGATCCCGGCGGCGGCCAGGCCGTCCCTGATGGCGTCGGCGGCCGCCCAGTCCTTGCGGGCCTTGGCCGCCTGGCGCTGCTCCAGGGCCACGGTCACCAGTGCGCCGATGACCTCGCGCAGGCCTTCGGAGCCGCCGCCCGCGGACCACGGTTCGGCCAGCGGGTCCAGGCCGAGAACGCCGAGCATGGCCCGGACCTCGATGAGGTGCTTGGCCGAGCCCGAGCTGTCCCCCGCGGCGAGCGCGGCGTTGCCCGCGTGCACCGCGTCGTGCAGGACGGCGAGCGCCTGCGGCACGCCCAGGTCGTCGTCCAGCGCGGCGGCGAACGGCGCCGGGATGGCGGCCGGGTCCGTGGCGGCACCGCTGGCCGCCGGGTCGGCGGCCAGTTCGGCGGCCCGGATGACGAAGCCCTCGATCCGCCGGTAGGCGGCCACGGCCTCGGCCAGCGCTTCGCGTGAGTACTCGATGCCGGACCGGTAGTGCGCCTGGCCCAGGTAGTAGCGCAGCTCGGCGGGCCGCACCTCGGTCACCATCACGTCCACCAGCAGCGAGTTGCCCAGCGACTTGCTCATCTTCTCGCCGGCGATGCCGACCAGGCCGTTGTGCATCCAGTACCGGGCGAAGCCATCGCCGGCCGCGGTGGACTGGGCCCGCTCGTTCTCGTGATGCGGGAAGACCAGGTCCAGACCGCCGCCGTGGATGTCGAACGTCGCGCCCAGGTACTTGGTGGCCATGGCCGAGCACTCCAGGTGCCAGCCCGGGCGGCCCGGGCCCCAGGGGGTCTCCCAGGACGGCTCGCCCGGCTTGTAGCCCTTCCACAGGGCGAAGTCCCGCGGGTCGCGCTTGGCGTCGGTGCCCTCGGTGTCGCCGGCCGGCCGCATGTGCTCGAGCCGCTGGCCGGACAGGCAGCCGTAGTCCGCCTGGGATCTGACGTCGAAGTACACGTCGCCGCCGGCCGCGTAGGCGTGGCCGGCCTCGATCAGCCGCCGCATCAGCACGATCATCTCGGGCACGTGCCCGGTGGCCCGCGGCTCGACGTCCGGCGGCAGGCAGCCGAGCACGTTGTAGGCCCGGGTGAAGGCGCGCTGGTTCTGCTCGGCCACCGCCCACCACGGGATGCGCTGCTCCTGGGCGGTGCGGATGATCTTGTCGTCGATGTCGGTGACGTTGCGGCAGAACGTGACCTCATACCCGCTGGCGGTCAGCCAGCGCCGCAGGATGTCGAAGCTGACCCCGGACCGGATGTGACCGATGTGCGGGGGAGCCTGGACCGTGGCGCCGCAGAGGTACAGCGAGGCCTTCCCGGGGACGACCGGGTCGAAGTCGCGTATCTCGCGCGCAGCGGTGTCGTAGAAGCGGAGCGTCACGCAGCACAGGCTATACGCAGCGCAGCGTGGCCCATACGGGATAAACGTCAGTCGACGTACACGAAGACCTTGTCCGGCCGGACCCGGACCACCACCCGCTGCTCGCCCGGCCGCTCGCCGAACGACTCGCCGGTGTACTTCACCGACAGCTCCTCGATCAGCTCCGCCTGCGGGTCGTCGGTGAGCTCGGCGGTGCCGCGGATCTCGCAGTAGGAGTAGGGGTCGCCGACGTCGAGCACGAGCACGCTGACCCGCGGGTCGCGGGTCAGGTTGGCGTGCTTGCGACGCCCCTTGATGGTCGAGAACAGCAGATCATCACCGTCGGCGCGGATCCACACGATGCTGGTCTGGGGGCTGCCGTCCGGCTGCACGGTAGCCACGGTGGCGAAGTTGGGTCCGTCGAGCAGGGCACGGGCAGCGGGCGGCAGGGGCAAGGCGTCTCCTCAGGCATCACCCGGGGACAGGCCGCGGGCCCAGCTGAACGCGTAGCTGAGGTCCTCGGTCCGCTGGCTGGCCGGGCCCAGCCGCAGCGGCCGGAACGTGTCTATCATGACCGCCGTTTCGTCCGTGCTGGTGCGTCCCTCCGCCAGCCCCGCGATGGCGGCCTCGACCGCGCCGGGCTGCGGCCCGTGGGTGAAGCCGGACGGGTGCAGGGTGATCGAGCCCAGGCCCACTCCCGAGCCCTTCCGCGCGGTGTAGTCCCCGCCGACGTAGAACATCATCTCGTCGGAGTCGACATTGTGATGGTTGTAGGGCACCGGCACGGACTCCGCGTCGAAGTCGAGCGGCCGGGGGCAGAACGAGCAGATCACGAAGTTCGGCCCCTCGAACGTCTGGTGCACCGGCGGCGGCGCGTGGGTGCGCTTCACGATCGGCTCGAAGTCGGCGATATTGAACGCGTACGGGTACAGGCAGCCGTCCCAGCCGACTACGTCGAACGGGTGCCGGGCGTAGGTGAGCAGGCTCAGCCCGTCCCGGTGCCGGACCAGCACCGGCTCGTCCTCGCCGTCGGCCAGCAGCGGGCCGTCCGGGCCGCGCAGGTCCCGCTCGCAGTACGGGGCGTGCTCGAGGAACTGCCCGTACTGGGACAGGTAGCGCCGCGGCGGCCGGATGTGGCCACGGGCCTCGATGACCAGCGCCTCGGTGAACGCGGTCTCGCCGGTGCTGGTCTGGGTGCCGCCGGCCGGGAGCCAGCGGTGGATGGTGCCCCGCGGGATCACCACGTAGTCCCCCGCGGCGGCGTCGATCGCGCCGTACACGGACTCGAACCGGGCAGCTCCCGTACGCAGGTATACGGCTTCGTCGCCGGTGGAGTTGCGGTACAGGCCGGAGCCCAGCCGGGGGGCGGCGAAGCAGATCCGGACGTCGTCGTTCGCCAGCAGCAGCTGGCGGCCGGACACCAGGTCACCGCCGGCGGGCAGCTCACCGGTGCGGAAGTGACGCGGGAGAAGCGGCTGGTTGGGCATGGTCGCGCCGTCCGCGGCGCCGTCGGCTTCCTCGCTTTTCACGATGGCAGTCGGCAGATAGCGGTGATAGAGCAGCGAGGAATCGGAGGAGAATCCTTCCTCGCCCATGAGTTCCTCGGCGTACAAGCCGCCATCTGGCCGGCGGAAACGCACGTGTCGCTTCCTCGGAAATTCACCGATTGCCCGGTAGTACGGCATATCGTCTCCTTAACGCCGAGGTAGCGGACGTGACGGGGCGGGCGGATTCACTGGGGTGCCCGCTGTACCCCTTACCCGGGAACAGCGGCCGCAGCGGCCATCCGGCGCCAGGCAGTTAAGTCCGCCTTCCGTTACCGACTATAAGGTGACGGGCAGGCACCAGCCATTGCGTAAGAGAAGGAAGGCCGCCGCGATGATCCAGCCGTCAGCGGGGGGTTCTGCGCTGGGCGCTGTCCCGGCCGCGGAGCCCCATCGCGTTCTTCGCCTGCTCGCACTGGTGGCCGTGTCGCTCGGGGTAGTGGTGCTGGCCGCCGCCGCGTTCGTGCTGTCCTACAGCGGCATTCGCGCGGTCGCGCTGGAGGCGGGGGTTTCCCCGACGCTGGCCCGGATCTACCCGCTGATGTTCGACGCGATGCTGGTCGTCGCGGGGGCCGCGGTGCTGTCGCTGCGCGGGGCCGAGTGGATCGTGCGGGCCTTCGCCTGGCTGTCCCTGCTGGTGCTGCTGGCCGCGGCGGCCGGCGCGAGCACGCTGCACGCGACGAACACCCACCTGCCGCACAAGACCGCGGCGGCGGTCGCGGCGATCCTGCCGTGGGCGCTGGCCCTGCTCGGGTTCTTCCTGCTGCTGGCCATGCTCCGGCACGCCAGGCTGCGCCGCGCCCAGTCCCGCCGGGCGACGTCGGCGGCGGCCGTCGCGCAGCAGCCGGACACCATCCCCGGCGCGGTGCCCAGCGTGCTGGGCGCCATGCCGGCCGCCGCCGCGGCGGCCGCCGGCGAGCACCCGGCCTTCGCGGCCGACGACGGCTGGCCGGACGGCGAGTACCCGGACGGTGAGGTCCGGTCCCACGGCCAGACCGCCGAACTGGCTGCCACCGGCTACCCGGGCGACATCCTGGTGGCGGGCCGTCCCCCGGCAGACGACACCGACGCGGGCGCACCGGCTACAGACGAGCCGGCCGCGGACGAGACAGCCGCGCACGAGACAGCCGCCGATGAGGCCCCGGCAGGAGGGGCCGTGGCAGGAGCGGCCGTCGCAGGAGCGGCCGTGGCAGGAGCGGCTGCCGACGAGACAGCCGCGCACGAGACAGCCGCTGATGAGGCCCCGGCAGGAGGGGCCGTGGCAGGAGCGGCTGCCGACGAGATAGCCGCGGACGAGCCGGCGGATCACCGCTCGGCCCCCACGGTGCCCGCTCAGGCACTGCCCGTCCAGCCGGAGCCGACGAGCACCGAGCGGGCGAGCACCGAACCGGTCAGCACGAGGCCAGCCGACACTGAGCCGGCCGACGCTGAGCCGGCCGACACTGAGCCGGCCGACACTGAGCCAGCCGACACTGAGCCGACCGGAATTGAGCCCGCCAGTACCGAGCCTGCGGACACGGGGCCTGCGGACACGGGGCCTGCCGGAGCTGGGCCGGCCAGCACGTCAGCGGAGGCCGGCGGGACGACCGCGGGCATCCCGCTGCGCTGGCCCGGCCGGAGCAGCGCGGACCAGCCCGAGACCGACGAGTCGTCCCTGGACAGCGAGCCCGGCCAGGACGACCCGGTGTCCGACGAGGCGCATCCGGCCAGCCGCCCGGGTGTCGTGTGGGTGCCCAGGGCTCGCGAGGAACCCTCTGATGAGGTGATCAGGGACGAGCCCGAGCCGTCCCCCGCTGAGCCCGCAGAAGGGACCGGCAGCCAGGAAGCCGGCAATGCCGCCCCGGAGGCAGCCGAAGAGGGCACCGCCCCGGCGGGGCCGGCCGGCGCCGCGACCGAGCCCGGCCAGGCCGGCGGCTCCTGGCTCACCCCGGCAAACGGCTCCGCCGAGCCAGCCGGGGCCGCACCAGAGCAGCCCGGCAGCGCACCCGACCCCGCGGAGCAGCCCGCCAAGCCGCCGGTCACCTCGTTCTGGGACTCAGTGTTCGGCCCCCGGACCCCGGAAGGCACCGGCCAGCCCGCCGGCACCGCCCCGGCCGGCACCGCCCCGGCCGGCGCCAGCCAGGAACAGGCCGGAAGCCAGCCCGCCACCCAGCCCAGCGAGACCGCCACGGCGGACGAGGAACCGCAGTTCGACCGGTTCCGCAGTTCCCCCACCCCGCCCGACGACGAGTGACCCACAACCCACCCACCAGCCCGCTCGCGTCCCCGCCAGAACAGTCAATGCCCGGTTGCCAGGGCAGCACGCCCGACGCCGGAACATCGACCGGGTCAGCGGTTAGGCGAGGCCGAAACCCGGTGTCCCGTCCCACGGCATCCACACCCCTCTCCATGCTGGGCGGATTCGGTGACGCCGTGGCTGGTGGTGGGCGGCGCCTGTATGCCGCGAGCGCGCGTTCGCTCGCGGCCTGCATCGCTGTATCTGTCGCGGGACCGCACGCCCTTCTCACGGCGCAGGCACGAGCACCGACCGGGCAAGCTCATCAAGGGCGCTTTGCACGCCCTGGGCGAACATCTCGACGTCGCCGCAGCCGTCCCGATCGGCGACCGCAGTCAGGTTGAGCTGCCCGGCGTATGAGAGCACGGCGACAGCGATCGTGAGGTTCGCGGCCAGCGACACCACAGGGAACAGTTCGAGCAGCGGCGCACCGGCGAGATACAGCGGCACCGGCGGACCCGGGACGTTGGTAACGCTTATGTTCACGAGCCGCTGGCGGGCGAAGAGCCGCAGGAACGCGCGCTGGGCGAGGGCGAACCGGAAGATCCCGGTGCCCACCTGTGGGTGGGCCTTGTGTTTGCGCTCGGCAGTCTCGGCGGCGATCAGCTCAAGCCGGCGAACAGAGTCGGGCTCGCCGAGCGGCAGCGGCACGACCATCCACCCGTCCTGGTTGCCCTGCGCTTGACCAGGCTGCTCCTGGTGGAGGGAGATGGGAACCATCGCGCGCAGCGCGAGCTGCCCGATGTCCTCGCCACGGTTGCGCAGCAGCTCGCGCAGGCCGCCCGCGACGGCGGCCAGCACCACGTCGTTGACCTTGGCGTGGTGGGCATGGGCGATCTGCTTAGCAAGCTCCAGGCGGCTGCCGACGATCGCCAGCCGGCGGCCGGCGCCGATCGGGCGGTTGAGGCTGGTGCGTGGGGCACGCTGCTCGGCGAAGAACTCGCGCCACGTCGGCCAGCTACGCCGCGCCCGGCGCAGCGTGCCGCTCAGGTGGGCGAGGCTCGACCATGCGCGATCCAGCCCCTGGACGCGCCGGTGCAGGTTGTCGTGGAGAAGCTCGCCTGCGGTCGGGATCGGCGTGGGCGCCCACGGCAGGGTGACCGGTGTGGCCGCATCAGCGGCCAGGTCCAGCAGCGCACCGACGGCAGCCACCCCGGCGATCCCGTCGGCGATGGTGTGATGCAGCTTCAGAAACAAGCCCACGCGTTCCTCGGGCAGACCGGGCAGCAGCCACAGCTTCCACAGCGGCCGGGACGGATCCAGCCGTCGCCTCGCGAGCTGCTCACACGCCTGCAGCAGCTGTGCCTGGTCGCCGGGAGCCGCCAGCGGGAACACCTGGACGTGGTCGGCGAGGTCAAAGGATGGCGCGTCGACCCACAGGGGCCAGCCCAGCCCTATCGGGGGCCGGTACAGGCACTGCCGGAAGCGTGGGACAAGCTGCAGTCTCGGCTCGATGTGGCGACGGACCGCCTCGATCTGGACGCGACCGTCGCGGTCGAGCAACCGGGTTCCGTCGAGGATGGCGAGCACACCGATGTCCCCGGACCAGCCGAAGTCGTCCCACAAGAGAACGTAGAGGTCTGACGCGTTCAAGCGTTCCAGTCGGCGTGTCTCGGCCATGACATTCACCCCCTGCCTGCCGTCCCACCTTCCTCTAAGGGATGCGCGTGACCAGGGTCAAAGGTCCCCTCCAAGCTGGGCTACGTAGCTGGGGTCGGTGACCCGCTGGTTTCCCATGAGGGCTAGGCAGCGCCGGATTCGACGCCCCATCCTGCATCCGCGCTTAGCGATGCGATATCGACGGGCAGGGGATTGGACCGGGCCGCGCTGGGTGTCCCGTCCGGTGGCAGCTAAGCCCTGCGACCGGGGTTAGGCCGGGCCGAGGATGAGGGCTGTGGCTATGGCGGCTATGCCTTCGCCGCGGCCGGTGAGGCCCAGGCCGTCGGTGGTGGTGCCGGACACGCTGACCGGGGCGCCTCCGAGGGCCTCGGACAGGGCCGCGCAGGCCTCGTCGCGGCGGGTGGAGATGCGCGGGTGGTTGCCGATGACCTGGACCGCGACGTTGCCGATGGTGTAACCGGCGGCGGTCACCAGACGGGCCGTCTCGGCCAGCAGGGCGGCGCTGCGGGCCCCTTTCCATTCCGGGCGGCTGGTGCCGAAGTTGGCGCCCAGGTCGCCGAGGCCGGCCGCGGACAGCAGCGCGTCGCAGGCGGCGTGCGCGGCGGCGTCGCCATCGGAATGGCCGGCCAGGCCGGGCTCGCCGGGCCAGTGCAGGCCCGCCAGGTAGAGCGGGACCCCCGCACGATAAGGGTGCACGTCCGCGCCGATGCCGATCCGCGGGATCAGGTCAGCCATGAACTCCCCCGAAAACGGCGAACGGGGCCGTATGGCCCCGTTCGCCCCAGGCTGCTGTGCACCTCAGGTGGCCCCGCCGTGTGCGGCGGATTCCCCTGGTGTCAGGTGCCGAGGATTTCGTCGAGCAGTGCTTCAGCCTTGTCCTCGTTTGTCTTCTCGGCCAGGGCCAGTTCACTGACCAGGATCTGCCTGGCCTTGGCCAGCATCCGCTTTTCCCCGGCAGAAAGGCCGCGTTCCTTATCGCGCCGCCAGAGGTCACGGACTACTTCGGCAACCTTATTAACATCGCCGGAGGCTAGCTTCTCGAGATTAGCCTTGTACCGGCGGGACCAGTTAGTTGGCTCCTCGGTATACGGTGCGCGCAGCACCTCGAAGACCCGCTCCAGCCCTTCCTGCCCGACCACATCCCGCACGCCTACAAGCTCGGCATTGTCGGCGGGAACGCGCACCGTCAGGTCACCCTTATCGACCTTGAGCACGAGGTAGGATTTCTGCTCACCCTTGATCGAACGGGTCTCGATCTCCTCGATCCGAGCAGCCCCATGGTGGGGGTAGACGACAGTGTCGCCGACCTTGAAAGTCATGTGGCATGTACCCCTTCCGCTGTAGCTATGCTACCACGCCGAACACAGGCGATTAGCCGTCCTTCCTGGCATACATGCAGGTCAGTGGCGCATTTCAGGCACCTGAAATTGACCTTGCTAGCTGGCTCACGCAGGGCCGCTGGGAGGCGGCACCTGCTCGCCCTGCCGGCTCCGCCGGCGGGCGGCCAGCTGGGCTGCCCCTGACGGTCCCGAAACCGGCCGCGGGGACGCATACTGGAGGAAACGTGGCCACTCACCGAGAGGTGCGCGTGAACGCTGGCGGCGAGCCTGAGCGGGACGACTTCCCGCTTCCCCCGATCGACATCGAGATCCCTGATGACGCCCGGGAGCTCGCCCGTGACGTGCAGGCCTACCACCGGGAGCGGCGGGCAGCCCGGCGCCGCCGCCGGCTCGGGCGGCTGCACGGCCCGCTGACTAAGGACGGCCTGGTGCTCCCGCTGCTGGCGGGGTGCCTGGTGATGGTGATGATCTCCGGCGTCCTGCTGACCGTGTTCTCGGCCAGCAACTCCGGCACGCCGGCCGCCGCGTTCCAGCCCAGCTCCTCGGACTCCCCGCAGAATCCGCAGATCTCCGCGGCCGGGAGCGGCACCGCCAGCCCGCCCGCGCCCGGCCCGTCGCCGCTCGGCTCGCAGCTGCGGCTGCCGGTCAGCGCCACCGTCGTGGTCGGCGGGCACGCCGAGTCCGTCTACCAGCTGCTGCCCGCGGTGCTGGCCCTGGCCCCGGCG
>DASVBE010000077.1:0-44004 GCA_036375995.1 Streptosporangiaceae bacterium | reverse complement strand
TGCACATCGCCGAGGCTGGCGAGGGCACCGGCCTCGTAGTAGCGGTCACCGAGTCCGCGGTACAGGCCGAGAGCACGCTCGTAGCAGACCGCGGCCTGCTGGTGGTCGGCTAGCCCGTGGTGGGCGTAGCCCAGGCTGTTCCAGGTGGCGGCCTCTCCCTCACGAAGGCCCAGTTCCCGCATGCGCGCCAGCGCGTCCTGGCAGGAGTTCAGGGCCTGGTGATACTCACCGAGCAGAGCGTGAGACCAGCCGACGCTGCTGAGCGCGATGGCCTGCCCGATCGCGTCGTCGGCGAGGCGGAATGTGTCGACAGCCCGGCGAGAATACTCCAGAGCGTCGGCGAGACGGTGCTGGTGCGCGGCAAGTTCGGCCATCCCGATGCAGGTATCCGCCTCGCCGCTGAGATCGCCGGCCGCCGCGAAGGCCTCCAGCGCGTCCCGGTAATGGGATTCGGCCTCCTCCAGGCGGTTCAGCCGCTCGCCCGCCTCGGCCAGGCTGAACAGCGCCTGGGCCAGCCCGGGCAGGTCACCGTTACGCCGTGCGGCATCCACGGCGGCACGCTCGGTCACCAGCTGCTCGTGCCAGTACCCGCCCCGGAACAGGTAGGTCTTCACCGTCCACGCGAGCTGCCAGGTGCGCCGGTCCTGGCCAGCCGCCACCGACGCCCTGATGCAGGCCAGCAGCACCTGGTGCTCGGCAGTGAACCACGCCAGTGCGCTGTCAGAGGTCGTCAGATCCCCGACCATCGTGCCCGGCGACGGCTCAGCGAGGTCAATCGGATCCCGCTCCGGCTTCAGGAGCCGTGCGGCCAGGTACGCGGTGTGCAGGTAATGGTCAAGAACCCGGTGGCTGGCCGCCGCCCGGCCGGCGCCCGGCACCAGGCTGTGCACCTGCTCGGCGGCGTAGGCGCGCAGCAGATCGTGCGCGGTATACCGGCCCGGGCCGTGCTCGGAGAGCAGGTGCGCGCCGGCTAGTTCGGCCAGCAGTTCCGCTGCCCGCTCTGGCGGGATCGCGGCCAGGCTCGCTGCCGCGGGGGCGCTGATGTCGGGCCCGGGATGCAGCCCCAGCAGCGCGAAGAGCCTGGCCGCATCCGCACTGAGCAGACGGCAGGACCAGGAGAGCACCGCCCGCACGTCGGTGGCCGGATCAGCGCCGCCGAACGGATCCAGGGTCGCGGTGGCACCGCGCAGCCCGGCCGCGATCGCCGCCAGCGGGAAACCCGGCCGGGCGGCGGCCCGGGCCGCGGCGATGGCCAGCGCCAGCGGCAGCCGCGCGCACCGTTCGATGATCTCGCTGACCGCCGCTGGCTCGCTGGCCACCCGCGCCTCCCCGAGCCGGCGGGCCAGAAGCTCACCGGCCTCTGCGGGGGCGAGCAGATCCAGGCTCACGGGGTAGGCACCCTCGGCGGCAACCAGGCCAGCCAGGTCGCTGCGGCTGGTCACGATCGCCAGGCATCCGGGCGAGCCCGGCAGCAGCGGACGGACCTGCTCGGCATCCCGCGCGTTGTCCAGCACGACCAGCACCCGCTTGCCCGTCAGCAGGCTGCGGTACAGCGCGGCCTGGGCCGCCGCCCCGCCCGGGACCTGGGCCGGCGCTACTCCCAGCCCGGCCAGGAATCCCCGCACCGCCTCGCCCGGCTCGACTGGCTGCCCGCCCGGGCCGAATCCGCTCAGGTTCACATACAGCTGCCCGTCCGGGAACCGCGCCGCCACCTGGTGCGCCCACTGCACCGCCAGCGCCGTCTTGCCCACCCCCGCGGTCCCCGACACCGCCGAGATGACCACCGCGGCGGACCCGGCCGAGTATTCCCGCTCGGCCCGCGCCAGCGCGGCATTCAGGCTGGCCAGCTCGGCGGCACGGCCAGCGAACCCGGGCACCGCCGGCGGCAGCTGCGCCGGGGCCGGGACCGGGACCGGCCGCGGCGCCAGGTACGCCGGCGACCGGGCCGGGGCCGCCAGCGCCTCATCCTGCCGCAAGATCGCTATCTCCAGGTCACGAAGCAGCGGGCTGGGATCGATGCCAAGCTGCTCCGCAAGCACGGCCCGCAGCCGGCGGAACACCGCCAGCGCATCGGCCTGGCGGCCGCACCGGTACAGCGCCAGCATGAGCTGCCCGTGCACCTGCTCATCCAGCGGGTTCTCCGCGACCATCTCCTCAAGCTCAGGCACCAGGCCCGCATGCTCCCCCGCCGCCAGCCTCGCCTCCGCCAGCGCCCGCTTGACCTGGAGGCACAGCAGGTCCAGCCGTACCGCCTGCTGTTCCAGCCAGGCCAGGCCGGTCACGTCCGCCAGCGATCTCCCGCGCCACAGAGCCAGTGCCGCCCTCAGGTGCCGCACCCCCTCCGCGGGATCAGCCGAGCTCGTGCCCTTCCGCAGCAGCCGTTCCGCGACCTGCGCATCGCTGGGATCGCCGCCAAGATCCAGCAGATAACCCGGCCGGCGGGCGCGGATCGCGGTCTTGCTGCCCAGCACCGTGCGCAGGTACGACACATGAGCTTGCAGCGTGTTCACCGCGGTCGGCGGGGCGTCCTCCCCCCAGACCAGCTCAGCAAGCCGGCCGGCGCTGACGACCTCGCCGCCGTGCAGCGCCAGCGTGGCCAGCACCGCCTTGCGGCGCAGGCCCCGGACCGGCCGCGGCCCGTCATCGGCCAGCACATCAACCGGCCCAAGCAGGCGTACCAGCACGACACACGCCCCCGTTCCCAGTTACCTTCCAGCCACCTCAACAACGAGCGCGCACGGCAGCCGGTTCGGGAACCGTGAAAGCCCCCGCCTGGGGCAATCCCGGCTCCGCTGACTCCCCGCACGGGCCGGATCTCGTTAGATACCGGAAACCGCGGGTAGCGGCAGGCCTTCCGCGACCCCGGCTGGCCCGGGGACGGAGGGAGGCAGGTGATCATGGCCGAGCGAATACCACCCCCGCAGGGGAGGGCCGCGCCGGAGGCGGCGGCACGGGACGGCGCCCAGGATGCCCCGCCCGCGCCGACAGCGCTGTCGCGCGGGTCGTGGCGGGTCGCGGCGAAGCGCACGCTGGCCGAGTACCAGGAGGACAACCTCCAGGACCGGGCCGCGGCACTGACCTATTTCAGCGTCCAGTCGATCTTCCCTGGCCTGCTGGTCCTGGTCACCCTGCTGGGCCTGCTCGGCACCTCAGTGACGCAGAACCTGATCGACCAGCTGACCAAGACCGTGCCCGGCTCGGTGAACACCATCGTCAGCCATGCGCTGATACGCCTGCAGCACAACCACTCCGCGGCCGGGATCCTGGCCGTGGTCGGCCTGGCCGTCGGCCTGTGGTCAGCGTCGGCCTACGTGGCCGCGTTCATGCGGGCCGCGAACGTCATTTACGACGTGCCCGAGGGGCGGCCGGCCTGGATCACGATCCCGGTCCGGCTCGCCGTGACCGTGGCCATGCTGGTGCTGCTGGTGTTCTCGGTGGTGATCGTCGTGGTGACCGGCGGCGTCGCCCGCCGCGCCGGCGACGCGCTCGGGCTCGGCTCGGCCGCGGTGACCGCGTGGGACATCGCCAAGTGGCCGGTGCTGGTGATCATCGTCAGCATCATGCTCGCGATCCTGTACTGGGCCAGCCCGAACGCCCGGCACGGCTTCCGCTGGGTCAGCCCCGGCGGCCTGCTCGCGGTGCTGCTGTGGCTGGTCGCCTCCGGCCTGTTCGCGCTGTACGTGGCCTTCTTCGGGCACTACAACAAGGTCTATGGCACTCTCGGCGGGATCATCATCTTCCTGGTCTGGATGTGGCTCTCCAACACGGCGATCCTGCTCGGCGCGGAGTTCAACGCCGAACTGGAGCGGGAGCGGGCCATCGCGGGCGGCGTGCCGCCGGACCGGGAGCCGTTCGCCGAACTGCGCGACGACCGCAAGCTGCGCAAGAAGAAGTCCCGCAGCCGGTTCGCCCGCAGGTCATCCGCGTCGGGCTCTTCCCCCTAGAGGTATTCTCTGACTAAAGTCAGAGAATGAAGCCGGACGAGGATCTCACCGCGCGGGTGCGCAGCTTCAACCGGACCGTGACCCAGCGGGTCGGCGCGCTCAGCGATCACTACCTGGCCCGGGCCCGGCCGCTCGGCGCGTCCCGGGTGCTGTGGGAGATCGGGCCGTCCGGCACCGACGCCCGGGCCCTGCGGGCCCGGCTGGACCTGGACTCCGGCTACCTGAGCCGGCTGCTCCGCAGCCTGCAGGACGAGGGCCTGATCCAGGTAGTGCCCGCGGCGGGCGATCACCGGGTCCGCACCGCGGTGCTCACCGATGCGGGCCGGGCCGAGCGGGCCGAGCTCGACCGGCTCAGCGACGAGCTGGCCGCCTCCCTGCTCGCCCCGCTGAACGACCGCCAGCGGGACCAGCTCGCCGCGGCGATGGGCACGGTCGAGCGGCTGCTCACCGCCGGGCTGGTCACGTTCGCGGTGACCGACCCGGCCAGCCCGGAGGCCCGGGCCTGCATGGCCGCGTACTTCGCCGAGCTCGGCGAGCGGTTCGACGGCGGCTTCGACCCGGGGGCCAGCCTGCCCGCCACCGACGCCGACCTGGCCGAGCCGTCCGGCCTGCTGCTGCTGGCCCGGCTGCACGGCGAGCCGGCCGGCTGCGGCGCGCTGAAGTTCCACGGCACCGAGCCGGCCGAGCTGAAGCGGATGTGGGTCGCCAACCGGGCCCGTGGCCTCGGCCTGGGCCGCCGGCTGCTGGCCGAGCTGGAGGACCAGGCCCGCCGCCACGGCGCCACCGTGGTCCGGCTGGAAACCAACCAGGCCCTGACCGAGGCGATCACCCTGTACCGGTCGGCCGGCTACGCCGAGGTATCCGCGTTCAGCGACGAGCAGTACGCGCACCACTGGTTCGAGAAGCGGCTGGACAGCTCCTGACGTTGCGCCGCGGCCGCCGGGCCGGTAATGATCCAGACCTGGGCCGGGCTCCGTTCCGGCCGGTCAGGAGGGGTGCCATGGGCGGAGCGGCGCGGTGACCGCGGTTCATACGTCGCCGGGGGTGTACGCCGACCTGGAGGCCCAGCGGGCCTGCTGGCACCCGGTGGCGTTCAGCGCGGACCTGGCCGGCAAGCCCATCCCCAGCACGCTGCTCGGCGAGCCGCTGGTGCTGTGGCGCGGCGCGGGCGGCGAGCCGCGGGCCAGCCAGGACCTGTGCGTGCACCGGGGCACCGCGCTGTCGCTGGGCTGGGTGGACGGCGACGAGCTGGTCTGCCCGTACCACGGCTGGCGCTACCGGGCCGACGGGAAGTGCGCGGCGATCCCGCAGCTGGCCGACCCCTCCCGGGTCCCGGCCAAGGCCCGGATCCCGGCCTTCACCTGCCAGGAGCGGTACGGCCTGGTCTGGGTGGCGCTGGCCGAGCCGCGCTGGCCGCTGCCCGAGGTGCCCGAGCTCGAGGACGGCCGGTGGGCCACGCTGACCGCGGGCCCGTACGAGTGGAACTGCGACGCGGCCCGCCAGGTGGAGAACTTCACCGACTTCGGGCACTTCCCGTGGGTGCACCCGGGCCTGCTGGGCGACCCGTCCCGGCCGGTGGTGCCGCGGCACGAGGTCAGTACCGAGGACCATGTGCTGCGCTACAGCGTCGTCCGGCCGGAGGCGGAGAACTCCGACGAGTTCCCGGTGTTCGGCAACGAGCAGGCCGGGCCGCCGGAGCGGCGCAGCAGCTACGAGCTGCACCTGCCCTACACGATCGCGCTGCGGCTCGGCTGGGGCGGCGAACGCGGCATGGTGTACTTCTTCGCCTCCCAGCCGGTCGGCGCCGACCGGTGCGCGGGCTACGTGGTCATCGGCCGGAACTACAACCTGGACCAGCCCGACCAGGTGCTCCAGGAGTTCGAGGACACGATCTTCGGCCAGGACCAGCGGGTGGTGGAGTCCCAGCGGCCGGACCGGGTGCCCTTCGACCTGGCCGCCGAGCTGCACCTGAAGTTCGACGCGGTGGCCGTGGCCTACCGCAAGGCGATGCGCGCCACCGGCCTGGCCGCGGACCGGTAGCCGGCCCATGACCGGGACCGGGCCGCTGGCCGTCGGCCGGGGCCAGCCGTTCACGATCGAGCTGCCGGCCGTCCCGACCGCGGGCTACCAGTGGCAGGCGGCCCGCCTGCCCGCCGGGGTGACCATGGACCGCACCGAGTTCCGCTCCCCCACGGGCGCCGCGGCCGGCGGCGCCGCCCTGCAGGTGCTGCATTTCACCGCGACCAAGCCCGGCCTGTGCCGGATCGACCTGGTGTACCAGCGCCCGTGGGAGCCCGAGCCGGCCGGGCACCGCTCGATCCACATCCAGGTCCGCTGACCCGGTCGCCTTACAGGCGTTCCGTATTGCCCGCGGATTTTGCGGCGTGGAATATTTCTTTCGTGCCTGCTGATCAGCTGATCGCGGAACGGTGACCGCGCCGGGCCCGTTCGACTCGCTGGTGCCCGCGCTGGCCGTGGTCGAGGCGCTGATCGCGGCGGCGGTCCGCGAACCCGGCGACGGGCCCCGGGCCAGGATCGCGGCCTGCGACGCCTACTGGGCGCAGCGGCACGGTACCGGCGCCGTCCCGCCGCAAGCCAGCCGTAATCCTGAAGATCCTTTACCGGGCCGGAACCCAGCCAGCTGAGCCAGCACTGCCTTTGGGCCAGCACTGCCTTGCCGCTGTCCTGCCCGGTACTGTCCCGCCGCCCGCGGGCCGCCCCCTAGGAGGGGAACATGAACGCCTCCGAGCTGACCGAGCTCGCCAACACCGTGCCGCTTGCCGACAACCACTGCCATGGCGTGGTGGGCACGCCCGTGACCGCCGCGACCTTCGATGACCTGGCCACCGAGTCGGACCGGCCGCAGCCGGCCGGTTTCACGGTGTTCGACAGCCCGCTGGGCGTCGCCATCAGGGCCGAGTGCGCCCCGCTGCTCGGCCTGCCCCGGCACGTTAGCGCCGGGGAGTACCTGGCCGGCCGGGCCGCCGTCGGCGACGAGGAGGTCTCCCGCCGGCTGCTGACCGCCACCGGGATCAGCCACTACCTGATCGACACCGGCTACCGGTCGGACGACATCCTGTCCCCGGAGGCCACCGCCGCGCTGGGCGGCGGCACCAGCCGCGAGATCGTCCGGATCGAGGTGCTCGCCGAGCAGCTGGCGGCCGAGGGGGCTGGGGCGGCCGAGTTCGGCGCGCGGTTCGCCGAACGGCTGGCCGCCGGGACCCGCGAGGCGGCCGGGCTGAAGACCGTCATCGCCTACCGGTTCGGCCTGGACTTCGACCCGGCCCGGCCGTCGGCCGCCGAGGTCGCCGCGGCGGCCGGCGAGTGGCTGGGCGCGGGCCCGTCCGGGGCGGGCGGCCGCTGGCGGCTCGATCACCCGGTCCTGCTGCGCTCGGTGCTGTGGGCGGGCGTGGACACCGGCCTGCCGCTGCAGTTCCACGTCGGCTTCGGTGACTCCGACATCGTGATGCACCGCAACGACCCGTCGAAGATGACCGGGTTCCTGCACGCCACCGTGGACACCGGCACCAGCGTGATGCTGCTGCACTGCTACCCGTTCATCCGCGAGGCCGGCTACCTGGCCGAGGTGTACCCGCACGTGTACTTCGACACCGGGGCGATCCTGCACTACACCGGCTCGTCCTGCCGGGCGCTGATCGCCCAGTCGCTGGAGCTGGCGCCGTTCGCCAAGCTCGTGTTCTCCTCCGACGCGTTCGGCCTGCCCGAGCTGTACCACCTGGGCGCCCTGCTGTGGCGGCGCGGCATCGGCGCGATCATGTCCGGCTGGGTCGAGCGGGACGAGATCAGCGGCGCGGACGCGGCCCGCTACCTGCACGCGATCGCGCACGGCAACGTGGAGCGGGTGTACGGCCTGGGGGCGTCATGACCGAGGGCAGGGTGACCGCGGACCCGGGGCTGGCCGGCCGGCTTCTGGCGGCGATCGAGGCCGAGCTGCCCGCCGCCGCCCAACTGCGCCACCAGATCCACCGCGAGCCGGACCTCGGCGGGTACGAGGAGCGGACCGCGACCCGCCTCGCCGAGGCGCTCGGCGACCCGGCCGCGCCCTGGGTGACCCAGGGCCGGCTGATCCGCATCCCGGCCGGGGGCGGTGCGGCCGGCGGCGGGGCCGGCGATGGGGCGGACGCGACGCACGTCGCGGTGCGCACCGAACTGGACGCGCTGCCGCTGACCGAGGAGACCGGCGCCCCGTGGGCGTCGGTCAACGGGGCCATGCACGCCTGCGGGCACGACGTGCACATGGCCGGGCTGGTCGCGTTCGGCCGGGCGGTCCGCGCGGTTGGCGGCCCGCGCCCGGTGCTGGCCGTGCTCCAGCCGCGCGAGGAGTCGTCCCCGTCCGGGGCGCTGGACGTGGTCAACTCGGCCGAGCTGGCCGCGGTCCCGGTCGGCGCGTTCGTCGCCGTGCACCTGCACGCGTCGCTGCCGCCCGGCACGATCGCGGTGCAGGGCGGCCCGGTGAACGCCTCGTCGGACGCCCTGACCGTGACCATCGAGGGCCGCCCGGCGCACGCCGCCTACCCGCATATGGGCCGGGACCCGATCGTGGCCGCCGCGGCCACGGTCATGGCCCTGCAGCACCTGGTGTCGCGGCGGATGGACCCGATGCGCCCGACCGTGGTGACCGTCGGCACCCTGCAGGCGGGCACGGCGGGCAACGCCATCCCCGGATCCGCGGTGCTGACCGGCACGCTGCGCGCGTTCAACGAGGACGACCGGGACCTGCTGCATGCCACGGTGGCCGAGACCGCCGAGCTGACCGCGCGCAGCTACGGCTGCCAGGCCACGGTCAGCATCCACCGGGGCGAGCCGGTGCTGCACAACGACCCGCAGCTAGCTACTGCGACCGCGGCCTGGCTGGTCCGGCTGGGCCTGGACCCGGGCGGCGACATGCGGTCCTGCGGCGCCGACGACTTCTCCTACTACAACGCCAAGTACCGGTCGCTGATGTGCTTCGCCGGGGTGGGCGAGGACGTGGTCCCCGGCCTGCACCACCCGGCCTTCCTGCCGCCGGACGCGGCCATCTTCGACGTCGCCCGGGCCATGCTGGCCGGCTACCTGGGCGCCTGCGACCTGCTGGCCGGGCCGTGACGGCGGTGCCGGCCGGGGCGGGCCCGCCGGAAGCAGGGGCTGGCGGGGCTGGCTCAGCCGGCGGGGCTGGCTCAGCCGGCGGAGCCGGCGGGGCCGCCGGGATCGCCGGGATCGCCGGGGCGCGGCTGCTGCTCGGCACGATGGTGGACAACGCCGGGCTGGTCCGGGCCAAGAGCGTGCCCGGGCCGCGGATCGCCGCCGCGGCCCGGGACGGGATCGGGCTGTCCCCGGTGTTCGCGGTGTTCTGCGCGGACGACCACATCACCGAGACCGCCCGCTACGGCGGCCCGGTCGGCGACATGCGGGTCCGGCCGGACCTCGCCGCGGCCGCGCTGATCGACCCCGCGGCCGGGCTGGCCTGGGCGCCGTTCGACCAGTACGACCAGGACCTGGCGGTGATGGAAACCTGCCAGCGCAGCCTGCTGCGCCGCCAGGACAAGGCGGCCCGGGCGGCGGGCCTGGACTTCCTGATGGGCTTCGAGACGGAGTTCACCGTCTTCGCCGGCCAGGACCTCAGCCAGCCCGCCACGTCCGGCCCGGCCTACGGCCTGCGGCCCTGGCTGGAGCTCGAGGAGTTCAGCCGGGACCTGCTGGACGCGCTGGCCACCGCCGGGGTGGGAGTGGAGACCCTGCACCCGGAGTACGGCCCGGGCCAGCTCGAGATCTCGCTGGCACCGCGCCGCCCGGTGGCCGCCGCGGACCAGTACGTGCTGGCCCGGCTGATCGTCCAGCGCACCGCGCGGCGGCACGGGCGGGCCGTGTCGTTCGCCCCGCTGACCCTGCCCGAGTCCATCGGCAACGGCTGCCACCTGCATATCTCCGCGACGACCGAGGGCCGCAGCGTGTTCGCCGGCGGGGACGGGCGCTTTGGCCTGACCCCGGCCGGGGCGGCGATGATCGGCGGCCTGGTCGCGCACCTGCCCGAGGCGTCGGGCCTGCTCACGCCGAGCGTGCTCAGCTACGACCGGCTGGTGCCCGGACTGTGGTCCGGCGCGTACGCGTGCTGGGGCGTGGAGAACCGGGAGGCGGCCATCCGGTTCGTGCCGGGAACCGTCGGAACCCGGGAGGCGACCGCGAACGTCGAGGTCAAGGCCATCGACGGGACCAGCAACCCGTACCTGGCCGCGGCCGCGGTGCTGGCCATGGCGATGGCCGGGCTGGCCGAGGAGCGCACCGCGCCGGAGCCCGTCCAGGTCGCGCCGGATGAGCTGGCCGCCGGCGTCAGGGAGCGGGCCGGGATCCGGCGGCTGCCCGCTGACCTGGGTTCCGCGCTGGCCCTGCTCGACGGGTCGGCCCTGCTCCGCGCCGCTCTTGGCAGCGCGGTGGTGGACTGCCTGGTCGCCATCCGCCAGTACGAGCTGGCCACCTACGGGGACCGTTCCCAGGCGGACCGGATCGCCCTCCTGGCCCCGCGCTACTAACCCCGGGCCGCGAGCCGCGGGCCGCCGCCCGGGCCCCGGTCCGGAAAGCCCGCGGGGGCCCACCCCGCTGCCCGCCGCCGGCTGGATGTGATCGACGTGCCGTTCCTTGCCTTCCAGGCGGTTTCAAGGGGTGAGCGACGGCACTTCGATCAGATTGGCCCGGGGCGGCCCGGCGGGGGTCAGGATTGACTCAGGATGCGTCCAGCCAGCGTGCAGGTGCCGGGCTTACCGTGGGCCACGACGTTGACCGGGCATACGGATCTGGGAGGCCAGGACGGTGCGGGAGTACGTGGCCATCTTGTACCGCGGGTCGAGCTACGAGCTCGGCCGCGGCGTGCGGTTTTACGGGATCTGGCCGGCCGGGCGACCGCAGCCGCAGCCGATCGAGTGGTGGCCGGACAGCCCGGAGGGGTGGGCTGGCGCCTGGGCGCGTTTTACCGGGCTCGAGCCCGGCGCGATCACGCCGGTCGGCCCGGGCGCGGCCCCGCCCCCGCCCGCTCCCCCGCCGTGGCACGCCCCCGGCCCGGCCGCGACCGTGCCCGCTCCCCCCGTGCCCGGCCAGACCGCTCCTGGTCAGGCTGCCCCTGGTCAGGCTGCCCCTGGTCAGGCTGGTCCCGGTCAGGCTGGTCCCGGTCAGGCCGCCCCGGGCCAGAGTGCGCCGGGCCGGGCCGCCCCCAGCTACGGGCCGGCCCCCGGTTACGGCCCGCGCGCGGGCTACGGGCCGGGGTTCGCCGCGCCGCGCGGCTATGGCCAGCCGCCACCCCCGCGCCAGGGCAGCCAGCTGCTGCCGCCCGGCAGCCGCACCCGGGCGCTGACCGCGGCCGGATTGCTGGCCGCCGGCGTCGTGCTCGGCATCGTCGGCCTGTTCACCAACTACCTCGGCGGCAGTATCGCCAGCCATCCGGACCAGCTCGTGCCGCACGCCATCTACCTGGCCGCGTGGACCGCCAGCGCGCTGCTGATCGCCGCGGGCCCGGCCCGGCAGCGGATTGGCGCGCTGCTCGGCCTGGGCACCAGCGTGGTCACGTTCGGCCTGCTTGCCGCGGACCTGGGCACGGCGCTGTCCGCGCACACCCCGGCGGGCGGGATGTGGCCGACGCTGCTGGGCTGGCTGCTGGCCACGGCGGGCGCGGCGGCCGGCTACCACCGCGCCGCAGCCGGGGCCCCGGCGAAGCCGCGGGCCAAGGACACCGGGCCGCTGCTGATGCTGCTGCTGGCCGGCCTCGGCACGGCGGCCGCGTTCGCCCCGGCCTGGGACAAGTTCACGATCACCGCCTCGAACGGGGCCAGCCGGACGATCACTGCGGGCAACGCGTTCGCCAACCCGGGCCTGATCATCGCCGGCGACGTGCTGGTGATGGCCGCCCTCGTCGCCGTAGTGGTGGTGGCCGCGCTGTGGCGCCCGGCCCGGCTGGGCGCGGCTTTGCTGGCCGGCGCGACGATACCGATGGCCGCCCAGGCCATCTCGGCGCTGGTCCAGCTGGGCGAGGCGAGCCCGGCCACGCAGGTCGGCCTGTCTCCCAGCCAGGCCTCCGCGGCCGGTCTCACGGTCACCGCCGGGCCCACCCCGGTGTTCTGGGTCTACTGCGTCTTCGTCGCCGCGCTGATCGCCTGCTGCGCCTGGCTGCTGCTCGCCCCGGCCCACGACCCGGCCCGCCCGGTGCCGGCCTGGCCGGCCCCGCCGCCCGGCCGCGCGCCAGACGCCACCCGCCCCGACGCCGGCGACCGCACCCCCGCGATGGCCGGCGCACCCACCGCAGCCGGCGCTACCGCCACAGCCAGCGCTCTCACCGAGGCCGGGGCTCCGGCTACGGTCAGTGCTCCCACCATGGCCGGCGCCCCGGTCCCGGCCAGCGCCTTCACCACAGTCGGCGCCCCGGTCCCGGCCAGCGCAATCGACGCCCCGGTCCCGGCCAGCGCTTCCACCACAATCGACGCCCCGGTCCCGGCCCCGGCCGGCAGCGCCACCCTCACTGGCACCTCATCTGCCGCCGGCGCCCCGCCGGTCGCAGCCACATCACCGGCCGCAGCCACCTCACCGGCCGGCGCCACATCGCCGGCCCCAGCCACATCGCCGGCCCCAGCCATTTCGCCAGCTGCTGGCACCAGGCCGGCCCCAGCAAACCCAGCAACCTCACAGGACCCAGCCGCCCCCTCGGCCGGCCTCGGCGCCGCCGACGATCCTTCCGCCAAGCCCGGCGATTCTCCCGCCGATCCCTCCGTCACGCAGGAGACTAAGACGAGCGACGGGTACTCCGCCGACCCCGCCCGCCCGGTGGACCCCGCGTCCTAGCCGGCCACCCCGCCCTCAGAACCCCGCCGCCCGCCTGGCTCGCCACCAAATCCAGGCGGGCGGCGGCTTGCCGCCTGCGCTGGCCTTCGAGGGTGACCTGGCCACCCTGATCTACCCGGGCCGCCGGCCTAAGGACGCCTGCCGGTGCCTGCGCGCCGCGGCCCGCGTCACGCCGCAAGCCGGCGACCCGCCCGCCGTCGCCGTGATCAGCGCCTCCATCCAGTCCGCCAGGACCGGCGCCAACGAAGGCTCCGGCTGACCGGCCGGGCCGGCCCCGGCCCGGGCCCGAAGGCCGCTACGCTGGCGCCTGCCGTTAGCTCCGCGAAGGGACTGCCCATGTGGAATTCATTCAGCACTGACGCGCACGTAGGCCTGACGGCCGAGGTGATTCATGTTCCCGGCGGCAGCGGGAACGACATCCACGCGTGGTCGGCCCGGCCCACCGGAGACGGGCCGTTCCCCGGCGTGGTGGCCGTGCATCACATGCCCGGCTGGGACGAGTTCTACCGGGAGTTCTGCGAGCGGCTGGCCCGGAACGGGTACGCGGTGATCTGCCCCAACCTGTACGAGCGGTGGGGCCACGGCACGCCCGACGACATCGCGGCCAAGGTCCGCGCCGACGGCGGGGTGCCGGACGCCGAGGTGGTGGCCGATCTGGCCGCCGCCCAGACCTGGCTCAAGGCCCAGTCCACCAGCAACGGCAAGGTCGGCATCATCGGCACCTGCTCGGGCGGACGGCACGCGCTGCTGGCCGCGTCGCAGACCCCGGGCTGGGACGCGGTGGCCGACCTGTGGGGCGGCGGCGTGGTGATGGGGCCGGACGACCTGTCCGACGCCCGCCCGGTGGCCCCGATCGACCTCACCGCGGGGCTGACCGCGCCCCTGCTCGGCCTGTTCGGCAACGACGACCGCTACCCGACCCCGGAGCAGGTCGACCAGCACGAGGCCGAGCTTGCCCGGCTGGGCAAGGACTACCAGTTCCACCGCTACGACGGCGCCAGCCACGGCTTCTTCTACTACCAGGCCCCGATGTACCGTCCTGAGCAGGCAATGGACGGCTGGGGGAAGGTGTTCGGCTTCTTCGGCGAGCACCTGGCGGCCGGCTGACCGCACCACACGGGACCGCACCGCACGGGACCGCACCGCACGAGACCGCACCGCACGGGCCCGCACTGCGTCGAACCGCGGCGCCCCCTAGTACGTTGACTGATATATTGGTCTGCGTACTAACCGGGAGGGAGCATGCCGACGTGACCGATGCGGACGTCCTGCGCCGGGCCGGCGACGCCTCGGTGCTGATCCTGACCAGCCTGGCCGACGGGCCCAAGCACGGGTACGCGCTGATCCAGGACGTCAGCCAGTTCGCCGGGGTCCGGCTGGGACCGGGCACGCTGTACGGCGCGCTGGACCGGCTGGAGCGGCTGGGCCTGATCGAGGCGCTGCCCGCGCAGGACCGGCGGCACCCGTACCGGATTACCGCGCCCGGCGTCGCCGCACTCCGCGCGCACCTGGACTCGGTCGAGCGGGTCAGCGCGGTCGGCCGGCTGCGGCTCGGCGTGGCGGGCGCCTGATGCCCGGCCGCCTGGTCGCCGCGGTGCTGCGGTGCTACCCGGCCCGGTGGCGGAGCCGGCACGGGGACGAGGCCGCGGAACTGGCCGAGTTTCTGATCAGGGACGGAACCCCGGCCCGCGCGGTGGCGTTGAGCTACCTGTGCGGCGCGGCCCGCGAGCGGCTGGCTGGCCGTCCCAGCCGGCGGGTGGCCGCGGCCCTGCTGGTCGCGGCGGGCTCGCTGGGCGCGCCGCTGACGCTGCTGTCCGCGGGCCCGGCCGCCGGGGCGGCGCACGTCAGCCGGGCGCCGGCCGGCCGGACGGGGACCCGCACCGCCCGGCCGGGAACGCACGGTGAGCGGTGCACGGCACGACCCGACCGGGCCAGCGGGGCCCGGCCGGCAGCGGCCCGCCCGGGTGTCCCCCGGGCGGCCATCAGCGGAACGGGGAGACGGCATGGCCAGGGCTGCTGATCAGGAGCCGGAGACGGCGACCGGGGCGGGCGGGCCCGCCACACCAGAGCCCGGGGAGCCGCAGGAGCCGGCCCAGGAGGACCCGGCCGGGCAGCCGGCCAGGAAGCGCCGCCCGGCCCGGGTGGTGACCGAGTGGGTGGCGATCGTCGCCGTCGCGCTGGCGCTGGCCCTGGCCGCCCGGCAGTGGGTGTTCCAGACGTTCTCGATCCCGTCCGAGTCGATGGTCCCGACGCTGGACATCGGCGACCGGATCGTGGTCCAGAAGATCTTCTGGAGCTGGCACGACGTCAAGCAGGGCGACATCGTGGTCTTCACCCGCCCGCCGCGCGACACGCAGTGCACCGGCCCGGAGTCCGACGACCTGGTCAAGCGGGTCATCGCGCTGCCCGGGCAGACGGTCTACTCGGCCTTCGGCAAGGTCTACGTGGACGGCCGCCAGCTGCCCGAGACCTATCTGCCCAAGCCCGACCCGCTCGGCCGGCCGATCCCCGGCGCGTCCGCGCAGCACCCGTACAAGGTGCCGGCCGGCGACTTCTACGTGATGGGCGACAACCGGGCGGTGTCCTGCGACAGCCGGTACTGGGGCCCGGTCAAGGGAGACACGATCGTCGGCAAGGTCGTCCTGCTGCTGTGGCGGCACGGCCACCCCGCCTGGCACGTGTTCTGACCGCGGCGCCGCCGCGCTGATCTTGCTGCTGCTGTCGCCCCTTCCTGGTAAACAAGGTGCCCAGACCGGGATCAGGGAGGCGAGATGCTCGCTGCGGCAGCCGCCAGCGCCAATCTGGCCAGCACCAGCCATCCGGCCGTGGCCGTGCTGCTCGGCCTCGGCGCTGTGCTGGTGGCCGTGGTGACCGTGGCGATGGCCTGGAGCGTGCATGCCCGGCAGATCCAGCTCGCCGAGACGCTGGCCCGCCGCCAGTACGGCTTCGCCACCGCGCCGGATGCCGCCCCGCCGGACGCCGCCCCCGCGGACGGCCCGGATGACGGGGATATCGGCGCGAACGGCGCCGCCGGCCCCGGTCCCGCCGGGCACAGCCCCGCCGGGCACAGCCCCGCCGGCCCGGCGGGCCCCGCAGCCGCCAAGGCGCCCCCCGCCACCGCCACGGTCCCGCCGGTCGTCATCGATGGCCCGGACACGCTGATCACCGGTGACCAGGGCCGCTACCGGGTCCGCCGGGCCGGCAACCGGCAGGTGATGTCCTGGGCGGTCGGCGGCGGAGCCGTGTCCCAGGCCCCGGACAAGGCGCACCCGGACGAGCTGCTGCTGGTCGCGGACCAGCCGGGCAGCCTGACGATCACAGTCCGGGTCCGCGACGGGCTGACCGAGCGGCGGGCGACCAAGGTGGTCACCGCCAAGCCGGAGCCTCCCGCCCCGGCGCCCCCCGTCATGCTGCGGATCTTCCTGCACGGCTGGACCCTCGTCGTCGTAGCCGTTCTCCTCATCGGATTCGCCGCCGCGCTGAGCGCGCTGGGCAACCTCAGCTCCGCAGAATTCATCGCGCTGGTCTCGCCGCTGGCGGCGCTGCTCGGCGTCGTCGCCGTGGTCCGCGGCCTGGGCGACCCGGACAAGAGCCCCGGCACCGGCCGGCCCACCCGCGGCCCCAGGTCCAGCGGTTAAATCAGCGAGCCACAGCTTTAGGGATACGGTTCAAGAGCCGCGGGCCGCCTCGCCCCGGCCAGTGCAGTGCCACTGCAACGACCGTGGCCCCGCGCAGTGCAGTATCACTGCAACAAACCCGGCCCCGCGCAGTGCAGTACCACTGCAACCGACCCTGCCCCGCGCAGTGCAGTACCACTGCAACGAGCCCGGCCGGCTCAGTGCAGTATCACTGCAACGAGCCCGTAATCGTCCGTGCAGCGACACTGCAACGGATCCCGGCTGCGGCGGCCGGCCGCGGGCGTGCGGGCCGGCCCCACGGGTACTGCTAGGGCATGGCTGTGCGTACCGGGACGGAGCGCCCGGCCCGCCCGCCGGACGGCGCGCCGCCCGCGGTGACGGACCGGCGCCGGATTTTCCTGATCATCGGGGCCCTCCTGCTCGGCATGCTGCTGGCCGCGCTGGACCAGACGATCGTCGCGACCGCGCTGCCCACCATCGCGGGTGATCTGCACGGGCTGTCCCACCTGTCCTGGGTGGTGACCGCGTACCTGCTGGCCTCCACGGTGTCCACGCCACTGTGGGGGAAGCTCGGCGACATGTACGGCCGGAAGCGGTTCTTCCAGGCCTCGATCGTGATCTTCCTGATCGGCTCCGCGCTGTCCGGGTTCGCCCACTCGATGGTGCAGCTCATCGCGTTCCGCGCGGTGCAGGGCCTGGGCGGCGGCGGACTGATCGTGGGCGCGCAGACGATCGTCGGGGACGTCGTTACGCCCCGGCAGCGCGGCCGCTACCAGGGCGTGTTCGGGGCCACGTTCGGGGTGGCCAGTGTGCTCGGCCCGCTGATCGGCGGGTTCTTCGTGGACTCGCTGTCCTGGCGGTGGGTGTTCTACATCAACCTGCCCATCGGGCTGGCCGCGCTGATGGTGACCGCGGTCGCGCTGCCCAGCCGGCTGAGCAGCACCCGGCACCGGATCGACTACGCGGGCACCGCGCTGATCGCCGCCGCGGCGACCTGCCTGGTGCTGCTGACCTCGCTGGGCGGCACGACCTACCGCTGGGCCTCGGCCGAGATCATCGGCCTGGGCGTGGCCGCGGTGGTCCTGATCGCCGCCTTCGTCGCGGTGGAGCGGCGGGCCGCCGAGCCGGTCATCCCGCTGCGGCTGTTCGCCAACCGGGTGTTCAGCTCGACCAGCGTGATCGGCTTCGCGGTCGGCTTTGCCATGTTCGGCGCGCTGGCCTACCTGCCGCAGTACATGCAGGTGGTGCGGGGGACGTCGCCGACGGCGTCCGGACTGCGGCTGCTGCCGATGATGGCCGGGCTGCTGGCCACCTCGATCATCACGGGCCAGCTGATCAGCCGGTGGGGCCGGTACAAGATCTTCCCGATCATCGGCACCGCGCTGATCACCATCGGGCTGTTCCTGCTCTCCCGGATGACCGTGACCACCAGCTACTGGCTGGTCTCTGGGTACCTGTTCGTGCTCGGCGTCGGCCTCGGGGCGTCGATCCAGGTGCTGGTCATCGCGGTGCAGAACGCGGTGGACTACCGGGACCTGGGCGCCGGGACCTCGGGGGCGACGTTCTTCCGGTCCATCGGCGGGTCGTTCGGCACGGCGGTGTTCGGCGCGGTGTTCGCCGCCGTGCTGCCCGGGGACCTGCTCGTCGCGCTGCACGGGACGGCGCTGCCAGCGGGGATCACCGCCGCCACCGGGGCCAGCCCGGCCACACTCGACGCGCTGCCCGCCGCGGTCAGGATCGGCTTCATCAGCGGGTACGCGGACGCGCTGCACACGGTGTTCCTCTGGGCCGCGCCGGTCGGCCTGCTCGCCTTCGCGCTGTCGTTCCTGCTGAAGGAACTGCCGCTGCGCGACACCACCCGGGCCGCGGACCGGGCGCAGACCACCGCGCCCACCGCGGTGCCCGCCTCCCGCGACTCGGCGCAGGAGATGGAGCGGGCCCTGCTGACCCTGTTCGGCCGGGAGCGCCGGGGCGAGGTCTACCAGGGGCTGGCCGAGACGGCCGGGGTGCCGGTCAGCCCCCGGGCCTGCTGGCTGCTGTACCGGGTGGCGGACACCGTCCCGGTCCGGGCGGACGCGCTGGCCCGGGCGCTCGGCATCACCGGCGCCGAGCTGGACGGCCGGCTGGCCGAATTGCAGGACCGGGGGCTCGTGCAGCGGGCCCCGGCGACCGCGCCAGCCGCGGCCCGCCCGGACGGGGACGGCGCCGCGGGCGGTGACATGATGACGCTGACGCCGGCCGGGCGGCAGGCCGCGGCCCGGCTGGAGGAAGCCAGGGAGGCAGGCATCGACCGGCTGATGACCGGCTGGGAGCCGGACCGTCATCCCGAGCTGCGCCGGCTGCTCGGCCACGTCACCAGGAACCTGGTCGCCACCGACCGCGCGCCCGAGCCGGACCCGGCCGCCGGGGCGGCCTGACGTGCGGCTGGACGGCGAGTTCGGGTCGCTGACCGGGGTGGCCGCCGAGCTGGGCCTGGACCCGGCGGTCATCCCCCAGGTCAGCAGGCGGCTGGCGGCGGCTGGCCCGGGGCAGGCGTGCAGCGTGGTGCGCTGGGGCAGCGCCGAGCCGGAGCTGGTCTTCCTGCACGGCGGCGGGCAGAACGCGCGGACCTGGGACCTGGTCGCGCTGGACCTTGGCCGGCCGGCGATCGCGGTCGACCTGCCCGGCCACGGGCACTCCACCTGGCGCGGGGATCACGACTACGGCCCGGTCAGGAACGCGGCCGCGGTCGCGCCGGTGATCGAGGCACACGCCCCGCGGGCCGCCGCGGTGGTGGGCATGTCGCTGGGTGGCCTGACCACGATCGCGCTCGCCGCGGACCGCCAGGACCTGGTCCGCCGGGCCGTGCTGGTGGACGTCACCCCCGGTTCCGGCCAGGCGGCCCGGCAGATGTCCCGCCAGCAGCGCGGCGCCACCGCGCTGCTGGACGGTCCGCGCACGTTCGCCAGCCTGGACGAGATGGCCGGGCTGGCCATCGCCGCCTCGCCGCGGCGCCCGGCCGCCGCGGTCCGCCGCGGGGTGCGGCACAACGCCCGCCAGCTCGCCGACGGCCGGTGGGCCTGGCGCTACGACCGGGAGCGGGCCCCGGACGGTGCCGGAGCGGCAGAGGCCGTCATCGCGTCCGCCGCGGAGCTGTGGTCCGCGCTGGGCAAGCTGGACATCCCGCTGATGCTGGTCCGCGGCGCGGACAGCGGCTTCGTCACCGACGCGGACCTGGCCGAGGCCCGGCGGCGCCAGCCGGGGATCCGGGCCGAGACCGTTCCGGACGCGGGCCACGCGGTACAGAGCGACCAGCCCCGCGCCCTGAGCCGCCTGATCCGCGACTTCGTGTTCGGCTAGGCCCGGACTGTCGTGGCGCTGCACGTGCGTCCCTTCCCCGCGGGCCTGGCCGTCCTGGTCAGCAGCTGGGCGGGCACCGCAGCCGAGGTGCTGATGTGGTGCGGCCTGACCGCCGTGCCCGTGCCGGCCGGGCAGATCGAAGCCTGGGCGGGCGAGGACGGGGTGCGGCCGTTCGGGCTCTACCGCGACGAGCAGCTGGTCGGCTACGGCGAGCTGTGGGTGGACGACGACGAGGCCGAGGTGGAGCTCGCCCGGCTGATCGTCGATCCCCGCGAGCGTGGCCAGGGTCTGGGCCGGCACCTGGTGACCGAGCTGGCCGGCCGGGCCCGCTCGGTGCATCCGCTGGTCTTCCTGCGGGTCCATCCGGCGAACCACGCGGCGCAGCGCTGCTACGCCGCGGCGGGCTTCCGGCCGGTAGCGCCGGAGCAGGCCGCGGCGTGGAACGCCGGCCAGCCCGTCGATTACCTCTGGTTCACCCCGGCCCCCTGACGGGATCACGGCCCGGGCAATCATCCGCACGGACCGGGCAAAAACCGGCCTGGCGTCCGGGCCGGGCCGGCTGAGAGGCTGTAGGTGGCCGGGGCGGTCCCGGCCGGACGGGAGTGACGTGGACGCAGGCACCGCCCGCACCGACGCGCAGGCGGCGTTCCGGCAGGAACTCCGCTCGTTCACCAAGGCGCACGGGACCTCGCAGGCGGTCCGCGCGCTGCTCGACGACCCGGCGGGCTACGACCCGGCGGTCTGGGAGCTGATGGCCAAGCAGCTGGGCCTGCCCGGGCTGATCGTCGGCGAGGAGCACGGCGGGTCCGGGGCGGGCGCCGCCGAGGCCGTGATCGCGCTGGAGGAACTCGGCGCCGTGCTGCTGCCCTCGCCGTTCCTGCCCAGCCTGCTCGGTACGGTCGCGGTCCTGGCCGGGGGCACTGCCGTGGCGCGGATCCTGCCCGCGGTCACCGACGGGCAGCGGCTGGCGCTGGGCGGCGCGGAACTGGCCGGCCCGGGCGGCGAGGTCAGCGCGGCCGCCGGCGACGACGGCGGGTGGCGGCTGACCGGCCAGGTGCCGTGCGTGCTCGACGGGGCCGGGGCCAGCCTCATCCTGGTCGTGGCCGGCACCGGGGCCGGGCCGGCCCTGTTCGCGGTGCCCGCCGGCGCGCCGGGGCTGACCGCCGTCGCCCTGGAGACCCTGGACCTGACCCGGCGCGAGGCCCGGCTGAGCTTCGACGCCGTCCCGGCCGAGCTGGCCAGCGACCCGGCCCAGGCGGCCTGGCTGCCCCGGGTGCGGGCGCTGGCGGCGCTGGCCGTGGCGGCCGGGTCGCTCGGCGGGATCCGCCGCTGCCTGGAGATGGCCACCGGGTACGCCAAGGAGCGGACCGCGTTCGGCCGGACCATCGGCTCGTTCCAGGCGGTCAAGCACATGTGCGCGGACATGCTGGTGGACCTGGAGTGCACGCGTGCCGCGGTGGAGCACGCCGCGAAGGTCGCCGACCGGGCCGACGAAACCGGCCCGCCGGGCGAGGCGGCCGCCGCCGAGCTGCCCGCGGCGTGCAGCGTGGCCAAGGCCTACGCGTCGGACGCGTTCGTCCGGGCCGCGACCACGCTGATCCAGGTGCACGGCGGCCTGGGCTTCACCTGGGAGCACGACGCGCACCTGTTCTACCGGCGCGCGTTCTCCGACGAGCAGCTGTTCGGTGACGCCGCGGCGCACCGGGCACAGCTCGCCGCGGCCCTGGTGGTGCCGGCATGACCGGCCTGGACGCCTACCGGCAGCAGGTCCGGGCGTGGCTGGCCGAGCAGGCGCCGGCCCAGGGCTGGCTGCCCGCCGGGCCGGACGGCTCCGCGGACGGCTCCGCGGACGGGGCGGCCACCGCGGCAGACACGCTGGCCCGGGCCCGGCGGGCCCAGGCCGCGCTGTTCGAGGCGGGCTACACCGGGATCTCCTGGCCGCCCGAGTACGGCGGGCAGGGCCTGTCTAACCGCGAGCAGGTCGTGTTCAACCAGGAAAGCGAGCAGTACGACCTGCCCGTGTTCCCGTTCCTGATCGGCCTGGGCATGTGCGGGCCGACCGTGCTGTCGGCCGGCACGCCGGAGCAGAAGGAGCGGTACATCCGCCCGATGCTGCGCGGCGAGGAGATCTGGTGCCAGATGTTCTCCGAGCCGGGCGCGGGCTCGGACGTGGCCGGCATCCGTACCCGGGCGGCCCGCCAGTTCGACGGCTCGTGGCTGGTACGCGGCCACAAGATCTGGACGTCCGGGGCCCAGTACTGCGACTTCGGGCTGCTCCTGGCCCGCAGCGACCCGGACTCGACCCGGCACGCCGGGCTGACCATGTTCGTGGTCGACATGCACTCCCCCGGGATCAGGATCGAGCCGCTGCGGCAGATGAACGGCGGGTCCGGGTTCAACGAGATCTTCTTCGAGGACGTGGTGCTGCCCCCGGACGCGACCGTGGGCGAGGTCGGCCGGGGCTGGCACGTCGCGATCGTCACGCTGATGAACGAGCGGGTCGCGATCGGCGCGGGCCGGTCCCGCGGCGGCAGCGCGATGTCGGCCGAACTGGCCGCTAAGGCCCGCGCGGCCGGCCGGGACGGCGACAGCTACCTGATGGACCAGATCGCCGACGTGTACGTCCGCGAGCAGGTGCTGAAGTACCTGTCCGAGGCGGTCAACGAGGCCGTGCTGGCCGGGCGTACCCCGGGCCCGCAGGGCTCGATCGCCAAGCTGTTCAGCACCGAGCTCGGCCGCCGCGGCAACGCGGCCGCCCGCCAGCTGGCCGGGTCCCGGGCGCAGGCCTGGGAGCCGGGCGACGCCGAGGCCGCCCGCCAGGCGCAGCAGCTGCTCAGCGCGCCCGGCTGGTCGATCGCCGGCGGCACCGACGAGATCATGCGGAACATCCTCGGCGAGCGCGTCCTCGGCCTGGCCCGGGAACCGCGTCCCAGCTGATGGGTGGGCAGGTCAGCCCGGCGGCGGTTCCGCGCCGCCGGGCGGCCCGCCGGCCTCATCCGGTAACCGGCCGCCCGCTCCCACCATGCGGCGCAGCCGGGCCGCGATGGCCCGCAGGTCGCCCTGGTCGAGCAGGTAGGCGACGCCGCCGAAGACCAGCACGGCGATGGCCGCGGCGAACACCGCCACGCCCACGTCGAGCGCCTTGTGGCTGACCGGCAGGGCGATGCTGACCACGACGCCGGCCAGGCTGCCCGCCAGCGCGGCGGCCAGGCCGGCGAAGCCCGCGTGCGTCACCCCGGCGACCGCGCCGGGGCCGCAGATCCGCCGGGTCCAGATGAGCAGCGGGATGGCCACCACGCACTGGCCGATCGTGGTGCCCAGCGCGAGCGCGGCCACCACCCAGTGCGTCGGGACCAGCTCGACCAGGATGAACGAGGCCACGATGGCCAGCAGCCAGCTGGCCACCAGGGCCACCGCGGCGACCCTGAGCCGCCCGATCGCGAGCATCACCCGGGACAGGTGATTGACGAGGCCGATCCCGATGAGCCCCGGCGCGAACGCCGCGAACCCGCCGACCAGCTGCGAGACCTGGCCGGAGCTGCGGGCCAGCACGTGGGCGGCGGACACGCTGACCGCCGCGATCACTGCGGTGCCCAGCCAGGACAGCAGCACCACGGCCCGGGTCGACCCAGCGCAGGTCCGGTCGAACTCCTCCCCCTCCCGGGCCGACAGCACCGGGAATGCGCTGACCGTCACCGCGACCGCCAGCACCGAGAACAGCGCGGCGAACACCATCCAGGCGTAGTTGAAAAGCACGATCGCGCCGGTCGGGCCCCGCCCGTTGGCCAGCGCGATGGTCGCCAGCGTGTACAGGTCGTTGGCGATGAAGTCGACAATCCCGACCGCCACCAGGCCGCTGGCCCGGCGGGCCACGCCGGGCGGGAACGACAGGGCCGGCCGGATCTTCACGTGCAGCCGCCAGGTGGGCGGCACAGCCACCAGGACCAGCACGGCGACCCCGGCGGTGGCCCCCACCGACAGCACGAGCTGCGCCGAGACGGGCAGGCGGACCAGCGTGTAGCCGCGGCCCAGCGGCACGAACAGCAGGAACGAGGCGATGAGCACAACGTTCGACACGACCGGGGCCAGCGATGGGCCGGTGAACCGGCGGTAGGCCTGGAGCAGCCCGAACAACACCACCGACACCCCGTACAGGATGATCTGCGGCCCGAACACCACGAGCATGCTGCTGGTGGTGGACACCACCGAGGCGCGGACGCAGTGCGCGTGCGGGTTAGCCGGGTTGAGCAGGCTGGCGATCGGCCCGGCCGCCGCCGCCACCCCGATGGTCAGCGGCACCAGGATGATCACGGACCACGTCATCAGGGCCGAGGTGATCTGGCTGACCTGGGCCTTCGACTCCGGGTCGGAGCCCGAGCGCTCCGCCCAGCGGGCCAGCACCGGCACCATCGCGGTGGTCAGCGCGCCGCCCAGGACCAGTTCGTAAACCAGGTTGGGCACCTGGCTGGCGGTGACGTAGGCAGTGCCCAGGCAGCCCGCGCCCACCGTCTGGGAGAACACCACGGTGCGGACCAGGCCGAGCAGCCGGGAGGCCAGGGTCAGCCCGGCCACGATGACCGCTCCCCGTGCGATGCCCCGGGCCAGCCGCGACGGCAACGCCGCAGTGGTGGTGCCCGGCGGCGCCGGATCGGTTACGTCCCAGCCCCCCGCTGGTCCGGGCATGCTCGCGCTCCTGGGTTACGGCCGGCGAGGCCCGGCGCCGGCCGCGGGCAGATAGCAGGAATTCTGGGTGGCCCCCCACAGACAGGACCCGCAGCGCTGCACCCGTGATACCCCTGGCCGCGCGTCTCTGCTGGCCGGCGCTCTCCGGCGGCGCCCGCGACACCAGGGTAACCGTGTCAGGTACGACGCGGAACAGATCAGGTTTAGCCTGGTTGGGCAGAGCTGCGCCGGGAAGTTCCTGGCCTGGGGCGCACGGACTGGTATAGATCAGCGGGATCTGCCGCTGGCCGGCCCGATTGCCCCACGAGCCGCGTACCGGACACCATACTTGGCAGGTCAAAGTGGCAGTTGGGGCAAAGGGCGGCACGATGCGTTGGCGGGTGGGCGTAGCTATCGACATGGGCACGGTCAACACCAGAGTGTGTGCGGCCGGCCGGGGGCTGCTGGTGGACGAGCCGTCCGCGGTCGCGGTTGACCGCACCACCGGCGGGGTCATCGCGGTTGGCCATGCGGCCGACGCGCTGGCCGGCAAGCAGGCGCAGGACGTGGAGGTCATCCACCCGCTGAAGGACGGGGTGGTGGCCGACCTGGACGCGGCCGCGGCCATGCTGCAGGGCTTCCTGCGCAAGGCCAAGCTGGGCCGCAGCCCGGTGCGGTCCTCGGCGGTGGTCTGCGTGCCCGGCGCGGCCACGTCGCTGCAGCGGCGGTCGCTGGCCGTGGTCGCCGGGGCGCCGCGGCCGCGGCTGAACGTGCGGCTGATCGACGCGCCGGTGGCGGCCGCGGCCGGGGCGGGTTTCGACCTCGCGGCCGGGGCCGGCGGCTTCGTGGTCGACATCGGCGGCGGGCACACCGAGGCCGCGGTGCTGGCCGGCGGGCACGTGGTCCGGGCCCGGTCGCTGCGGGCCGGCGGCAGCGCCATGGACGAGGCGATCGTGCAGGCGGTCAAGGGCCAGATGGGCCTGCTGCTCGGCCGCGACGCGGCCCGGAGCCTGAAGATGACGTTCGGCCTGTCCGACAGCGCCGCGGCGCCCGCCGAGGCGGTCGGCGTGGACGCCGCCCAGCGCACGCCCCGGGTCGAGCGGGTCCCGGCCGCGCTGGTCACCGGCGCGCTCGGCCAGGCGGTGACCGCGATCGTCGGCGCGGTCCGCGAGATGCTCTCGGACATCCCGCCGAACCTGGCCGCGGACGTGGTCCGCGGCAAGATCCGCCTGGTCGGCGGCGGTTCCCTGCTGCCCGGCCTGGCGGCCAGGATCGAGGCCGCGGCCGGCATCCCGGCGGTGGTGGTGGACGACCCGCTGCACTGCACGGTGCGCGGCGCGGCCGACGCGCTGGAGCCCGGCGCCGGGCTGACCTTCACCGAGCGCCCGGACACGGCCGGCTACCTGGCTCCCGCCGCGAACGAGAACCCGGTCCTCTAGTCAGGCTACCGCTGAGTTGCAGTGACGCTGCAAGCTTGCAGTAATACTGCAACAGCCAGGCGGGCCGCGTTGCAGTGTCACTGCAACGCCCAGGCGGGCCGCGCTGCGGTGACACTGCAACAGCCGGGGCGCCGCGGCCGGGCCGTTACGCCGGGGCGCCGCGGCCGGGCCGTTACGCCGGGGCACCGCGGGCGAGCCGGCTGTCCCGCTGGCCGCGCATCGGCTCGGGCAGGTCGAGTTCGGCGAACGACGCGGGCCAGTCCGCCGGGGTGTACCCGCTGCCCAGGTCGGCGTGATGCAGCTCGACCTCGACCAGCCGCCGGGTGAGCAACCCGGCCGCCGGGAACCGGGGCGAGCCCAGCACCTGCACCTGGTACTGCCAGGCCCCGTCGGGCAGGTCGCGGGCCACCGTGCGCAGCGCCATCGCCGAGGCGGCCAGGTCGGCCGTGAGCTCGGCGGCCGCCCGGCCCGCGCCCTGCTCGATGTCGTCCTCCCGGGCTTGCGCGCTGGCGTAAGCGGGCCGGTCCTGCCCGGCGCGGGCGCCGGCCAGCAGGCTGCGCATCGCGTCCGCGCCGCGGCACAGGTGGGCCAGCACGTGCCCGCGGGTCCAGCCGGGCAGCAGCGACGGCTCGCGCAGGGCCGGGTCGGTCAGCTGCCGGGCCGTGCCGAGCAGCCGCTGGGTGGCGTCGTCGATCTGGTCACTGAGCGCACGCAGGCTGGCGTCCACCGGTCCACTGTAGGCAACCGCCGGCCGGGGCCGGCCAGGGCGTGCCCCGCCGGCCCTGGCCGTCGCGAGCGGCCGGCTGCGGGATGCACCGCACGGCGACGGAGGAAACCGCCCATGGCTCCGCGATGGGCGACGCCGGCAACGCCGCGAGGCGCCCGCAGGCGACCGCGCAGCAGGCCGAAGATCGGCAGGACAGGCCCTAGATGACCCGGCCGTAGTCCCGCCAGTACTCGTCGCGCAGGCGGCGGCGCATCAGCTTGCCGTTCGGATCGCGGGGCAGCTCGCCGGCGAAGTCGACGGACTTCGGCCACTTCAGGTGGGCCAGCCGGCCCTCCAGCGAGCCGACGATCTCGGCGGCCAGCTCGTCGCTGGGGACCTCGCCGGGGGCCAGCTGGATCACGGCCTTGACCTGCTCGCCCCACTCGTCGTCGGGGATGCCGAACACGGCCACGTCGGCGACCTGCGGATGCATGATCAGCTCGGCCTCGACCTCGGCCGGGTAGATGTTCACCCCGCCGGACAGGATCTGGTCGTCCTGCCGGTCGCACAGGAACAGGTAGCCGTCCTCGTCCACGTAGCCGATGTCGCCCACGGTGAAGTAGTTGCCGCGCATGCTGCTGGCCGTCTTGACCGGGTCGTCCTTGTAGGCGAACGGCCACGGCCCGACCGACATGAACACGTTGCCGGGCTCGCCGGGCGGGCACGGCTGGCCGTCCGGGTCGACGATCATGAGCTTGCTGCCCGGCCATGTCCGGCCCACGGTGCCCGGCCGGGCCAGCCAGTCCTTCGGGGTGGCCATGGTGCCGCCGCCCTCGGTGGCCGCGTAGTACTCGTACAGCACCGGCCCCCACCACTCGAACATGGCCTGCTTGATCCCGGGCGGGCAGGGCGCGGCGCCGTGCAGCAGCCACTGCATCGAGGACAGGTCGTACCGCTGGCGGGTCTCCCAGGGCAGCGCGAGCATCCGCTTGAACTGGGTGGGAACCATGTGCGTGCTGGTGATCTGGTAGCGCTCGGTCATCTCCAGGGCCCGCTCGGCGTCCCAGCCGTCCATGCAGACCAGCGTGTGGCCGAGGTGGACCGCCCCGCTGCCGAAGATGGTTCCCGCCGCGTGGTAGTTCGGCGCGGTCATCAGGTGCGCGTGGGCCGGGCCCTCGGTGAAGCCGAAGAAGTTCAGCAGGATGTTGGTACTCACGGCCAGATCGTCCGGGTCCTGGCCGCTCAGCGGCCGCCGCACGCCCTTGGGCCGGCCAGTGGTACCCGAGGTGTAGAGCATCGAGGTGCCGGCGGTGCGTCCCGGCGGGTCGGTGACCAGCTGACCGGACCGCAGTTCCTCGACCGGGGTGAAGCCGGGCACCGGACCGTAGCTGAACCGGGTGCTGGCCGGCAGCCCGGCCAGGTCGGCCGCGGCGGCCCCGGCGTCGGCGAACCGGTCGGCCACGAACAGCGCCTTGGCCTCGCAGTCGCGCACGATATAGGCGATCTCCGGCGCGGTGAAGTGCCAGTTGATGGGCGTGAAGTACCAGCCGGACTGGAGCGCGGCGAGATAGACCTCGAGCGGCGCGACGCCGTTGGGCAGCAGCGTGGCCACGCCGTCGCCGCGCCGCAGGCCATGAGCCTGCAGGCCGCGGCTGATCTGGTTGACCCGGGCCTGGAGGTCGCCCGCGGCGTGCACGGTGCCGTCGGCCTCGATCACCACGGTCCAGTGGGGGTTCTCGCGTGCACGGCCCCAGAAACCGCGAGAGCCCACTTCAGCACCTCCTGTCCCGCCCGCCCGTTCGGCGGGTTGCACCCCGTCAGGCTAAACCGGTCCAGGCGGCACGCCAATGCCTCCCCAACGGACCCATAGCCGGACCTATCCCCTGATGACCGGTTAATGGTGCTTTCGCAGCCGCCCCAAATGGCGCACCCGGCGCATGCGGCGCACCCGGCGCGCCCGCCGGTGCTACGGGACCATGCCGACGGTCTGGTAGCGCGGGGTGCTGCGGGACGGCCTGCGGCGGCGGCTCACCGACAGCAGGACACCGGCGGCCAGGATCACCGCGCCGGAGATGCCGAGCAGCAGCGGCACGGTCGTGGTGATGGACACGATCGCGCTGCGGTGCGGCCGGTCGGCGGCGGCGATGGCGGCCACCGACGCCGGGGTGACCTGGAAGTCGCCCTTGAGCAGGACCAGGCGCTGCTGGCCGCCGGACCGCAGGGTGAGCTTCTCGTTGTGCTCCTCGTCGAGGACCGTGCCGGTCACCGGGTCCACCCAGTAGGTGGCGGTGGTCTGGTAGAACTCGTCCAGCACAACCGTGGCCTGGCCGTTGAGGCCGACCAGCTGGCCGGGCAGCTTCTGGGTGCCCACCTTGGCCCCGTTGACCTGCTCGGTGTACCGGTTGACCGGGATGCCGGCGATCGCGGAAGTACCGGTGAAGCTGGCCGGCACCGGCCGCCGCAGCACGGTGTCGAAGACCTGGTAGGGCTGCTGGCCCGCGCCGATCGGCCAGGTGAAGGCCTGGCCGGACTGCGACCCGGTGTAGGTGCCGGCCGCGCTGCTGATCGCGGCGCCGCAGCAGGTGACGGCCGCGCCGGAGCGGCGGTCGAACGCGGACCGCTGGGTCACCGCGTCGTAGGGCACGCCGTTGGTCATGTCGATGTAGGAGGAGAACCGGTTCCACACCGCGCGGTGGTCCGAGCCCGCCGCGCTGTCGCCCACGGTCGTCCTGGTCACCTTCATGGTGACCCCGGACAGCGGCTTGGCCTGCGCGGAGCTGAAGTAGGTGACGTTGCGGGCCGCCAGGGTGGCGATCTGGTACTCGTTCAGCGGGAACTTCACCACGTCCCCGGCCACGAAGTAGCGCAGCAGGACGCCGGAGACCAGCAGGAACGCGCCGAGCCCGGCGAGAACCAGGCCAAGGATGCCGAGCACACCCAGCGGCTGCCGGGCGGAGGCCTGACGGCTGGGCATGGTGCCGCTGCCGGCGACGGTGGTGGCCACGCCGCCGTCAGCCGGTGCCGTAGTTGTACAGCGGGGCGTTGGCGGGCGTGCCGCTGGTCGTGCCGCTGAGGTAGATCGCGGTCAGCATGCTGCCGCCCACGGCCAGCACGGCGCCGATGGCGATGACGATGAACAGCCGGGCCAGCACCGGGATCTCCTTCCTGCAGGACAAGCCCAAGCGTAGGCCGGCGTCCCCCCGCCAGCCAGGCAAACCTGCGAAAACTCCGCCATCCGGCCCGTTCCCGGGACACCTGGTGCAATCCCACCGGGGGGCGCGGCGGCGGCGGCGCACCTTGCCAGCCTCCGTCCGCCAGACTTAGACTGAATGTTCAGTCAATAGCGTCAGGAGGACGCAATGACGATCCCGCAGGCCCCGCTCACCGAATCCGGCCCCGGCCGGACCGCGGGGACCGGGCCCGATCTGAACCGCATCATCGCCGAGCAGGAAGAGATCTTCGTCCGGCGCCAGCCCGGCTCCCGCGAGCTGGCCAGCCGGGCCGGCCGAGCGCTGGCCGGCGGGGTGGTCTCCAGCTGGCAGATCACCCGCCCGCAGCCGGTCTGGCTGAGCCACGGCCGCGGCTCCAAGCTGTACGACGTCGACGGCAATGAGTACGTCGACCTGCACGGCGGTTACGGCGTCTCGCTGGCCGGGCACGGCCACCCGGCGATCGTGGCCGCGATCACCGCCCAGGCGCCGCTGGGCACCCACTTCGCCCAGCCCACGCTCAACGCGATCCTCGTCGCCGAGGAGCTGACCCGCCGGTTCGGCCTGCCGCAGTGGCGGTTCGCCAACTCCGGCACCGAGGCCACCATGGACGCGGTGCACCTGATGCGCGCGGCCACCGGCCGGGACCTGATCATCAAGGTGGAGGGCTGCTACCACGGCCATCACGACTCGGTCCAGGTATCGGTCAGCCCCTGCCCGGGCGAGGACATGGGCCCGGCCGGTGCCCCGCATCCAGTCGCGTCCAGCACCGGCATCCCCCAGGCGATCATCGATCTCACCCTGGTGGCGGGCTACAACGACCTCGGCCGCGTGGCCCAGCTGCTGGACGAGCACAAGGGCCGGGTCGCCGGGATGATCCTCGAGCCGATCATGATGAACGCCGGCATCATCACGCCCGGTCCCGGCTACCTGGAAGGGCTGCGCGACCTCCTGCACTCCCACGGCGCCTACCTCGTCTTCGACGAGGTCAAGACCGGGCTGACGGCCGGGCCGGGCGGCGCCACCGGGCTCACCGGGGTCACGCCCGACCTGATCACCCTGGCCAAGGCCATTGGCGGCGGCGTCGCGGTATCCGCGGTGGGCGGCACCAGGGAGCTGATGGGGCACGTGGCCGACGGCGGCTACGAGATGGTCGGCACGTTCAACGGCAACCCGCTGGCGATGGCCGCGGCCCGGGCCATGCTCTGCGAGGTCGCCACGCCCGGGGCGTACGAGCGGATCGAGCGGCTGCGGCAGCGGGCGGTCACCGGGGTCGAGCGGGAGATCGCCCGGCACGGCCTGGCCGCGCAGGTGGTCTCGGCCGGCGCCAAGGGCTGCGTGGTCTTCAGCACCGAGCCGGTCCGCGACTACCGCAGCTTCCTGGACCTGGACGACGCCTACAGCCACGCGCACTGGCTGTTCCAGCACAACGGCGGGGTGTTCCTGCCGCCCTGGGGCAAGATCGAGCAGTGGCTGATCTCGGTTCAGCACGACGAGTCCGATATCGACCGGTTCGTAGGTAACTTCGCCGCTTACGCGGCCGCGCTGGCGGCGTAAGCAGGCGCGGCAGTAGTCCGGAGGGTTACACCGAATGCCCTGCGAGGCGGACTGATACGGGAGTACCCGGTAAGACCTGGAGCTGACCGACAGTTCAGCCAGAAGGCTGGGCTACCGGTGGCTGAGCCGCGGTGAGCGGATCGACCGCAAGGCCGCCCTCGCCACCATCGCCGGCGCCTGACCGGTACTCCGCCCAGGCCATCGCGACCAGCGCGGGTACCAGGTCGGTGGACCGGCGCACCACCCACGCGGTGCCCTTCGTGGCCAGCCAGCCGGCCACCGCCAGCCGGCCCGGCGGCGGGTTCTCCGGGTCCGCGGACGGCTCCGCGCCGACCGGGTGCCCGGCCTCGGCCAGCAGGCCGTGGAACCGGCGGGCCACGTGCCGGTGCCCGCGCTCGCTCGGGTGCAGCCGGTCCGCCGCCCACATCGCCCGGTCGTAGGTCTGCGCGTCGCGGGCCGCGTCGAAGTGCACGGTGCCGTGCCGCGCGTGCAGCCCGTCCATCACCGCGTTGATCTCGCGCGCCCGCCGGGCCAGCGGCCGGGCCAGTACCCCCGGGATGCCGAGCATCTGCCCCGGGTCGGGCAGCCGCATGGTCAGCACGGTGGCGCCCGCCGCGTGCAGCGAGCCGACCGCGTTCGTGGCCGCGGCGGCGAACGCGTCCAGGCTGAAGTCCGCGCGCAGCGTGTCGTTGATCCCGATGACCAGGCTGGCCAGGTCCGGCCGCAGGGCCAGCGCGGCCGGCAGCTGGTCCTGCTCGACGTCGGCCATCCGGGCCCCGCTGGTGGCCAGGATGTGCAGCCGCGGTTCCGGCAGCCCGTCCGCGAGCAGCGCCGCCCAGCCGCGCCAGCCGCGCCGGCCCCCGCTCCGGCCGGCCGGGTCGCCGATGCCCAGCGTGATCGAGTCGCCCAGGGCCGTGAACGTGGTCATGCCGCTATCCGGTCCGTAACCGGCTGGGCGGCCAGCACCGCGTCGTAGTGGCCGATCAGCTCGTCGCACAGGGCCGGCCAGGTGCGGCCGGTCATCGCCCGGCGGGCCGCCGCGGACTGGGCGGCGCGCAGCGCAGGGTCCGCGGCCAGCCGGGCCACCCCGGCCGCCAGCGCCGCCGGGTCGCCCGGCGCGACCAGAAACCCGGTTACCCCGTCCTGGACCAGGTCGGCCGGCCCGCCCGCGGCGGGCGCGACCACCGGCAGGCCGCTCGCCGCGGCCTCCTGGATGGTCTGGCCGAAGGTGTCGTGCGGTCCGCTGTGCACGAACACATCCAGGCTGGCGTAGATCCGGGCCAGCTCTTCCCCGCAGCGCTGGCCGAGGTAGACCGCGCCGGGCACGGCCCGGCGGATCGCCGCCTCGGCCGGTCCGCTGCCGGTGATCACCAGGCGCACCCCGGGCAGCCCGGCGACCTGGGCCAGCAGGTCGACCCGCTTCTCCGCGGCCAGCCGGCCCACGTAGCCGGCCAGCAACTCGCCGCCGGGCGCGAGCAGGGCGCGCAGCGCCGGGTCCCGCTTCGCCGGGTCGAACCGGGCGCTGTCCACCCCGCGGGCCCACAGCCAGACCCGCTGCACGCCGTGCGTGCGCAGGTCGGCGGCGGTCTGCCGGCACGGCGCCAGGGTCCGGGCCGCGGCGTTGTGGATCCGGCGCAGCAGCCGCCAGCAGATCCGCTGGCCGGCCGGGCCGGTGTGGTACGACCGGGCGTAGGCCGGCAGGTCGGTGGCGTACACCGCGACCGACGGAAGGCCGAGCCGACGGGCGGCCGTGCCACCGCTGGCGCCCAGCACGAACGGGCCGGCCAGGTGCACCAGGTCGGCGCGGTGCCGGGCCACCGCCTCGTGCACGTGCCGCCCGGGCAGGCCGACCCGGAACCCGGGGTACAGCCCGGCCAGCGGCAGCGACGGCACCCGGACGACAGGGAAACAGAAACCGGCGTCGGGCCGCTCCTCGCCGCTGGCCGGCTCCGGGGCGATGACCAGCGGCTGGTGGCCCCTGGCCAGCAGCTGCTCGGCGACCCTGACCGCGGTATGCGCGACGCCGTTGACCGCGGGCGGGAAGGACTCCGTGACATACGCGACTCGCACGGACTAACCGTCTGACACGTGCCTTACCCGGACGGGTCACCGGCCGTGACGGCTGGTCAAACCTTGGATGACATCTGAGATGAATTTTTTTGCGGTGATTGTCAGCGGGCCAGCGCCTCGACCCCGGCCTCCGTCAGGCCGTCGTAGCGAGCCAGGTCGGCGCCGGTCACGGCGCCGCAGGCCAGCCCGCGGCGCAGGAACGAGGCCAGCGCCCGGGCCGTGGCCGGCTCGTCGAGCACACCGCTCCCCGTGCGGCTGGCCGGGCCGGCCAGGTAGCGCGCCAGCCGGGCCGCGGCGGCGTCGAAGCCGTCACGGTAGAAGCCGAACGTGGCCGCGTACCGGGACGGCAGCTGCGCCGGGTGCAGGTCCCAGCCCTGGTAGAAGCCGCGTTCCAGGCTGCGCCTGACCAGGGCGGCGTGCTGCTGCCAGGCCGCCCTGACGGCCGGCTTGCTCCCCACCGGCAGCACGTTCAGCGAGCCGTCGCTCACCACCGCGCCGGTGCCCGCCGCGGCCGCCTGCATGACCGCCTTGGCGTGGTCCGCGGCCGGGTGGGCCAGGCTCTGGTAGCCGGCCGCGATGCCCAGCGCGGCGGTGTAGTCATAGGTGCCGAAGGCCATCCCCACGCAGCGCCCGTCCGCGGCCGCCAGCATCGGCGCGACCAGCGCGGTGCCGTCCGGGCCGAGCACCGCCTGCGGCGTTTCCACCTGGAGCTCCAGGTCCAGCCGGGGCAGCGCGTACTCGTCTTCCAGCGCGGTGCACAGCCCGGCCATCGCGGCCACCTGGGCCACCGAGGTGACCTTGGGCAGCGTGACCCGGAACCCGGGCGGCAGCGTGACCCGGGGGCCGGCCGGCGGTGTGATCGGGGAGCCTGGCGGCGGGGACCCGGCGGCGGCCAGCGTGGCCAGGAACCGGTCCAGCGTGCGGACCGCCCGGCGGCGGGCCGGCTCTTCCAGGCACTTCATCCGCAGCCCGGAGAACGGCGGCGCGGTCCCGGCCGCCACCGCGGTGGCCAGCGCCCGGGCCGCGGCCGCCGCGGCGTCGTCCTCTTCGTCGTCGGTGTGCGGCCCGTAGCCGTCCTCGAAGTCGATCCGCAGGTCCTCGACCGGCTCGCGGGCCAGCTTGGCGCGGACCAGCTCCTCGACGTCCGCGTCGCAGCGCGGCAGCGGGCCGTGCTCGTCCAGCGCCGCCCGGGCCTGCTCGCCCCACTGGCGGGCGGTATCCGCGGTGAACTGCCCGGCCGGCACGTAGCAGGTGTGCACCGGCTGGCGGCCGGCCGGCCCGCCCGGGTAGCGGCGCCGCCGCTGCTCGTCGTCCGCGGTCAGCGCCTCATCCAGGCTGCCCAGCAGCCCGGCCAGGAACCGGTCGGCGGCCGTCACGCGAAGAAGTCCCGCTGGTCCACGACGGCAGCCGTACCCGGCGGCAGCAGGCTCAGCCATCGCTCGGCCAGCGGGCCGCGGCTGGCGGCCGGGATCACCCCGGGCAGCCGCAGCCGGGAGATGCCGCCGTCCGGGTAGATGTCCAGCCGGACCAGCCGGGCCGGCGGGGCCGCGGCCAGCCGGAACCGGTGCTCGGTGTCCGGGACCAGCCGGGTCTCCGCGAGCAGCCCGGTGCCGGTCTCGGCGTCGGTGAGCCGGGCCCGGCCGGGCGCGTTGCCGACGAACCGGGACGTGTCGATGACCGCCTCGTGCAGCACGCCGGGCGCGGCCAGCCGGACCACCAGCCAGTCGTTGCCGTCGTCCCGGCGCCGCGAGGTCTCCCAGCCGTCCGACATAACCCGGGCCCGGCCGGGGCTGAGCACGTTCGCGGGCGAGGCGTAGAACATGTTGCTGCAGTCGGCCACCTGCCCGCCGGCCAGCAGCGCGGCCAGGTCCGGCCGGCCGCCCAGCCAGCGCGGGTCGGGCACGACCTCGCCGTGCACCCGCAGCCGGGCGACACCGCCGTCCGGGTAGATGGTCAGCCGCACGTGCGTGACCAGCCGGTCAGGGCCGGCCACGGCCAGCTCGTTCGCGTGGTCGCCGCACAGGCCCGACTTCGGGACCAGCGGCGACCAGTCCGCCGTGGCCAGCTGCGCCGCGGACGGGTAGCCGAGCACGGTGGCCCCGTCCAGCGCGGCGGCGGGCGGGTAGTTGCCGGTGAAGTGCGCGGTGTCCACGATCACGCCGCGGACCACGGCCGGCGCGGCCAGCCGGACGATCACCCAGTCGTCGCCGGGCTCGCGGCGCCGCCGGGTCTCCCAGCCGTCGTAGATCTTCCCGCGCGGCCCGTAGCTGGCCGGGTCCCACTGGGCCGGCCCGGCCGCGATCAGGCTGTGCACGTCGGCGAAGAACTCGTCGCTGGCGCTCACCACGGAACCGCCCAGGGCCCGGCTGGCCACGTCGGGCAGGCCGCGCCAGGCGGGGACGGGGGTGGCTCCGGTCATTCGCGCCTCCCAGGCGGCCGGGTGAGCTGTCCCGACCGGTCATCGGGACCGGCCGGGAGGCCGGCCAGCCAGATGCGGCTGACCGTGCCGTACAGCTCGTGGCCGGCGTACGGCGTCACATGATGCCGGTGCCGCAGCCGGGCCGGGTCCACCGTAAACGTGGCGTCCGGCGCGAACGCGCACAGGTCGGCCCGCAGGCCAGGCGCGATCGCGCCGCGGTCGGCCAGCCCGGTCAGCCGGGCCGGGGCGGCGGCCATCCACCGGGCCAGGGCGGGCAGGCCGATCCCCCGCTGCCGGGCCTCGGTCCACATCACCGGCAGGCCGAGCTGGAGCGAGGAGATCCCGCCCCACGCCGTACCGAAATCGCCGCCGGCCGAGATCAGCCGCAGGTCCAGCGGAACGGGAAGCAGGAGGTTGGCCTCCAGTTCCGCCGCGGGCCCCAGGCCGGGCAGGCCCTTGAGCTCGGGCGGGCACGGGGAGTGGTCGGAGACCACGCAGTCGATCGTGCCGTCGCCCAGGCCGTCCCACAGCGCCGCGCGGTTCGCCTCGTCCCTGATCGGCGGGCAGCACTTGAACTGCGTGGCGCCGTCGGGCACGTCCTTGTCGCGCAGGGTCAGGTAGTGCGGGCAGGTCTCGGCGGTGACCGGCAGCCCGTCGGCCTTCGCCGCCCGGATCAGCGGCAGCGCCGCCGCGGCGGCCAGGTGCACGATGTGGGTCCGGCAGCCGGTCTCCCGGGTCGCGGCCAGCAGCCGCTCGATCGCGCGCACCTCGGCGGCCGGCGGCCGGGACGCGGCGAAGCTGGCGTACCGCTTCCCGTGCGCCGGCGGCGCGGCCCCGATCTGCTGCTCGTCCTCGGCGTGCGCGATCAGCAGCCCGCCGAACGACGCGATCTCGGTCATCGCCGCGGCCAGCCCGGCCGCGTCCAGCGGCGCGAACTCCGCCACCCCCGACGGGAGCAGGAAGCACTTGAACCCGGTCACCCCGGCGTCGTGCAGCGGCCGCAGGTCGGCCACGTTGCCCGGGACGGCACCGCCCCAGAACGCCACGTCGACCGCCAGCTGGCCAAGCGCGGCCCGCCGCTTCGCGTCCAGCGCGGCCACGCTGACCGTCGCCGGGATGCTGTTCAGCGGCATGTCGACGATCGTGGTCACGCCGCCCGCCGCGGCCGCGGCGGTGGCCGTGGCGAACCCTTCCCAGCCGGTCCGGCCGGGCTCGTTGACGTGCACGTGGCTGTCCACCAGGCCGGGCAGCAGAACCTGGTCATCCGGCAGGCCGGCCGTGCCCGGCGGCGCGTCCCCGTACCCGGCCACCGCCGTGATCACGCCGCCGGAGAACAGCACCGTGGCGGGCCGCTCCCCGCCCGGTGTCACCACCCGGCGCGCCCGGATCGCCCCCGTTCCGCTCACCGCGCCCACCCCCTCGGACTGCGTCCAGCCTGGTCATACCCAGCGCACATCATTCAGCAGCGGAGGACGCCCGTCGAGGTGCCATTGCCGGGGATCTATCCCGCGCAACGGCACCTCGATCGCCTTCGGGGGGCGGGGCCCGCGCGCCCGGAACCGTATCCCTTCATCAGGAGTCAGCGGGGCGGCCTGGATTAGGGTCGGGATCATGACCGACGACGAGCGGGCCAGCGTCGCGGTGCTGGACGGGGCCGCGGCCGACGAGGCGGCGGGCCTGCTGCGGCCGTCCTGCGCCAGCGGGCGGTGGGTCGCCGAACTGGTCGCCGGGCGGCCGTACCGGAGCCTGGACCGGCTGCTGGCCGCGTCGGACGCCGCGGTCGCCGGTCTTGGCTGGCCGGACATCTCCGAAGCGCTGGCCGCGCACCCGCGGATCGGGGAGCGGGCGGCCGGCGCCAGCCGGGAGGCGGCCTGGTCCCGCGGCGAGCAGGCCGGGGCGGCGGGCGCCGCCGCGGACGTGCAGGCCGGGCTGGCCGCGGGCAACGCCGAGTACGAGACCCGGTTCGGGCACGTGTTCCTGATCTGCGCGGCCGGCCGCAGCGGCGCGGAGATGCTGGCCGAGCTGCGCGCCCGGCTGGGCCACAGCGCGGCCGACGAGCAGCAGGTGGTCCGGCGCGAGCTGGGCGCGATCGCCCGGCTCCGGCTGGCCAGGACGTTCCGGTAGCGGCAGCGGCGTTCCGGTAGCGGCGGCGCGCCGGCGGGGAGGATGGCAGCGTGGCCATTTCAACGCACGTGCTGGACGCGACGACGGGCCGGCCCGCGGCCGGGCTCGGGCTGGCGCTGAGCCGCCGGGACGACGACGGCTGGCGGTTCCTCGACCACCGGGAGACCGGGCCGGACGGGCGGGTCACCGGGCTGGCCGTGGACGAGCCCGGCGACTACCGGATCGTCTTCGACACCGGCCGCTACCAGCCGGACGGGTTCTACCCGGAGGTGGTCGTGACCTTCCGGGTGACCGACCCGGCCGGGCACTACCACGTGCCGCTGCTGCTCAGCCCGTTCTCCTACTCCACCTACCGGGGGTCGTAGCGCCGTGACCGGATCAGGCGCCGTCATCATCGACGGCTGTTACGTGGCCTGCGCGGACGAGGCGGGCCGTGAGTTCCCCGACGGGCATGTGGTGACCGAGGGCGGCCGGATCGCGGCGGTGGGCGCGGGGCGTGCCGACCCGGGGCGCTGGCCGGGCGCGACCCGGATCGACGGGTCCGGGCTGCTGGTCACGCCCGGGCTGGTCAACACCCACCATCACCTGTACCAGTGGATCACCCGGGGGTACGCCACCGACGCGACGCTGTTCGGCTGGCTGACCGCGCTGTACCCGGTGTGGGCGCGGCTGACGCCGGACCTGCTGTCCGATGCGGCCGCGGCCAACCTGGCCTGGATGGCGCTGACCGGGTGCACGACCACGATGGACCACCACTACGTGTTCCCCCGCGACGGCGGTGACCTGCTGGCCACGGAGATCGAGGCGGCCCGGCGGATCGGGCTGCGGTTCCACGCCACCCGGGGGTCGATGAACCTGGGCCAGTCGCAGGGCGGGCTGCCGCCGGACTCGCTGGTCGAGTCCCACGACGGGATCCTGGCGGCGTGCCAGGACGCGGTCGGGCGGTGGCATGACCCGGCGCCGGACGCGATGACCAGGATCGCGCTGGCGCCCTGCTCGCCGTTCTCGGTCACCGGCGAGCTGATGCGCGACTGCGCGGCGCTGGCCCGGGAGCTTGGCGTGCGGCTGCACACGCACCTGGCCGAGACCAGCGACGAGGAGACGTACTGCCAGGAGCGGCACGGCATGACGCCGGTGGAGTACGCCGAGTCGCTGGGCTGGCTGGGGCCCGACGTGTGGCTGGCGCACTGCGTGCACCTGTCGGCGGCGGCGGTCGGCCGGATCGCGGCCACCGGGACGGGAGTGGCGCACTGCCCGACGTCGAACGGGCGGCTGGGGTCGGGGACGGCGCCGGTGCGCTCGCTGCTCGACGCGGGCGCGGTGGTCGGGCTCGGGGTGGACGGGAACGCGTCGAACGAGTCCGGCCGGATGGTCGATGAGCTGCATCAGGCGCTGCTGGCGGCGCGGGTGGCGGCCCAGGGGCCGTCGTTGAGCGCGCGGGAGTGCCTGGCGATGGCCACCCTGGGCGGGGCGCGGTGCCTGGGGCGGGCGGCGGAGCTCGGCTCGCTGGAGGCCGGGAAGCTGGCCGATCTGGCGGTGTGGCGGGTTGATCACCTGGCCGGGGCGGGTATCGCCGATCCGGTGGTGACGCTGGTGTTCGGCGCACCGGAGCTGGAGTACCTGTTCGTCGGCGGGCGGCCGGTGGTCGACGGCGGTGTGCTGACCACGGCGGACCCGGCGGCTCTTGCTGCCGCGGCGGCGAAGGCCAGCGCGGTCATCGCGGCGGGCTGATCGGGAAGGAGCGCGGTCATGGTCAAGCTGGGCGCTAACCAGTACGGCAAGGCCGAGGTCAGGCTGGTGCGGATCGCGCGGGGCGCGGGCCCGGAGGGCGGCGACCTGATCCGGGACTTCAGCGTGTCGAGCAGCCTGTCAGGGGATCTCGCGGACAGCCACCTGACCGGCGACAACGCGAAGGTGCTGGCCACCGACACGCAGAAGAACACGGTGTACGCGCTGTCCAGTGACCTGGGGCCGGTGGAACCGGAGGTGCTTGCGCTGGAACTGGCCCGGCACTTCGTGGCGAGCCAGAAGGCCATCAAGCGGGCCCGGCTGAAGATCGAGGAGTACCCGTGGGAGCCGGTCGGGGCTTCTGGGCACTCGTTCGCCCGGCGCGGCGGGATGGTCCGCGGGACGCGGGTGGTGCACGACAAGAAGGCGGGGACGAGCGTGGTCTCCGGGGTGGACGCGCTGACCGTGCTGAACACGACCCGGTCGGAGTTCTGGGGGTTCCCGCGGGACGAGTACACCACGCTGGCCGAGACCCGGGACCGGGTGCTGGCCACCGAGGTCAGCGCCTGGTGGCGGTTCCGGTCGGCGGAGGGTTTCGACGGCCCCGGCTGGGCGGGGGCGTTCCGCGCGGCGTGCGGGGCGCTGCTGGCCGCGTTCAGCGAGACGTACAGCTATTCGCTGCAGCAGACCCTGTACGCCATGGGCGAGGCGGTGCTGGGGGCCCTGCCCGAGGTCTGCGAGGTGCGGCTGGCGCTGCCGAACAAGCACCACTTCCTGGTCGACCTGGCGCCGTTCGGCCGGGAGAACCGCAGCGAGGTGTACTACGCGGCCGACCGGCCGTACGGCCTGATCGAGGGAACCGTGCTGGCCGACGACGCTCCCAGCGACTCGCTGGCCTGGGACTGATGATCTGGCACCTGCTGCCGCTGGCCCGGTGGCGGGCGGACCCGGGTTCCTGGTGCGTGCCCGGCACGGCCGGCGCCGTGCCGTTCGTGCACGCGTCGCCGGACGAGGACGTGATGCTGGCGGTGGCGAACGCGTTCTACCGGCCGGCGGGCGAGCCTCTCGTGGCGCTGGCCCTGGACGAGACCCTGGTCAGCTGTATCGTCTCGCCCGGCTTCGACTTCGCCGACTTCACAGCCCTCGGAGGCGGCTAATGAGCTGGTCCCCCGTGACGTGGGAGTGCCCCCGCAGGAGCAGGACGAGGTAGGAGGCGGCCACGATCCCGGTGAGGTTGATGAGCAGCTGAAGAGCTGACTCCCCGGCCACGTGGAAATGGCCGAACACCAGGGCCAGGGCTACGTTGCCGGCCGCCGGGATCGTGGTGACCGAGATGAACACGCCGACGAGCGCCGCGGACTTGGCGGAGGTCAGCGCCAGTGTCCCGGCGGCGCCGGCCACGAGGGCGGTGATGATCGAGAACCAGCCGGGATGGTAGATGTACTCGGTCTGCGTTGAGGTCGCCAGGTCATGGGCGTGGACCAGACCGGAAGCGCGCCACAGAGCGGCGACCGCAGCCGCCACGGCTATCGCCCCGGCGAACCCCACGACGAGCGCAACTATCCCGCGGCGCACGGCGTCTCCCCGGCGCAGCCGCAGGCCGACCGCTATCCCGGCAAGGGGGCCGAATTCGGGACCCACGACCATCGCGCCGACCACGGTGATCGGGGAATTCGTCGCGATCCCGATCGCCGCGAGGATGCACGCAAGGATCATGAATGCCATGAACGTCCAGGTCAGCGTGGAGTCCTCCCCCGTACTGGCGATGATCTCCTCCCAGATGATGGCGTCGGCACCCTCGCCCGGGGCGTCGCGTTCGGCCTGCTGCATGCCAGCGCCAATCGCGGTGTCGATTCTGCGCCAGCTGATCGAGCCGCGCTGCTCGATGCCCAGTTCGCGCAGGTCACTGACGACCTGCTGAACGGACTCGCGGACCAAGTCGACCTGGTACAGGTCACCGGCAGGCTCGCGAGCCACTCCCTGGAGCACGACGAGATTGGCCGCCCCGGACTGGCGGCGCAGTATCTCCTCAACCCCGTCGCTGAGATCGGCCGGGCTCACCACGCGCACATGCAGCATCGGCATGCTGAGCAAGCTACCCGGGACCGATCGGTCCGGCCCTCGTCACGAGAGCCGGCAAATGGGTACATACCCTTCCATGCCCCTTGCCCCCTGACGAACGGATCGCTGTATGCCCCTGTCTCTGAAGCCCGGTACCTCGTGGGACGAGGTCTACACCCGGGCGTGCGCGGTCGCACCCGAGGCGTTCGAGGGCGACCGGATCCTTAACCTTCTCGGCGGTGAATGGCAGCGGATCGGCAGGCCCGGCGATCATGTGACACCGGTCGACGGCTCGCCGATCCCGGGCCCGTCCCGGGTCGACCACGACCAGGCCGTCGCCGCGGTTTCGCTGGCCGGCCAGGAGCACAAGGCCTGGGGAGCGGTCGATCTCGACGAGCGGAAGGCACGGGTCAAGGCCGCCGTCGACGAGATGCGGCGGCACCGTGACACCCTCGCGATACTGCTGGTCTGGGAGATCGGCAAGCCCTGGCGCCTGGCCTGCGCCGATGTCGATCGTGCCCTGGATGGCGCCGACTGGTATCTCGGGGAGATCGAGCGCCAGCTGGACGGGCGGGCCCCGCTGCCCGGCCCGATCAGCAACATCGCCAGCTGGAATTACCCCATGAGCGTGCAGGTGCACTCTGAGCTCGTGCAGGCCCTCGCCGGGAACGCGGTCGTGGCCAAAACGCCCAGCCAGGGCGGCTTCCACACGCTGACGGTGGCGCACGCCATCATGCGGCGCCAGGGACTGCCGGTCACGCTGCTGTCCGGGGCCGGCTCAGAACTGGGCAACGCGCTCATCAGCGGCCCCGAGATCGGCGCGCTCGCCTTTGTCGGGGGGCGCGCCAACGGCCGCAAGGCCGCGACCACCTTGGCCGATACCGGCAAGCGGCATTTCCTGGAACAGGAGGGTCTCAACGCCTGGGGTATCTGGGACTTCAGCAAGTGGGACGATCTCGCGGCGCAGCTGCGGAAGGGCTTCGAGTACGCCAAGCAGCGGTGCACCGCCTACCCCCGGTACGTCGTCCAGCGGGAGCTGTTCCCCGACTTCCTCCAGGTGTACCTGCCCGTCATCCAGTCCCTGCGCTTCGGCCACCCGCTCGCCGTGGAGACCAGCTTCGATCCGTTCCCTGACCTCGACTTCGGTCCCGTTATCCACGCCAGCAAGGCCGCCGAGCTCCGCGAGCAGTACGCCGCCGCGATCGCCGGCGGGGCCATTCCGCTCTACCGCGGCAAGGTCTCCGACGGCCGGTTCCTCGACGGCCAGAACACCGACGCCTACGTCGCCCCGGCCAGCGTGCTGGCACCGCCCACCAACTGGGAGCTGCACCACGCCGAGCCGTTCGGGCCCCTGGACAGTGTCGTCATCGTCGACACCCAGAATGAGCTGCTGGCGGCCATGAATGCGTCGAACGGGTCGCTGGTTGCCTCGATAGCAACCGACGACCCCGACTTCGCCGCCCACACCGCCGAGCAGCTGCAGGCGTTCAAGGTCGGCATCAACAAGCCGCGCAGCCGCGGCGACCGCGAGGAGACGTTCGGCGGCCGGGGTGCCTCCTGGAAGGGCGCCTTCATCGGCGGCGACCTGCTCGTGCACGCCGTCACCGAGGGACCCCCCGGCGAGCGCCTCTTCGGGAACTTCCCGACCTACAGCAGCTACCCCAAGGAAAAGCCGTAGACCGGAGCTACGACCCGGCCCGCACGGCCGGAGCGCGGCCCCGGTCGCGGCGCGGGACGAGCCCGTGCGCGAGCAGGCTCTCGGCCGTGCCGAGGATGGTTTCCCTGGCCGGCCGGGGCTGCCAGCCCAGCTCTGTGCGGGCCTTCTCGGCGCTGACCAGCTGCGGGATACCGATCATGCTCAGGGTGAGCCGGAGCCGCGGGTCGAAGCGCGCGGCCAGCCACAGCAGCGGCGCCGGCAGCGGCCCCGTTGGCACCCGGTAGCCACGCGGACGGTACTCCGCGGCCAGGATCGCGGCCATCTCGCGGAGCCACAGGTGCTCGCCCGCGACGATGTACCTGTTCCCGGCCGCCCCCGCCGTCTCCATCGCCAGCCGGTGCGCCACCGCCACGTCCCGCACGTCGGTGACCGCGAAACCGAGCCGCGGCACCGCCGGGACCTCGCGCCCCAGCAGCACCTGAATCAGCTCGGCCGACGTGCGCCGGGCCGTGCTCAGCAAGGGGCCGAGCACCAGCGCCGGGTTGATGGTGACCAGCTCGAGCCCCGTAGAGCCGGCGAACTCCCAGGCGGCGCGCTCGGCGAAGAACTTGCTCCGCGGGTAGGCCGCGGC
>DASVBE010000048.1:0-5039 GCA_036375995.1 Streptosporangiaceae bacterium | reverse complement strand
TTGGCGCCGCCGGGCCTGGAGAGCGCTGGCTGACCGGGGACGGGCCGTTGGCGGTGCGGTGGCTGCCGCCCGGCGCGGCGATGTCGTAGCGGTACAGGTTGTAGCGCTGCATCAGCCCGACCAGTGTCGAGCCGTAGGACGGGTCGGTGGCATAGACGCCGGTCAGCGCATGGGCGAACGCGTCCGGGTTGTGCCGGGCGGCCATCGCCCCGGTGTAGTAGCCGCTGGAGGACAGCAGCCTTCCGTGGTCGTCGATGCTCTCGGCGAAGCTGTGATAGACGCGGAAGCCGGCCACCTGGCCGACAGGTTGGCCATTCACGTACTCCGTGGTGGGCAGATTGGTGGTGCCGGCCGGCCCGGTGCCCTTGATCCCGAACAGGTTGTGGTCGTGGCTGGCCAGGCTGCTCTCGCCCCAGCCCGACTCGTCGATGGCCTGGGCGATGGTCACCGCAGCGGGCACGCCGTACCGGCTCTGGGCGGCCACCGCACCCGGAGCGATGGACGCGATGAACGCCTGCTGCGCGGCCGAGGCATCAGCGGGTGGTACGGGCACCTGGATATTGGTGGGCCGGTGACGCTGGTACTGAAGGCCCGGCAGATCGGCCAGCGCACCGGCACCGTGGTCACCCGCCCCGGCCTGGCTGCCCGGGCTGTCGGCCAGCACCGGCAGGCCCGGGATCTCGACCGCGCCATGCCGCTTGGCGACCCGTGCGCCACCGCTAGCGGCGGCCCGGTTCGACGGCGGCCCGGTCGTCCCCTGCGCAGCGCGATGACCCGTGGTGGACCATGCCGGGCTAGCCGGCCCGGCAGCGGTGGCTGACACGGCGCCGGGCACATCGGCGAGGCCGCCGGCCGCCTTCCGCTGACCAGGCTCGCGGAAGCTGGCCAGACCCAGGCGGCCGGAAGCATGATGGCGGTGCGGCACCGGCGAATGAGCGTCCGGTCGGCCTGTCCCGGCGGCATCAGCTGGACTTCCGTTGCCTGATACCGTCCCGCCGACGGACGGCAGGCTCTGGTGGCCAACTGAGTCACCGGCCGCGGGATCGCTGAAGCCGGGCAGCTCGGCTGCACCTGATACGGCTGCCTGCTGCGCGTGGCCGTTGGTGGTGTCGGGAGCGGTCTGCGACTGATGGCCCGACTCGGCGGCAGCGGGGCTGCCGGCCTGAACGGGCGGGTCGGTGGTGACGTGGACCGGGTCGCCCGGGCCGGCCTTGGCCGGCTTCCCGGACGTGCTGCTCTGCGGTCCGGCGGGCTGGCCGGACCGACCGCCGACGCTGGACGGTCCGGTCGTGCCGGAGGCACCGTCACGCCGGTGGAGGCCATGGTGGGTGGCGGGCGCAGTCCGCCACTGCTGGCGCGGTCCGTCGGCGGCTGGTGTGCTGGTGTGGACGGGCGGGTCAGTGGTGACCGAGATCAGCTTGCTCGTGCCGTCGTGCGACGGCACGGCCGGGTCAACGTTCGGTGAGCTGGCCGGCCGGCTCGCACGGCTGGGGTGGCCGGCGGATGCCGGCGGGCGCGGGGCGGACGGCCGGGCCGCTGGTGTGGCGGTGGTCCCGTGGTCCGGGCCAATGGTCAGCGGGTGGGTGGCCGGCCCGCTCCCATCAGCAGGCTGGCCGGCCAGGGCGGACGGACCTGGCTGGGCGGTCCGGCTGGGCGGGGTCTGCGGGTGATGCTTGGCCGGGCCGGGCTGGACAGGCGAGCCGGGCTGGCTGGTGGAGGCGGTCCGGCTAGGGGAGCCGGGCTGGGTGGCCGGCTGGAAAGGGCTGGCCGGCCGGCTTGCGGCGGTGGCCTGGCCGGGGATCGCAGCCTGGCCGGAACCGGGCTGGGCCTGCGATAGGTCAGCTGTCTCGGGCTGGCTCAGGGATGTGGGGCTGCCCTGGGGATGCGCGGGGGAGGCCTGAATGTGCGCGGGGGATGCCTGAACATCGTGCTTGCCGCTGGCCGCGTCATGGCGTGTGGGCGGACCGGGCATCTCGCCGAAGGCTAGCTGGGCCTGGCCAGGCGGGTCGGCGGGCGCGAGCGGAGCCTGCGCGCCGGGGATGGCGGCGGCCTCGTCGGCGCCTGCTGATGAGGCGCCTGGCGCGGCGCCTATCGTGGCCGAAGTCGTGGCCGGATGGGCTGGCCTGGCTGGGCCAGCCCCGGCTGTGCCGGGCTGGCCCTGCATGTTCTGGGACTGCTGGCCTTGGGTCTGCTGGCTTTGGGAGTGGTGGTCGGAGCTGGCCGGCTCGAGCTGGCGACTCGGCGCGGCGGCCGGGGCTGGCGTGACCGCGGCAGTGCTTGTGTGGGACTGGCCGTCGGCCGGCCTGGACGGGGCGGCTGAGCGGGCCGGGCTGGCCGGGGCCAGATCGGGGATGGCCGCCTGGTTGCCGGATGCCGTGGTGCGGGACGAGCCGCGATTGGCTGGGTCCGGGGCGAAGGCGGGGATACTGCGACCGGCGCGGCCGGATGCGTTGGCACGGCCTGAGTCGGAGACGACCTCGAAGCCGGGCACCGAGCTGCCCCCGTCGGCAGGCTTGGTCATTGAAGCCTGGGTCGCTGCCCCGTTGGAGCTCGGTGCCCGGCTCTGGTCCCGGGCGGTGGGCACGCCCGGGTCCGCGGCCGCCGACGGCGGCAGCGAGCCGTTGTTGACGAAGCCGATCACGCCGTAGGCGGCCAGCGGCGCGGGGAACTCATGGGCGTTGACCGTGTAGTCCGGCAGTGAGTTGGCGCCGATCGTGCGGAGCAGCCCGCCCTCGTCGCTGGTGACCACCTCCATGTGGCCGTTGAACAGGACCCAGTCACCTGGCAGCGGCTGGTAGCCGTCGCCGAGCGGATGCCAGCGGTGGTGTGCCGTGGCATCCTGCAGGACCGACATCACCTGCGGTGACGATGAATTGGGCTCGACCCGGACATCGGCCCAGTCGTAGAGCGGATACGGGTAAGTCGAGCCGCCGGTCACCCAGCTGTGGCGGCCGACCGCCTGGGCGGCCATCTCCAGGGTCAGGCTGGCGAACGCGGCGCAGGTCGCCCCGTGGTCGGTGCCGCCCGGGCTCTCCTTCTGCCAGATCATCGCCCGCATCTGGGCGGGCGACTTGCCCTTGGCGAGCCGCAGGTAGTAGTGGCTCACGTTGACGATCGCCGTGCGCAGGGCGGCATCGTCGTTCGCCGACGGGCGGGCGGCGTGCTCCAGCGCCATCAGGTGGACCGGCAGGCCGGCCGGCGACGAGAGGTCGGCCGCCGTCCCGGGAACGAACGAGAAACCCGTCACCGCACCGCCCGCGGTCAGCGTGACCATCGCGGTGACCTGCTGCCACCAGGGTTTGCCAGCAGTGCTCATCAGGCTCACCCCTTTCTGGTCAGCAAGCGATGCAGCGGCCGCGGCGGCGGGCGCCCCGCGGCTAGGAGGACGGCTTCAGGTTCGGCAGGCTCCGCAGGATGGACTGGACCTCGGGGTTGCCTGGGTCGTTTGCGTGCTCGAACAGCACCGCGGCGTCCCTGGCGGTCTGCGGGTCGGCGCCCACCACCCACTTGCGGAACACGTCGGTGACCAGGGCGGCCTGGCCGGACACGGTGGACACCGGCTGAGCGCAGATCCCGGGCATGCCCTGGCGCCTCGTCACCTCGGGCGAGCCGGTGTAGCGCCTGCAGTTCGACGCCTTGCTCTCCAGCCCGGGCTGAACCACGGGGTTGCCGTTGGAGCTGGTCAGGGTGGCGCCGCCGATGATGCTGTTGATGGCGCGGGCGGCGACCTGAAGGCTGTCGACCGGGTTGAAGGGGTTGTACGGGTGGTGCAGGTTCAGCGACCACGAGACCTGGCCGCCCTGCCGGGGCGTGATCGGCTCCAGGCCCAGCCGGCCGGTGCCCGTGTCGTTGAAGTACGGGCTGCCTCCGCTGGTGACCAGCGCGAATACCCAGAGGACCGAGCGGGTCGCCGGGGCGCAGGCGAAGTTGACCTGGGTCGGCTCGGACCGGACGTCGGGATTCTGGCAGGCCCGGGAGATCTGGCTCTGCATCGTCGCGACCGAAGCTGGCCAGGATGGCCCGCTGCTGGTCACGTTCATGATGACCAGGGCCGCGGCAACGACGGCCAGCAGCGCGATGATCATGATCTTCAGCCAGCGGGACACGGCCGGGAGGCCAGGCAGCCCCGGGAGGCCGGACCGGGCGGTGCCGTGCCGGCCCCGGTTGATCAGCGTGTCGGTGCGCCAGTCCGGGTCAAGGTCCTGGTCGGCCGGCAGGCCATCCTCGGGGCCGGTGCTGACCGGCTCGGACAGCTCGGCCTGCAGCGACAGCCGGACCGCGTCGAGCCGTCGCTCGAGCTCGGCCTCCTCGCTCATCAGGTCCGCGAGAGGCTGTCCATTGCGCCGGGTGAAGTTTTCCTGCTGCGCTCTCACGTGGTCACCTGCTTCTGGGGTCGAGCCGGCGTCCGGCCGGGATGGGGTGTGCTTGGTCCAGCGAGGGCCGGGGCGGCGGCAGGGCCGCGGGCAGCCGGGAAGCGCAGCAGCGCGGGCTGCGGGACTGCCGCCGGTCCCGGGACTATGGCCAGGGTGCGGCCGGTGTAGTGGACTCAGGCATGAAACTATTAGAACATATGTACGAGAGCGAAGTGAAGTGAAGTTTGGTGCGAACAAGTGTTCGTACAATCAGGGTAGCTGATTACCGCGACGAGGCCTGCGGATTATCGGTTGGGGCCATCGCCCGGACGCGGGTTAGGCTCTGCGGGCCGTCGGTGGCACACCGCCGAGGGATGCGGACCTGGCGCCGAAGGGCGCGGTGCGGGCTGGTGTCTGCGGCCGGTGAATTCGACCGGGAGGCCCGGTCTGAGCAAGGCAAGGGAGTGCAGGGCAACCGTACGGCCGCAGTCAGCCTGCGGCCAGGGAGGTAGCAGTGGGGTACAGCTCAGGGCCGGCCATCCTGGTGGAAGGCCTGGTCAAGTCGTTCGGTGAGGTACGCGCGCTGCGCGGGATCGACCTGTCGGTGCCGCGCGGGACGGTCCTCGGCTTGCTGGGCCCGAACGGGGCAGGTAAGACCACCGCCGTGCGGATACTGACCACGCTGCT
>DASVBE010000004.1:0-7402 GCA_036375995.1 Streptosporangiaceae bacterium | reverse complement strand
GGGCCCGCGCCCGGCTCCGGCCGCGCCGCGCCCGGGACCTACGCCGGCCGCGCCGCGCCCAGCCGCCCCGCGGCCTACGGCCCCGCGGCCCGGCCCGGCTCAGCCAGGCCCCCGGCCCGGCCCGGCGCCCGCGCACCCGGCTGCTGCCGCCGACCACGGCGCCGACGCTAAGCCGGGGCGCTAACGACAGACGCTTCCTGGCCAGGACTGCCGGGGCAGCAAAGGCCGGCCGCGGTAGCGGCCGGCCGGGCACATCGGTGCCCACGGCATGCGGTCACCCGTGCGCCAGGCACGCAGAAGAACGGAGACAACGGCGAAATGCCGAAGATGAAGACGCACAGCGGCTCGAACAAGCGGTTCCGGGTCACCGGCACCGGCAAGATCGTGCGCCGCCGGGCCAACCGGAACCACCTGCTCGAGCACAAGAGCAGCACGCGCACGCGGCGGCTGAAGAACGAGGTCACCCTCTCGCCCGCCGACGTCAAGAAGATGAAGAGGCTGCTGGGCCGCTAGCCCTGCCCGCTTAAGGAGTCGCACAAAATGGCACGCGTGAAGCGGGCAGTCAACGCCCACAAGAAGCGCAGGGTTGTCCTGGAGCGCGCAAGCGGCTACCGGGGCCAGCGGTCCCGGCTGTACCGCAAGGCCAAGGAACAGGGCCTGCACTCGATGACGTACGCCTACCGGGACCGCAAGGACCGGAAGGGCGCGTTCCGGCGGCTGTGGATCCAGCGGATCAACGCCGCGGCGCGAGCGGACGGCATCACCTACAACCGGTTCATCCAGGGCCTGAAGATCGCCGGCGTGGAAGTCGACCGGCGGATGCTCGCCGAGCTCGCGGTCTCCGACCCGCAGTCGTTCTCCGCCCTGGTCACGGTGGCCAAGCAGGCCCTGCCCGAGCTGGACGGCCCGGCTCCCGCCGCGGCCTGATCCGCGGACAGGGTCCGGCCAGCACACGATGACGCACCCGGCGGGCGGTGAGATCACCAGCCTCCGCTCGCCGCGCGTCAAGGCCGCCCGGCAGCTGGCCAAGCGCGCGTTCCGGCAGCGGGCACGGTCATTCCTGGCCGAGGGCCCGCAGTCGGTCGGCGCCGCCCTGGAAAGCGGCGCGGAGATCACCGAGCTGTTCGTCACCACGCCGGCCGCGTCCCGGCACGGCGGCCTGGTGGCCGGCGCGGCCCGCCGCGGCGCCGCCGTGCACCAGGTCAGCGGCGAGGTGATGGCCGAGCTGGCCCAGACCGTCACCCCGCAGGGGCTGCTCGCGGTCTGCCGGTTCATCGATATCCCGCTGAGCCGGCTGGCCGCGGCCCGGCCCGCCCTGGTGGTGATCCTGGCCAACGTCCGCGACCCCGGCAACGCCGGCACCGTACTGCGCACCGCGGACGCCGCGGGGGCGGACGGGGTGGTATTCGCCGGCGCGTCGGTGGACCCCTATAACGGCAAGTGCGTGCGGGCCGCCGCGGGCAGCCTGTTCCACCTGCCGGTGGTGGCGGGCGCGCCGCTGGACGGCGCGATCAGCGCGCTGCGCGGGGCCGGGCTGGCGATCCTGGCCGCGGACGGCGGCGGCCCGGCCCGGCTGGACGACCCGGCGCTGGCCGCCCGGCTGGCCGGCCCGGCCGCGTGGCTGTTCGGCAACGAGGCGTGGGGCCTGCCCGCGGACCTCCTCGCGCTGGCCGACGAGGCCGTCGCGGTACCCATCTACGGCCAGGCCGAGAGCCTCAACCTGGCCGCCGCCGCCGCGGTCTGCCTGTACGCCTCAGCCCGCGAGCAGCGGGCTGCCGGCGTAGCTGCCCAGCGAGCGTAGGGCCCGCCGCGAGCCAGCAAGCACAGTAGGCAGCGCCTCTCAGCGGCCCGGCGAGAGCCAGAAAGCACTGCACGCGCTAGAGTCTGATCACGTTGTGTCATTGGGTGATCCCCGACGGGGTCACCGCGCCGCCGTTGCGGCGGGCGCATCAGCCAGCCCTGGGAGCCCCCGGATCCCGGGTCACGGCCCGCATCCTCCCGGGGGGAACAGCGCCGGGGCGGAGGGCGGCAGCGCGAGTGGACAGCATCGTGCCGGGCCAGGCCCAGGCCGCGCCGGCCGGCCGCCCGGGCCTGGCGGACGACCCCGGCAGCGGCCTGGTGGCCGCCGATGACCTTCCCGACGGGCTGGTCGTCGCGGACGCCGGGGGCTGCGTCACGGTGTTCAACCGGGCGGCCAGGCGGCTGACCGGGATCCTGCCGGCCCGCGCGCTCGGCCAGGACGTGCGGCACGTCCTGCCGCTGCAGGACTCCGACGGGCGCAACTGGTGGGCGCACGTCCGTCCCTACCACGGCCTGTCCACCCGCACCCGGCATCCCGAGCGCTCCCTGTACCTGCCCTGCGGCGACGAGCTGACCGAGCTGCTGGTGTCGGTCGGCTATGTGCGCGACCCGGTCCCGCCGCCGCGGGACGGCCGCGGCACCCCGCCGAGGCGGGTGCGCAAGCTCGTCATCACGCTGCGCGGCGCCGAGCAGCGGGCCCGGATCGAGCGCAGCCGCGCCGACCTTGTCTCCACCGTGGCGCACGAGCTGCGCTCCCCGCTGACCAGCGTCAAGGGGTTCACCGCGACGCTGCTGGCCAAGTGGCCGCGGTTCACCGACGACCAGAAGCGGGTCATGCTGGAGACGGTCAACGCGGACGCGGACCGGGTCACCCGGCTGATCACCGAGCTGCTCGACGTGTCCCGGATCGAGGCCGGCCGGATCGAGGTACACCGGCAGCTGGTCGACGTGCCGCAGCGGGCCAGCCGGATCATCGCCGGACGGGTCGCCTCCGGGGAGAACGCGGCCCGGTTCCAGCTGCGGGTGACCAGCGAACTGCCGGAGACCTGGCTGGACGCGGACAAGATCGACCAGATCCTGGGAAACCTGATCGAGAACGCGGTCCGGCACGGGGCTGGTACCGTAACCACCATGGTGGAACCGCTGCGTGGCGCCGGGGCCCCTGGGATCGCGGTGTCCGTCCGCGACCAGGGCGCTGGCATCGCGCCTGAGCTGGCCCCGCGGGTGTTCCGCCAGTTCTGGCGGGCCAAGCGGCGTGGCGGTGCGGGCCTTGGCCTGTTCATCGTCAAGGGCCTGGTCGAGGCGCACGGCGGGACCATCAGCGTGCACCAGGCGCCCGGCGGCGGCGCGGAGTTCCGATTTACCATGCCCGCCGGCACGCCTGAGTTTGGCTGACCGGCGGGCTCGCGCCCGCATGACCTGATCCGCGGCGGCGGCGGTCGGCTCTGACCGCACGGCCAGCCCCCGCTAGCCGTTGCGTATGGTTCTACGGGCCCACAGTCCATGTCGACGGGCACAACGCAGGAGATCAGGAACCCACAATGTCCGCACCGAACAAGAGCTACGACCCGGTCGCGGTGTCGGCGCTGTCCGCCGAGGAGGTGCAGCGCGCCGTCGACGAGGCCCTGGCCGCCATTGCCAGCAGCAAGGATCTCGACCAGCTGAAGGCGGCGCGGCTGGCGCACGCCGGTGACCGGGCGCCCATCACCGAGGCCAACGCCGAGATCAAGGCCCTGCCCCCGGCCGCCAGGGCCGACGCCGGCCGGCGGGTGGGCGCGGCCCGCACCGCGATCAGGGACGCGCTGGCCATCCGTCAGGGCGAGCTGGAAGCCGACCGGGACCAGCGGGTCCTGGACGAGGAGACAGTCGACGTCACCCTGCCCTGGGACCGCACCCCGCAGGGCGCCAGGCACCCGGTCACCGTGGTCGCCGAGCGGCTCACCGACGTGTTCGTCGGCCTGGGCTACGAGGTCGCCGAGGGCCCCGAGGTCGAGGCCGAATGGTTCAACTTCGACGCCCTGAACTTCCCCCCTGACCACCCGGCCAGGGAGATGCAGGACACGTTCTTCGTGCGGGGCCCGGGCGGCGCGGACCGGTCCGGTGTGGTGCTGCGCACGCACACCTCGCCGGTGCAGATCCGGTCCATGCTCACCCGGCCCCTGCCGCTGTACGTGGTCAGCCCGGGCAAGTGCTTCCGCACCGACACCCTGGACGCCACGCATAGCCCGGTGTTCCACCAGATCGAGTGCCTGGCCGTGGACGAGGGCCTGACTATGGCCGACCTCCGCGGCGCGATCAGCGCGTTCGTCGACGCGATGTTCGGCGAAGGGCTGCGCACCCGGCTGCGGCCGGATTTCTTCCCGTTCACCGAGCCGTCCGTGGACGTGTCCATGGAATGCCACGTGTGCCGGATGGCGTCCACCCGGCCCGGCGGCGACCCGTGCCGGGTCTGCCGGTCGCAGGGCTGGATCGAGATCGCCGGGGCCGGCATGGTCAACCCGCGGGTGCTGGTCGCCTGCGGCATCGACCCGGACCGGTACAGCGGGTTCGCGTTCGGCCTCGGCATCGAGCGGGCGCTGATGATCAGGCACGGGGTCACCGACATCAGGGACACCGTCGAGGGTGATGTGCGGTTCAGCCGCGCCTTCGGAATGGAGGCGTGATGCGCGTCCCGCTGTCATGGCTGCTCGAGTACGCCCACCTGGACCTGCCCGCCGGGCCGGACGGGGCCGTCGGGGAGGAGACCGCCCGTGCGGTGGCCGCCCGGCTGACCGCCGTCGGCCTCGAGGTCGAGACCATCGAGCCCGCCGGGCACGACATCTCCGGCGTGGTCGTCGCCCAGGTCCGCGAGATCGAGGAGCTGACCGGGTTCCGCAAGCCCATCAGGTACTGCCGCGTGCAGGCCGGCGACGGCCAGGACCGGCACGTCATCTGCGGCGCGGTCAACTTCGCGGTCGGTGACCTGGTGCCGCTGGCGCTGCCCGGCGCCGTGCTGCCCGGCGGATTCGCGATCGGTACCCGCAAGGCCTACGGCCGGATATCGGAGGGCATGATCTGCTCGGCCGCCGAGCTTGACCTCGGCGACGACCACTCCGGCATCCTCGTGCTGCCCGACGACGCGCCGCTGGGCCAGGACTTCACCGCCTGGGCCGGGCTGCGCGACTGGGTGCTCGACCTGTCGATCACCCCGGACCGCGGCTACGCGCTGTCCATCCGCGGCGTGGCCAGGGATCTGGCGCTGGCCTACGACGCCGGGTACACCGACCCGGCCAGCGCGGACCTGCCCCCGGACCTGGCCGGCGAGTCCGGCGCGGTGTGGCCGGCCAGCATCGGCGACCCCACCGCGTGCGACCGGTTCGTGCTGCGCGAGGTCCGCGGCCTGGACCCGGCCCGGCCCACCCCGCTGGCCATCCGGGTGCGGCTGGCCCGGTGCGGCGTGCGCAGCATCTCGCTGGCCGTGGACGTGACCAATTACCTGATGATCGAGCTCGGCCAGCCGCTGCACGCGTTCGACCGGTCCGCGCTGACCGGGCCGATCGTGGTCCGCCGGGCCCGGCCGGGGGAGCAGCTGGAAACCCTCGACCACGTGGTCCGCACCCTCGACCCGGACGACATCCTGATCACCGACCAGTCCGGGCCGATCTCACTGGCCGGCACGATGGGCGGGCTGGCCACCGAGATCACGGCGGACAGTGCCGATCTGGTCATCGAGGCGGCGCACTTCTCCATGGCGGGCACCGCCCGGATGACCCGGCGGCACCGGCTGTTCAGCGAGGCCTCGGCCCGGTTCGAGCGGGGCGTGGACCGCGAGCTGCCGCTGCGCGCCTCGGCCCGGGCGGTGTCGCTGCTGACCGCGCTGGGCGGCGGCACCGTGGTGCCCGGCTGCACGCACGCGCAAGTGGACGTGGCGCCGGTGACGATCGGCATGACCGTCGGCTACCCGGACCAGGTGGCCGGGGTGGTCTACGGGCTGGACGCGGTGACCAGGCGGCTCCGCCAAGTCGGCTGCGAGGTGCACGCGGAGACCGCCGAGGCGGGTACAGCGGGCGGCGCGGCCGACCCGGACGGGCCCGGCCGGCACGTGCGGCACGAGCACCCCCGGCACGACCGGACCGGCGGGTGGCTGACCGTGACCCCGCCGTCCTGGCGCCCGGACCTGACCGACCCGGCCGACCTGGCCGAGGAGGTCATCCGGCTGGAGGGGTACGAGAACGTGCCGGTGCGGATGCCGCGCGCGGCCGCCGGGCGCGGGCTGACCCCGCGGCAGCGGCTGCGCCGCACCCTCGGCCGGCACCTGGCCAGCCGCGGCTTCGTCGAGGTGATCAGCAACCCGTTCGGCCCGGCCGCGGACGCCGGCCGGCTCGGCCTGCCGCCCGGCGACCCGCGGCGCAGCGTGCCGCAGATCGCCAACCCGATCAAGGACGACGAGCCGCTGCTGCGCGGCACGCTGCTGCCCGGCCTGCTGCGGGTGCTGACCCGCAACACCGGCCGCGGGTTCGCCGACGTCGCCCTGTTCGAGCTGGGCAAGGTGTTCCTGACCCAGCCCGGCGGGCCCGGCGAGGCGCCGATCCTGGCCGTCGACCACGGGCCCACCGTGGCGGAGGCGGCGACGCTGGACGCGGCCCTGCCCGACCAGCCGCTGCACCTGGGCGTGGTGCTGGCCGGGAACCGGGACGCGGCGGGCTGGTGGGGCCCGGGCCGGACGGCCGGCTGGCAGGACGCCATCGAGGCGGCCCGCCAGGTGCTGGCGGTCAGCGGGGTGCCGTTCACCGTTACGGCCGCCCAGCAGCCGCCGTGGCACCCGGGCCGGTGCGCGGCGCTGTCCGTGACGGCCGGCCCGGACCGCAGCTGGCTGGTGGGCTACGCGGGCGAACTGCACCCGCGGGTGATCAGCGAGTTCGGGCTGCCGCCCCGGACCTGCGCGGCCGAACTGGACATGTCCGTGGTGGAGACCGCGCTGGCCGGGCTCGGGCCGCTCCAGGTCCCGCCGGTATCCGGTTACCCGGTCGCGACCCAGGACGTGTCGCTGTCCGTGCCCGCCGGGGTGCCGTCCGCTGAGGTGGCCGCCGCGCTGGTGGACGGGGCCCGGTCGGCCGGCGAGTCGCTGCTCGAGGACATCGTGCTGTTCGACGTGTACACCGGCGAGCAGGCCGGCGAGGGCCGCAAGTCGCTGAGCTACACGCTGCGGTTCCGCGCCGCGGACCGGACGCTGACCGCGGAGGAGGCCAGCGCGGCCCGGGAGGCGGCGGTCGCCGAAGCGGCCCGCCGCACCGGCGCCGTGCAGCGCTAGCCGGCTCGCGCAGGGCCGCTGGGAGGCGCTGCTTTCCCTCCTCGCTCCTTCGGCGCTCCTTCGTCGCGCCGGCGTCGCTCGTCGGGAAACAGCGCCGGCGGCACCTGCGCTCGCCCGGCCGGCTACGCCGGCGGGCTAAGCCGTGGTGGGCAATACGGCGAGGATCTCCAAGGTGCCCTTCTCGCACTTGGACGCGTTGCCGGTGCGCAGCACCACCGGGGTGGCGAAGCCGCGGCACGTCCAGCCGTCGATCTTTACCGGCCCGCCGCCGCCGTTGCCTGGCTCCTTGCCCGACTCGATCGCGGCGGCGTA